>JAWOGA010000072.1:0-13130 GCA_046497225.1 Candidatus Moraniibacteriota bacterium | reverse complement strand
TAAAAAAAATGTTTAGAATAGTTGGTTTTTTGTTAGCTGTAAGCCTAGTGACTCAATCTTCCGCAGTTCATGCTTTGAGTATCCCGTCTTCCGGTGAGGTTATGGATGACGTTGAAAAAAGATATGGATTTGATTCGAATAGTCTGAGAAGATCCCAGAAAAAAGCTAATTATCCGGAGGCTAGCATTTTTTTCAATAAAAAAGAGCCTAAAGAGGGAGAAAAAGTCACGGCAACCGCTTCGGCTTTAAACTTTAAAACTTCCAATGAAAACCTTTTTTATACCTGGTTTTTAGTTAGAGAAGAAGACGACTCTGATGACGACGATGTGATGGAAAAAGCCAAGAGGAGGGCTATGGGAATGGTTGCAAGGGGCGATTTTGACCCTTTTTTATTTAATATTGATTACAGCGAAGGAGATAGCGACCCCGATGATGATGCCTATACGGCCCCCCTCGGAGGGGCGACGGGAAGAGGGGGTAAGCCGGGCGGCGGTTATTCTGGAATAGGTCATTTTGAGGAGCATTGTTATTCGGATAAAGCAAGAAGGATAGTGGACCCTAATTGTATAACCAGGTGTTATAAGCATAACTTTGGAATTAATAATCCTGCAGGTAATGACAATTATAATACCTCAAAAGCGGGCAAGGATTTGATTGTGGAGTGCGAGCACCAATTTCCGGAAGCTCCCGAAGGAGATAGTTTTGAAAATCCGGCAAATGGAGAAGAGATAGTTTGTGAGGATGATTATGAAATCGGAGACGGAGAGTTTACTACCAACGAAGAGGCTTGTTGGCGATTGAATCCTAATAGTTCCGATACAGACGGGGATGGATTTAGGGATGAAGAGGATTTGGCCGGATTGGGGCAACAGCAATTTACGTGGAATTATAAAAAAGGTGACAGAATTGGAGTTTTAGTGGAAGGAACTTCCATGATACCCACTAACGAGGGAGATGGAAAAAGTGCTACAACTTACGATAGCAGCGATCACAATTTTAATTTAGAACAAGGAGGGGATACAAAATCCAGCGCAGTCTCCGGGAACTCGGAAAGTAGTTCTAGTTCTTCGTTTAACCAGGAAGCAAACTTTGAAATCAACCAAGGAGAGAGCTCTTTTGATGCGGGTGTTGCCAGTGGCGATTCCGGTCTCAATCCTTATTACAAAATAACCTGGGCGGGAATAGGTGTTTGTACCGATGAAAAAAATGAAAACGGGGATTCTATGGATGATTTTTTTGAAAATGATTGGTGTGACAATGAGTCTGAAGATTTGGGGTATACCTACTTAGCCACCAAACCGGTTTATGAAAAACAAGAAGGAAATCTTAATGTGAAATTGTCTTATGATCCGAAGAATCCCCAGGCCGATTTGGATGATGATTTGTATAACACTCAAATAAATGTAGAGGCAGGTGTTGATGAAGAGGGAGTGGACGAGGATCTTTTATATTACAAGTGGGATGTTTATTATTGCCAAGAGGATAATCTTGAGTCTTGTACAGAAGATGCTGAAAGCGGGGAAAATGGAGCTGAGTTGTTAACTGACGAATGTACCCAAAATGATGTATTGGGCGATTGCGCAGAGGAAAGTCTTAGTTCTAATTTTTACTCAGAAGGGTTAGCGTTGCAGGATATTAATTTTAAGGTTAAAGAGGATTTTTTGAATTCAAAAGGTGTGGAAAGTGATGAAAAGTTTTATCTCAAAACTTTTTTGAGGGTGAAAAAAAACAAGAGTAGCGACATAGTAAGCGTCTCTAGTGAAGATATTCCAGTGGTGGTGAATGATACCAAAATTGATTTTTATAAAGTTGAAAAAATGCCCGATGGATTATATGAAACAAGCGACCTTGTTTGCGGCAGCGGTTTATACAACAAACTTTGCCCCGTTTATCCTTTTCAGATAATGGCCGCAAGGGCTAACCTGGAAGATGATTACGAAAGTTATGTGTGGAAAATAAATGGAGAAAAAGTCAATGCTCCTTTAAATGCGGCTGATTGTATTTTTGAGAATGGTTGCGCTATTGGCGATGTTCTATATTTTCCCGTGTTGGGATCGGATAAAAGTGTTGTAAATGTTTCCTTTAAGGCTCAGAGGGAAGAAGGGGAAAATATTTCTACTGATAGGGCTTTAAGTGTTTCAGATCCATTAGCTATAATTAAAAGTGAAAATGATTCCAAATTATGGCCTCGAGTAGTGGATGATGGCTCTGAGGATGGAAAAGTTTCACAGAAAGTGTTTTTTGCTACTGTTGGTGAAAAAGTTGAAGCCAGAGCAGACCTTGTGCCGAGTTATGTTGATTATGATGATGTTAATTTGACTTGGTATTTAAATGGATCGGAGGTAAGCGAAGAATTTATTAGTGAAAATGAAGACATGGAAGTAACCCTAAGCGAAAATAATGAAAAAATAGGTTTTAATGTTTTGGGCAATCCCGGAGGAGGCGTTAATTTAGATGTAGAGGTTGAAAAGGTTTTTTCTCAGGAGCACATCGACGACTTAGAAGAAAGTTGGGGAGTTACCGGAGTAAAAGATCTAACTACAAAAAAATCTATTTTAATAAGAAAAACAGATCAAACAAACGAATCAGATGAAACCGCCGGCAAGGGAACCGTGAAATTCTTTCTGGCCTCTACTTATCAAAACGCTCCCGATTATATAGTGTTTTTATTAAGATTGTCGGTCTCTGTGGTATTGTTCTGGTTTGTTCTTTATGGAATATTTTTTCTTGATAATAACAAAAAAGAAGTATCCGGCTTAATAAAAAGAAATAAAAAAAATCTCCATGACTAAAAAGATATTTTTTATTTCAGTAGCTTTGTTCTTAGTGCTTGGTGTTTTGTATTTATTTAAAGATGCTCTTTTTGACAACAATGGCGCTAGGGAAATAATAGAATCTGAAGAAAATAAAAACGATACCAAAAACAAGGAAGATCGGGAACAGGGTGAAAAAATAACTCAAACAATTGCTCGGGGGGATATTCCTTCTGCTGCTTTTAATAGAAGCGGGGAAAAAGTTTTGTATTACAACAACAACAATTTTTTAGAGGTTGCCCCAGGGGGAGATTTTAATAAAAATATTGGAACTTATCCTTTTGGAGAGATTAATGAAATACAGTGGTCTTTTTCCAGAAAAAAAGCTCTTGTTGAAAATCAAGAGGGATTTTTTATTTATGACATCTCCGAGGGTGATGCAAATAAGCTTAAAGAAGGAGTGAAGAGTGCTACCTGGAATGCTTTTGGGGATGGAATTATTTACCATTATGTTGATGAAGAGCAAGGTATTTCCGAGATTGATATTTCGGGAACAGAAGGCGAAAACTGGAAAAAAATCATTGAAACTGAAAACGAAAAGGTTGAAATAAAGGCTCGTCCGGGAGGTAAGGATTTTTTATATCATCCTGTTGACGATTCAATTTCTGCAGAAAAGGAAGGATTGTTCCTAGTGGATTTAGTGGAAAAAGAAAGAGAGAAAATTTTTGATTTTAAAAACGGCTTGAAGTGTAAATGGTCTCCGAATGGGAAAAAGATTTTAATCTCCCATCAAAAAGAGGAGAATAAAAATGCTTTAGAGTTAGGATATTTGGAAGTAGAAACCAGGGAGTACTATTCTTTGGGATTTCCGTCAGTGATTGATAAATGCGTGTGGTCTGAGGATAATAATTTCTTGTATTGTGGAATGCTTACGGGATTTTCAGAGGGGGACAGCTTACCGGCGGATTGGAATAGTGGAAAAATTAATTCCAGCGACACATTTTGGAGAATTAATATTGACACGGGGAAAAAAGAGCGTGTTGTTGATTTCCAAAACAAGGAAGATTCTGTGGATGCTATCAATTTAATGCTGAACGAAGGAGGGAATGAGCTTTATTTTATTGACAGGAAAACCGGAATAATAAAAAAAGTTCCTCTTTCCGGTTTGCCGGAGTAATGTTAAATGAAAATAAGAAACCAGAAAAACAGAGCCATCTCATTTTTCCAAAAAGGAATATCAACTAAACCATGAAGAAGGAAATACCCCAACAAGATTAAGATTAACACGCTCTTGAAGTTGTTAGTTGAAATGTTTTTTAAAGAAATATTTTTTTGAATAATAATACCAAAAAATAAAAGCAAGCCACACAACCCAAAAGAAAGCCAAATTTGAGAAAAAAAGTTGTGAGAATGAGGAACCGCCCACTGAGGGTAGGGTTTTAAAGAGGGTTGTTTTTCTAAGTATTTCTCCTGAAAACCGCTTGCTCCTATTCCGAATAAATAATTTTCTTTAATTATTTTACCTGAAACTAAATAAATAACAGCTCGAGAATCAAGCGAGTTTTTGTTTTGGAAGGGGTTGTAGGATGTTATATCTAAAAAAAATGATAAATTTATAATAAAAACAAGGGATAATATTTGTGAAATAATCAATATTGCAAAGAACTTCCGCGGGAGTTTCTGGTACTTTTTTACTAATAAAAATATCAAAGTCAATACAATTAAGGAAAAAATAGCTCCGGTTGAATGAGTTAAAAAAACGGCTAAAAAATGCAAAATTGCAAGAATTGAGAAAAAAAGAAAAGACTTGTTTTTAGAAAGAAGAAAATATATGGAAATTAAATAACCTAAGGAAATGGGAAATGCTAACTGGTTGGGGGATTGGAAGATTAATGAAATTCTTTGGTCATAAGAAAATTGGCCGGAAATAAAAGCCGGTAAAGACGCTAAAGCGAGAGCCGAAGAATAAAGCAAGTAAAATTTAAGATAAAAATCAATAGAGTTTTTATCTTGGCGATTGATATATGCCAAAGAAATAGCAAAAAGAGAGGGTAGTATAAAAAAGCTTTTGATTATTCCGAGGTCGCTCCAAACGTTATTATGCATATTCAAAAACCAAGATATTGCAATAAAAATAAACAACAAAATAAGCAAAAAATGTATTTTTTTAGAAAAAAACCAGCTTAAGAAATTATAAGTTTGCCCTTTTTTTGCCAGTAGAAAAATAAAAATCCCTAAGTGTAAAAAAATAGCAATGTCAAGCAAGTTTAAGCTCCCCTTTTCTTCGAGAGGAATTTTTATAAGATAAATCCAGGGAAGGGCAAAGATGATTACAGAATAGACTCGTAAAAGTCTCATATAGATAGAATAATCAAAATTAAAGGAAAGACTCTAACCGAGTAAAAAGGTGTTTCAAACATGGAGTGAATCAAAAGAGCTAAAATAGATAACGCAATAATTTTTCTTTTTAATCCGGGTTTTTTGAAAATCACAATCATTGGAGCTAAAATGGTTATTGATAAAAATGTTAAACCAATCACCCCCAACTCCGAGGCGAAATCCAAAAACAAATTATGAGCATAAACCGGTTTTCTGTAGTCGTTATTGCTATCTAGGACTGCCGGAAGATTTCCTATTCCGGTTCCCTTTAAAGGATTTTCCTTAAAGACTTGCCAAGATTTTTCTAGCATTTCAAGTCTTCCCGATACAGATCCCTCTTGCAGATTAAAAGCGGATAAAAATCTTTGATGAAATACACCCAAAAGAGACAAAAAAACTAGCAAGGAAAACAAGAAAACCAGAAAATTTTTCTTGAAAGGTTTGAAAAAAAAGATTGAGATAACAAATAAAACAAAAACAGCCAAGTATCCGGCTCGAGAAAAAGACAAAAACACTCCCAATAAAACAAGAAAAATTATTATTAAATATCTTTTTTGCTTGGTTTTTAGGTAGTTGTATAAAATAAAAGGTAGGGAAAGATTTAAAAAAATAGAAAACAGGTGCGGATCGGGAAAAACAGCAAAAGATCTTAAAATGGTTTGGCCTTTAATGTTTACTAACCAGCTATTGTACTCAGCAACTTCTTTAGCAAAATTATTCCCCAAAAAAAATGGAGTTATCTTTTGATGAAAACTTAAAATTGAGTTTAGATCGAAAAAAAACTGGGAGAAAAATTGAACAATTCCCAGCAGAGCCACCAAGAGAGCAGAAAAGCATAGAGCTTTGGAAAACTTATTAAATTTTGACTTATTTTTAAAATAAGAAAAGCTAATAAAATAAATGGGCAGAATGGAGGCCAAGAAAAGAGATTTTCTAAATGCCCAATAAGGCTCTTCACTCCATAAAATAGACACAAAAGACAAGAAAACTAAACCAATAAGCGCCCAAAAACGAAAGCGAGTATCAATGAAAAGCTTTTTTTTAAACAAAGAAACTCCCAACCAAATCAAAAATAAAGAAGGAATCAGAATGCGTACAATAGACAGATCAATATTGTCGTTTGGATTTAAAGCAAAAGTAAAAGGCAGAAAAAAAACAGAAAAAATAAACAATATAGAAATTATCCCCTCTTTGGCATTTTTGTGTTTATTCAAGGTTATAAAATTAAGGCATTAGAAGTTTATGCAAAATATTTAAGGCCTTAGCCTGAAAAGGCATATGTTTTTTAAAAAATATTTGTTGGGAGCGAAAATACTGCTTTTTCTGTTTTTTCTTATCAGACCAGCTTTTTCCGTTGTAGTGAGTTATTTGAAATTCAGGGTGAAAAACAACTTTTTTGCCTATATTCTTAACTCTGAGGCAATAATCTTGATCCTCAAAGTACATGAAAAAATTTTCATCAAATCCGCCGATTTGAAAAAAAGTTTCTTTTGGCGTTAGCAGCGCGGTTCCGGAAACCCAGTCTACCTTGGTGACGCGATTTTTTTTCCAGGGCTTGGCAATGGTGTTTTTAAATAAAATCTTATTTAAGGAGGTTTTTTTACCGGACGTCCAAGGCTGAGGCGCGCCGGTTTTGTTCTCTATAATTTTTCCTCCCAGCGCTCCTGTGTCCGGATTTTTTTCAAGGTAGTTTATCGCTTCAAGTAAGCTATTATTTGTTAAGAAAGCGTCTGGATTTAAAAATAAAATAAACTTTCCGCGAGCCTTTTTAGCTCCAGAGTTGCAAGCTTTGGCAAATCCCAGATTAGTTCCGGACTCTATTATTTCAATGGAAAGTGTTTTTCTGTTCGGTTCTTTGTCTAAAACTATTTTTTTAGAGTCGTTATTGACGATAATTATTTCCGCTTTTAATTCTTCCAGGTTCTCATTTATTGATTTTATGCATTTTTTTAATAATTCCTGGCTTTGATAATTGATTATGATTATAGAAATATCCATAAATTTTATTCTAGTTTTCCAATAAAAAACTTGTTATCTGTTTGGCCCTCAAAGACTTTGTGTTTTTCAAAAGATTCCTTATTATTAAGCATAAGCTCATTAAAAGAGCCATCTGAAGATAGAATGAATTTTGATTTAAAATCATTTTTAACTGATTTGGTTATTTTTGTAAAATTTTCTTTGTTAAAATATTCAGCATGGGAGGGTTTTTCTTTGAGTGCTTGTTTTTTGAGTTTAACTTCTTTTCGGCAATCCTTTTCTTGCTCGCAATAATAGTCATACATTCTAATATTGTACCATTTCCAAAACAATTCATCACTGTGTTTCTTAAGAGCCATCGGCTCAAGTCCCATGGTGTATCGAACCCTTTGGTTAAAGAAGAATTGAATGGGGAAATGATTCCAGCTTTGAACAAAGACAATATCTCCTTCCCGGGAGTTTTCTTTTATCCAATGTGCCACCTGTTTTTTGGTGTTTAATTCCTTATTATAGGCACTTTTTTTAACATCTGTAAGCTCGTTTTGACTCAAAAATAAAACAAATATGAAAACCCCCACCAAGGCGTAATTTTTGTAGTTTTTTTTGATTACAATATCCTTATTTTCCATTATTTTTTTTACCGTCAAAGCAAACGTTAGAATTGCGCTTACCACAAAAAAGTCAAAAAATCTTCCGCTTAAAATCAAAATTCCCGAGAGGGAGCCAATTAAAACCAAAAAAGAAACAAAGAAAAAGTGGTCTTCCTGTTTGTATTTATAATTATTTTCAAAAATTTTATTTCTAACTCCAAGATAAAAATAAATAAAATAAACAATGGAAAGAATTGATATAAAAGTTATTACAGAAAAATTTTCTATCAAGGTCTTTGGGTCCAATAGCTTCAACTCTTTTCCTTCAACGTTTGAAATGGAATTTTCACTTACAATGTTTTTGTTTATACTAAACACTCCGCTCAATGAAGATGTTACATTGTTTGGAAACTGGGGGTAGACGGCTAATCCGGCAAATACGGCTATTATTCCAAGTAAAATAGGCTTGAAAAGAAATTTTTTATTAAGGATGTAGCGAATGGTTTCCACTACCAAGGCAATTAAAATGGGAGCCGGGAAGGTAGCCAGATGCCAGAGCGCATGAAAAAAGGAAATAAAAAGAAAACTTTTGTGTTTTTGTCTGACAGCCAGATAAATTTCCACAAAAATTAAAGACATAATTAAAACCAAACTTCTGTTTATAAGTAAGCGGAAAATAATTGCATAAGAGGAAAATAGCAATAATATGAAGATGAAGGCGTAAGGCACTCTAAATTTTCTTAGAAGGTAATAAAGAGCGCTTAATGTTAAACTTGCCCAGAAAATAGCGCTTATTTTTAATCCCAGGAAGTCATCTTCGAAAAAAGTAAAAGGTATTTGGAATATATTAAAAAGTTGAACTTTTCTCGGCTCACCTTCTGCTCTTTGCTCGGAGAAATAAATCCAATCAAAATCGTTCATAGAAGAAAGCCCCCGCTCTTTGATCATATCGGCTAAACGAAAATGAAAATATTGATCTCCGATAGCCAGGGTGCCGGGAGCTTGAAGGTAGAAGAAAGAAATTAATCCGAAGAAAAACACAAAAACCGCTATGGAGGCGATAAATGGTTTTTGCCACATCTGTTTGATTTTGTTTTTTACACCCTCCTTTCCTTTGTTGTTTTCCATTGCTATTTTTATGTTATAGTTAAGATGCCTGATATTTTTAGAGTATATTATATTTATTGGCTAAAAACAAGTTTTTATGAGTCGGAAAAAAGAAAGGAAAGTATTGGTTTTTTGTGCCTATTATCCTCCTCGTATTGGAGGAATGGAGACTCATGCTAGAGAGTTTAATTTGCATCTTTCAAGACTTGGGGGGTATAAAGTGACTGTTTTTACTACTGATTTGCCAAAAGAGGTTAAAGGAGAAGATTTTTGCAATGATGAAAAGATAAGAGAAATCCGCTTTCCGGCGTTTGAGTTGATTTCTAATTACCCATTTCCAAAACTTTGGAGTTTTGATTTTTGGAAAAAATGGACAAGGCTTTTTCAAGAAGATTTTGACTTAGTTATCTCTAGAATAAGATTTTTCCCAACCAGTCTATTGGCTTTGATTTTTGCTAAAACTAAAAAAACACCCTGGATTCATATTGAACACTCTTCTAGTTTTGTGAAACTTGAGAAAAAGTGGAAAAGCTTCTTAGCAAAGTTGTATGATCAAATTTTTGGCAAGTTTATATTTAAAATGTCTGATTTAAACATTTCTATCTCTGAAGCTGTTAAGTTTTTTGTAGAAAAATTTGACAATAGGAAAACCCCGATTATTTATAGAGGTATTGATTTTAATAAAATTGATAAAGCTTTTTTAAATAATAGAATTAAAGATAGTCACAATAAAGATGAAATTGTAATAGTGGTTGCTTGTCGATTGATATGGTGGAAAGGGGTTCAAAACATTATTAAGGCTGTAAATTTAATTTCGGCAGAAAACAAGCAAAAAATAAAATTATTTGTTTGTGGAGAAGGAGAAGACGAGTATCGCTTAAGGAAAATGGCTAAAGGCAATGTTTTTTTCTTGGGACCTCAAAAAAGAGAAGATGTTTTTAGTTTATTAAAAACAGCTGATGTTTATGTTCATGCTTCTTATCCGGGAGGAGGACTTTCTACTACTTTACTTGAGGCTATGTATTGTAAATGCTGTGTTATTGCAACTCTTCATGAAGGAGCAAATGAGGTGATTGAAGATGGTAAAAACGGGATTTTAATTTCAGAATCAAATCCCAAAGAAATAAAAAACAAAATAGAATGGGTCTTGAAGAATAATTTTGAATCAAAAAAGATGGCGAAAGCCGCTCAGGAAAAAACCAGGCAATTTAGTTGGAATGAGACTATTAAAAAGTATGATGAAATAATTAAAAAAATAAATAGAAAAAAATAAATTTTTTATTTTTTTCTTATTAAATGAGCTAACTCATCGTGCCTTCTTTTTAGAGAGCTTAAAATTAATCCGGCAATTACACTGATAAAAGAAAAAAGAATTAAAAAAGAGCCGGTCACAAGGGAGGGCAAATGAATAACAATTCCGGTTTCCAAAAAATCATAAATACCTCTCCATGCTAATATAGAACCCAATATAAAAGAAATAATAGAAAAAAATCCAAAAAATTGTAAGGGTTTATAATCACGGAAGAGGGAAAATATTGTGTATAAAACAATGGATCCATCTCTAAGGGTGTTGAGTTTAGACACCCCGGCAGTTCTTAATTGTAAAGAAACGGGAGCTTCTTTGATGGTGAATTTGTTTTCTATGGCTTGGATGGTAAATTCAGGCTCTATACCGAATCCTTCGGTTATCAAAATACAAGAATCAGTAAAATTTTTATTGAAAACCCTGTATCCAGACTCCATGTCTTTTATTTTTGTTCCAAAAAGAAGATTAAGTGTAAGAGTTAAAATTTTATTTCCCCACCAGTGGGCAGTGGAGAAGGCTTTTTGGTTTTCTTTGAGAATTCTATTTCCTACGACCATATCAGCTTCTTCATTTTTTGCTATTTCTAAAAGCTTGTGAATATCTTTTGCTATATAAGTATCATCTCCATCAACAAGCACCAAAAAATCCTCTTTAAAGTTTTGAAGAATTTTTTGAACAGCAAAACCTTTTCCTTGTTTTTTTTCTTTGACAACTGCAGCGCCCGCTTTTCTGGCTTCTTCAGCTGTGCGGTCTTTTGAGTTATTATCAACAACTAAAATCTTAGCTTCCGGGAGTTCTTTTTTGAAATCTTCCACAACTTTTTGAATGGTTTTTTCCTCGTTGTAACAAGGAATACCAATTAGAATTTTTTTATATTTCATTGTATTTCCATAATTTTAATAAATTTTTTCCGGTTGTTTTCTCTAGTTCTTTAACTTCCGGTAGAAACTGTCTTTTAAGTTTAGTTTTCTTTAGCACAGGCAAAGAAGGTTTCTTTTTGGGGGTTGAATTTAAAAAGGTTAACATATCATAAATTTTATAACAAACTATTGTGGGTATTATTGCTTTAGCTACTCTTTTAGAAGAAGGCGCTCTCATCATTGTGTGAATAAAAGTAGATTTAACTGTTTTACTGGAATTCTCTATTGAAATGACGGGATTAAATTTTTCATCTACTTCTAAAAATTCAAAAATATTTCCAAATGTTTTTTTGGGATCTTGTTTTAATTCATCAAGGGTAATTATTTTGATTTGCTTGGAGGGGAATATTTCTTGATAATTCTCGATGTGTTTGTTGAAACAGGCTAAATAAGAATAAAAGATTTTAGTCGGATAACTGGGTGAGCAATTTGTTTTTTTGAGTTTTTCTTCTTGTGAAGAAAGAGCTTTTGAAAAATCTTTCTCATGTTCTTCCTTGTTATATATTTGCTGAAAGTGCATTGACTGCATAAAAGAAACCGGTTCTCTGATTAAGAATAAAATTTTAGCCTTTGAGTTAAACCTAAAAATATTTTTAGGCGCCTCTTTCGAATAAGAGTATGTTGTTGAAGCTTCTCCGATAATTTTTTCTTTTTTTGCTTTTGAGAAAAGACGTAGGTAGTCTTTTTTTTCTCTGATAAAAAAATGAGCTTGTTTTTTGTGAAATGCATCGCTTTCTCGATGGAGGTCTGTGCAAAAATAATCCGGTTCCTTTACTGGGGACATAAAAATTTCCGGATGCTGTTTTAAACAGTGATATAGAGTAGTTGTTCCGCATTTCGGGAAGCCTACAATAAAAAAGTTGGGTTTTTTTTGCTGTTTCATTATTAAAAAATAAATGTGTGAAAAAAATATTTATCTATGCTAAAATATAACATAAATGAAATAAATAATAAATAAAGATTGCATTTTTTGATTTTTAAATGCAACCTCTTTATTTTCTAGCTAAATTCTAAAATGAAAAAAAGGTATTCCCAACTTTTTTATAGAAATAGACAAAACCCCTCTTTCTCGGCCGATATTATTTCCGATGAGGTAATAAAGCTTATACAACCCAAGAGTGTGGTTGATGTTGGTTGTGGATTAGGGGAATTTTTGAGGTCTTTCCAAAAAAGAGGGGTTGAAAAGGTATTGGGGGTAGATGGATCTTGGGTGAACAAAGAGGAGTTGAAAATTGAAAAGAAATTTTTCTTGGAAGCTAATCTTGAAAAGGCTTTGCCCGTAAAAGAAAAATTTGACTTAGCAATATCTTTGGAAGTAGCGGAGCATTTATCAGAGAAGAAAGCGGGTTTCTTTATAAAAAAAATAACGGAATTAGCTCCGGTTGTATTGTTTTCGGCTGCTATTCCGTACCAAGGCGGAACCGGCCATATTAACGAACAATGGCCGGAATACTGGGCGGCACTTTTTGAAAAAGAGGGTTATGTGACAATTGATTGTTTGCGAAATAAAATATGGAGCAACAAAAAAGTTAGTTTTGTGTATGCCCAAAATAGTTTGTTGTTTGTTGAAAAAAAATTTCTAAAAAAAAACAGAAGGTTAAAAAAAGTCTATAAAGAGAACAAAAATAATGTTTTGTCGGTGGTTCACCCTAATCTTTATTTACTGAAAGCAAAAATTAGCGAGCCGGTTTTTAAGCTTTTTCCTCAAAAAATGCCTATTTCTATCAAAAAAAAACTTTATAAAATATTAAAAATATATTAATACAATCTTGGTTTAGTCTGGAAATTGATTTCTGTGTTTTTCTTTAGATTTTTATTGTTTTCTCTTGAGGCTTAATTAAAGTTGATTGTTTTTTCATTTTTTGATTAGATGATGTTTTTCTCTAAATAAATCTATGGAAAAATTTTTTATCTATGCTAAAATATAACATAAATGAAATAAAAATTAAATATTACCATGCTTTTTAATCAGCCCAAGGATCATCTTTTTCGTGATATAGACAAGAAACAAAAAGACGAAGTGGTGGAAAAAATTATCAATTTTTCTTCTCCGAGGAAGAGTTTTTTTGCGATGATTATTTTATCTTCGGTGATTTGT
>JAWOGA010000011.1:0-3388 GCA_046497225.1 Candidatus Moraniibacteriota bacterium | reverse complement strand
AAATTAAGTATATTAGCCCGCAAATGCTCAAGCTGAGGATTTTTTTAAATATTGAGGCATTTGTTGGTTGAGTATATAATAAATAATTTTAAAAATTATGTTTAGTTGGTTAAAACAATTATTCGGAGGCAACTCCCAAGAAGAAACCCAGACTGCAGAAGAGCAAACTCCGCAAGCAGCTGACCACAATCCGGAAGAAGAACAACAAGTTAACGAAGAACAGCCGGTAGAAGAAAGCGGAGTTGAGGAAGAAAATTTGGAACAAACCCCGCAAGAAGAAAGCACTTCTTCTGTAGAGGAAGAAAGTACTTCTGAAGAGGGGAATGATCCTTCAGAGGAAATTCAAGAACAAGAAGAAACAGTTACTTCCGACTTCGAGAATACCGAAGAAGAGACCACAAGAGAAGGCGAAGACGATGCGGAAGAAGATACCGGATCTTCTGATAGCCAACAGGCAACCGAAGAAGAAAAACAATGGTAACATTCTCTTTTAAAAAAGCTAGCTTTATAAGCTAGCTTTTTTTCGTCTTTTATTTTATTTAAGTATAGAATATAATACCCCTATGAAATTAATAGATACACACAGCCATATAAATTTCAACCAATTCAAGGAAGACGGCGGAGAAGTTATTCAGAGAGCGTTAAAAAAGGATGTTGAAATGATCATTGTCGGCGCTGAATACAAAACATCTCGGCGGGCTATTGAGTATGCTAACAAATATGAAAAAGGGGTATATTCAGCAGTCGGACTACACCCTCTGCATTTGCAAAAAATAACAGCCCAGGAAGAAGAGGAAAATATTTCTTTTGATACCAGGGGAGAAGAATTTCACTATGATATTTATGAAAAACTGGCCAAGTCAGATGAAGTGGTGGCTATAGGAGAGGTGGGTTTGGATTATTACCATATTAATCTTGCAGAGAATTTAAACGAGATAAAGAAGCGCCAACAAGAGGTACTTGTTAAACAGTTGCTCTTGGCCAGAGAATTGGATTTGCCGGTTATTATTCATTGCCGCATGGCTCACTTGGATCTGTTGAGTCTTTTAAAGGACTTTAAAAAGAAGTATGCACGTTATCTGCCGAATGATAGGCCATGGGGGGTGATTCATTGTTTTTCCGGAGATGAGGATCTGGCTTGGCGGTATTTTAATCTGGGATTAATGATATCTTTTACCGGTTTGATAACCTTTAGTAAGCAATGGGATGACCTAATAAGGAAAATGCCTTCTGATAGGTTTATGATAGAAACGGATTGTCCTTTTATGGCTCCCGAGCCTTATAGAGGCAAGAGAAATGAACCCCTTTTAGTTAAATATGTGGCCCAGCGGATAGCAGAGATACGAAGCACGGAGCTGGAAAAGATCGCCGATATCTCCACTAAAAACGCCCAAGCGTTTTTTGAAATATAATAATGCGAATTATTTGCATGTATTTGTAGGCTCGCCTATATCTGTTGCATTTTTTATTTCTTGTGTTATATTTAACTTGCAAATATGAGAAAATTGAATAGTAAAGGGGGTGAAAAGAAAGCATGGTGGCAACCGGCTTTAATTATTTTTGCCAGAATGTCCGGATGGATCATTTTCCCGGTCTTAGCCGGTCTTTTTTTCGGCAAATGGCTGGATGATAAGCTCGGCACCGACCCATGGTTCTTTTTACTGATTATCGGCTTGGCTTTTGCGGTGTCGGTGGTCGGACTAGTAAAGACAGCTAAAGAGGAGCTAAGAAAAATGGATAAAGAAGATGCGCAAAAAGAAGACGATAAAAAACAGCAGGATTAAAAAGACACTTTAAGAAGAGAGAAATTCAAAATTTAAATTACCTCCGTTTTATTTTAAAGCGAATTCAATACATAATTTATGGCCAGCGGACAGCAGTCACAATCAAACGGCACTCATTCCGAGATATCCCATGAGCATAGTTTAGCGGCGGAACCGGTAGTAAGCATAGGCGGCTTTGAAGTGACCAATTCTTTGCTTAGTTCTTGGATCGTGGTTTTTTTATTAGTGGTTTTTAGCTTGATTATCAAACTAAAGCTAAGCCGAATACCTACCGGCATTCAGAACGCATTTGAAATGTTTATAGAAAAATTATTGGAGATATTTGATGCGGTTACCGGCTCCAGGGAAACATCTGTAAAATTTTTCCCTTTTATTTTTGCTTTTTTTATATATATTTTATTGAATAATTGGCTCGGCATATTACCGGGAGTCGGTTCTATTGGAGGAGTGGTTCAGGAAGGTGGAGAAAAAGTTTTCGTACCCCTTTTCCGGGGAGGAACTGCTGACTTAAACACCACTTTATCCTTAGCTATTATCGGAGTAGTGGGTAGTCATATATTCGGGGTTTTGGCGATCGGAGCTTGGAAACATTTAAATAAGTTTATCAATATCCAGGCTTTACTAGATATACCCAAGAAAATAAGAAAAGATCCCACCATTCTTATTGTTAATCCTATTCAGGTTTTTATAGGATTGGTAGAGATAATAAGTGAATTATCCAAGATAGCCAGTTTGTCCTTTCGTCTTTTTGGCAATATTTTTGCCGGAGAGGTGCTGTTGGCTTCCATGTCAGCCATGCTGGCCTTTGGTTTGCCGTTACCTTTTCTGGTATTAGAGATATTCGTAGGAGTGATCCAGGCTCTTATATTCGCTGTCCTGGTTTTGTCTTATTTAGCTATGCACACTTCAGCGGAAGAGCATTAAAAAACAATTACGAATTAAGAATTACGAATTAGGTGCTAAACTTTGAATTCGTAATTCGTAATTTTTAATTCTTAATTTTTAAAAAAGAATATGGAAGCAACAATGTTTGCCAAAGCTTTAGCTATCGCAGCCGGTTCTCTGGCTCCAGCTATCAGTATTGGTTGGATCGGATCTAAGGCTATGGAATCTATCGGCAGAAATCCGGAAGCAGCCGGCAAGATCCTAGTTCCCATGCTTTTAGCCATTGCTTTTGCTGAAGCTGTTGCCATTTACGCCTTAGTTATCGCTTTTAGTATCAATTAAGAGGGTTAATGGTTTTACGCACTGCTCCGGTTGTTAAACCGGGGCGGAGGTAAGATTATTAAACGATTGAAACTGGAAATTAGAAATTGGAAATTAGGTAAAAATTTACCCCAATTTCAAATTTCAAATTTCAAATTTCTGAAACTATGGAATCCCTAATATCCAACTTCCACATAGACGCCGGTTTGTTGATAGCCCAAGTTATTAATTTCGCTATTATTTTTGCTGCCTTGTATTTTTTTGCTCTTAAGCCTTTGTTGGCAGTGATGAAAGACAGGACTAAAACCATTGAAAAGAGTTTGGAGGATGCTAAAAAAGCGGAAGAGAATTTGGCTAAAGCAGAGGAAGACTATAACAAAAGAATTCAAGATGCCAAG
>JAWOGA010000076.1:0-4322 GCA_046497225.1 Candidatus Moraniibacteriota bacterium | reverse complement strand
GAAAGTTTAGAAAGTGGGGAAGACATGAATTTAGAAAGTTGGAAAGTTTATATGAGTTTTGAAAGTTATAAAGTTTTGAAAGTATGAAAGTGGGGATAAGCGGGAATTTTCTTCTTAATGCAACTAAATAATGATTCGTGGCTACTATCGTGGCCACGATGATGGCCACGAAGCTATATTGATTTAGGGTTAAATTTGTGATAACATCAAGAAAAAGCTAAACTTTTTAATATTAAGAATGAATAAAGAAGCACAAGCCAGGATAAAAATCAATAAACTGCTGGAAGAAGCCGGATGGCGTTTTTTTGATGATGAAAACGGCAGGGCGAATATTGTCTTGGAGACCAACACAAAAATCAAGAAAGATGACTTAAAGGAGCTGGGAAAAGATTTTGAAAAAGCCGGTCAAGGTTATGTAGATTTTTTATTACTCAACGACGAAGGCAAGCCATATGTTGTCCTAGAGGCTAAAAAAGAAGAGAAAGACCCCATGGATGGCAAGGAGCAGGCCAGGCGTTACGCAAAAAGCCTGGGTGTCAGATTTGTAATCTTATCTAATGGAAACCTTCACTATTTCTGGGATTTAAAGCATGGCAATCCGCAAATAATTTCTTCTTTTCCCACTCCTGATTCCATGGAAGGGTATTACTCCTTCAGCCCTAATCCGGAAGCGCTAACAAGAGAAAAAGTGGAGGCTGACTATATCGCCAAAACTCAAAAAAACGATTACGATCAAGATCCGAAATGGCAAAACGAAGAAGAGAGGGATCAATATATTAAAGATGAAAACTTAAAATTTTTAAGAAATTATCAGCTAGAGTCGGTGCATACTTTGCAAGAAGCAGTTAAGGACGGCAAGGAAAGATTTCTTTTTGAGATGGCTACGGGTACCGGGAAAACATTAATTTCCGCCGCGGTAATAAAATTGTTTCTAAGAACTGGAAATGCTAAAAGAGTTCTTTTTCTGGTGGATAGAATTGAGCTGGAAAATCAAGCTAAAAAAAGTTTTAACGAGGTTTTGGGCAATGATTTTCAAACTATTGTTTACAAAGAAAACAAGGATGATTGGAGAAAAGCGGAAATTGTCGTTAGTACTGTTCAATCGCTTGCCGCTAATAACAAATATCAGAAGCTCTTTTCACCGACTGATTTTGATTTAGTGATTTCCGACGAAGCGCATCGCTCCATTAGCGGCAATAGCCGGGCGGTGTTTGAATATTTTATAGGCTACAAACTAGGTTTAACCGCTACTCCCAAGGATTATCTTAAAAAAATAGATCCGGAAGATTTGCAGGAAAAAGATCCCAGGGCGTGGGAAAAAAGGCAGCTTTTGGACACCTACAAGACATTTGGCTGTGAGAGCGGAAATCCCACTTTTCAATATAGCTTAATCGACGGTGTAAAAGACGGATTTTTAGTAAACCCGATTGTTTTAGACGCCAGAACGGAGATAACCACTCAACTTTTGTCGGATAAGGGCTATTTTGTAAAACTGGAAAACGAAGAAGGTGAGCTGGAAGAAAAAACCTTCTACCAAAAAGACTTTGAAAAGAAATTTTTCTCGGATAAAACCAATCGTATTTTTTGCAAAACTTTCATAGAGAACGCTCTAAAAGATCCAATAAGCGGGGAAATAGGCAAATCAATAATTTTTTGTGTCAGCCAAAAACATGCCGAAAAAATAACCCGGATTTTAAATGAATTTGCCGATAAGCTTTACCCCGGGAAGTACAACAGCGATTTTGCTGTTCGCATCACTTCCAGCATTGATTTAGCGCAACAATTAGCAGTCAATTTTGCCAATAACAATCTCAACGGACATTCCAAGTTTTTAGAAGGATATAACACTTCCAAAACCCGGGTCTGTGTTACCGTGGGTATGATGACTACCGGTTATGACTGCCAGGATATTTTAAATCTTGGCTTGATGAGACCGGTGTTTTCTCCTACCGACTTTATCCAAATCAAAGGCAGGGGCACTCGGAAATACAACTTTAAACACCGAATCAAGGAAAACGGTTTTACAGAAGAAAAGCAGGAAGAAAAAGACAATTTCAAGTTTTTTGACTTCTTTGCCAATTGCGAATATTTTGAAGAAAAATTTGATTACGATGAAGTCTTGGAATTACCTAAGGCAAAAGGAGAAGGCACGGGCGGAGAAACCGATCCGGTTTCTGTTGACGAATTTACCAATGTCAACCCGGATCCTTTAAAAACACTGGAGGAAACTCCAATTGGAGAGCAAGGGATGCGGATTGACAGGGAACTTTTCCAAAAATTTGAAGATGAAATTAAAAGAGATGACTACATTCGTCAAAATTACGAAAACGGCAATTATGAAGAAGCGAAAGAATATATTTTAGAAAACATTTTCCACAAACCGGAGGAATACTTTGATTTGGAAAAACTCAGAAGAGCGGCTAGAGTCAACAGAAGATTATCTTTGAGAGAAGTTTTGGATAAAGCCTTTGGCAAAATAGACAGATTTAAAGACAAA
Source organism: Candidatus Moraniibacteriota bacterium (assembly GCA_046497225.1). GTDB lineage: Bacteria > Patescibacteriota > Minisyncoccia > Moranbacterales > DUUL01 > JAXHLG01. The sequence continues at coordinate 1,825 of JAWOGA010000076.1, read as the reverse complement.
GACGAACTTCTGGAGGAGGAGTTTAGAAAGTTTGTTTCTATTCACAAGCCGAATAATGAAAAAGTTATTCCCATCAAAAAATTTCTACAGGCTTACGTGGACGACCCGGAATTTAGAAAAATTATTGATGAAAACCGCATTGCCAGGCTGGCTACTTATCCGGGTTTCAGTATGGAAGACTTGGACAAAATGGGCAAAGAGTGGAAAGAAACCGTCCCTGAATATGTCAAAGATTATGTCAACTTAAACACTTATATGTAACTTTATGATGAACGGAGAAATAAAAAGAAAAATAAATAACGCCCGGGATATTTTGGTCGGCGTGGTGCCGACTCCAAACGAGCAGGTCCAGCAGATCACTTACGCCCTTATTTATAAATTTATGGATGATATGGACCTGGAAGCGGCTGAGAAATATGGGGCAAAGCCGGAATTTTTCTCCGGCGAGTATGAAAAATATGCTTGGCACAACATTATGTCTCCGCAAACAACTGGCCAGGAAAGAGTCAATCTCTATACTCAAGGCATAGAAAAAATGCAATACAACGAAAACCTGCCCCAGCTTTTCCGGGATATGTTCAAAAACGCTTTTGTTCCTTTCCGTAACGCCAGCACGCTTAATATGTTTCTGAAAGAAATAAACGAATTTAAATATGATCACAGCGAAGAATTGGGCAATGCCTATGAATACCTGCTCTCTGTGATGGGAAGCCAAGGGGATGCCGGCCAATTCCGCACCCCGAGGCATATTATTGATTTTATCGTGGAGGCGGTGGATCCGCAAAGAGATGAAACCATTCTGGATCCGGCCTGTGGAACCGCCGGATTTTTGATTTCGGCTTATAAGCATATCAAAAGCAAAGAAGAAAACAACAAAGACTTTAAAGTAAGAGACCAAAAGAACCTGGCCGAGAACTTGGTCGGCTACGAAGTTTCTCCGCAAATGGCACAACTCTCCCGAGTGAATATGTATCTGCACAAATTTCTCAACCCAAAAATTTATGAATACGACACTTTAACCAGCGAGGAGCGATGGGACGAGAAGTTTGATGTCATAATGGCGAATCCGCCATTTATGACTCCTAAAGGAGGGATTCAGCCCCACAGTAAATTTTCTGTTAAAGCCAAAAGAAGCGAAGTGCTTTTTGTCGACTACATTGCCGAACATCTCAATCCCCGAGGTAGAGCCGGCGTAATTGTTCCCGAAGGAATAATTTTTAAAAATGAAAATGCCTATAAGCAACTTAGGAAAATGTTAATTGAGGAAAATTATCTTTACGCTGTGGTTTCTTTACCGGCCGGAGTCTTTCAACCTTATGCCGGAGTAAAAACCAGTATTTTGCTATTTGATAAAGAACTTGCTAAAAAAACGGGTGATATTCTTTTTGCTAAAGTGGAAAACGACGGCTATGAACTTGGTGCCACCCGGAAAGAAATAGACAAGAATGATCTCCCCGAAGTAATGGAAAATATCAAAAAATATCAAGAATATTTAAAAACCGGAGAAAAGGATAACAAGTTTATTGAATACATCAATAATCGAGATAAAGAAAAAGAAAAGCTAAAAGTTTATGATAAATACGCCGTTGTAGCCAAAGAGAAAATTATAGAAAATGATTATAATTTGTCAGCTGAGAGATATAGAGAAGAAGTTGATTATTCTAATGTAAAATGGACTTTGGTTTCTTTAAAAGATTTGGAAGAAGAAGGAAAAATTGAGTTTTTAAGAGGAGGTGAGCTATCTAAAAAAGATTTAGTAAAAGATGGTAAAAACAAATGTATTCATTATGGAGAATTATATACAGTATATAAACCTGTAATAAAA
>JAWOGA010000010.1:0-4988 GCA_046497225.1 Candidatus Moraniibacteriota bacterium | reverse complement strand
CAGGGCTTCCTTGAAAGCAACCGCTTTGGCGGCGGTGATATGATCATGGGGGCCGCCTTGCATACCGGGAAAGACCGCCTTATCTATCTGTTTGGCATGCTCCTCCTTGCACATGACCAAAGCCCCTCGAGGACCTCGCAGGGTCTTGTGAGTAGTGGTGGCAACGACATCAGAGATGGGGACGGGATTGGTCATTTGGCCTCCGGCTATCAGGCCGGCGGTATGGGCGATATCGGCAAAAGTGTAAGCTCCGATCTTGTCGGCTATATCCTTTATCTTCTGCCATTCCACTTCCCGGGAATAAGCGCTATAACCGGCCACGATCATTTTGGGTTTTTCCTTTAAAGCGACCTGCTCCAATTGTTCCAGATCCAGCCTGCCGGTATCTGAATCCACTTCATACTGGACAAAATTATAGAGCATACCGGAAAAATTAACCGGATGACCGTGGGATAGGTGCCCGCCATGATCCAGCTTCAAACCCAACACTTTATCACCCGGTTCCAAAAAAGCAAAATAAACAGCGGCATTGGCCGGAGAACCGGAAAGGGGCTGGACATTGACGTGCTCGGCCCCAAAAAGCTTCTTGGCCCGATCCTTGGCTATCTCTTCCACCTTATCTATTATTTGATTGCCGCCGTAATACCTGTTTCCGGGATAACCCTCGCTGTATTTATTAGTAAAAACACTGCCCATGGCCTCCAACACTGCCTGGGAAACATAATTTTCCGAAGCTATTAATTCCAATTCATTGTTCTGTCGTTCCGCTTCCTCACTTAAAGCGTCAAAGATCTCGGGATCGTTTTGGGAAAGATTTTCGTAGGAAGGCATAAGCAAAAACCCGACCCTTAAACAAAAAACTTTTAAGGGTTGAGTGTTAAAGATGAATTAAATTGATTCGTATTTTAATCATATTGCAGTCGGGGTGGTTTGTCAAAATAAAAAGGCGACCCCGAAGGGCCACCTTAAAGTAAAAAAATTCATACATCGAACTCGTCGCTCTCCTCTTCCACCTCTGCTTCCTGGGTCGGGCTAACTCTGTTAGCGGGAAGAAGTTTGAAACTGAAGAGAAAATACAGAAATTGTTTCGGAGAGACGGAAATTTTCAAGGTTTCCTCCTTTGGTTAAAAGTTCGAAGTTTGCCTCCTGGTTTCAGCTTAGGTTAAAAATCATATCCGGTCAACCGTTATTGTTTAATTTGGTATAGGTCATTTTCTTAAGCCCTTGGTACCACTCGGTGAATCCGGTTTCTTTCATCTCCGCTATTAATTTTTTAGCAGATTCTGTCTCCAAGGCCTGGGATACATTGTCGATCCATTCTCCGGCTCCCTCGTGCCCCAGGTCCAAATATTCCTTGGCCTGAAAGGCCACTTCCAGCCAATCCGCATCTTTGGCCACTATGCCTTCCTTGGTGTTCCTTTCTTTATATTCCTGTAGATAATTACCCCATTTTTCTTGGATCTGTTCGCCCAAATTCTCCAACTGGTCTTTGACCACTTGGCTCTCGGCTTGTTTTTTGGAAAAATATCTGGCCGCCACCTTATGTTGGTCTCCCACCCTGGATTCCGGGTTATCATGAATGACCAACATAGTGGTTACCTTGTCCGGATCGGCATCTCCTTCCATCACGGCCAAAATGTACCCGATCTGGGCGGCCCGAAAAGCATGCTCGGCCACGGTATCCGGATTCTTGACCCCTATCAATTTAAAGCCGGCATGTCTTTGCCGTTTTAATTGGCTTAACTCAAAAATAAAATTGGTTACTTTTTTGATGTCCATATTGATACTGGTTACTTATTATTCTGATAATTGAACATTAACAAAAAGACCCTTAAAAATCAATCAAAGGAAAAGCTTTTCAAGGTCTTGTATTCCGGGCCCTGTTTCTTTAAAACGCTCTCCATCACCTCGATCGACCTTACCGGAAAACTCAAATTCAGCTCCTCGGCCACTTCTGGCTGGTTCTCCGGCTCGATCTGCCTCCAAATAACCGTCTTTATCCGGGCCAGGGTAATATGGGGAGAGAAATCCCTTTTTTCCCTTTGGAAAAAGAATTCCGGTGTTTGTTCTAACCGCTCGTCCAGGTTCTTTTTTATCGCCTCCAATTCCGGGGTCTTTGATACCATGCCCCAGATCATTTTGGGAGGAACCGCTCCGGGCGGGCCGTAAACAGCTTGTTCCAAATTAAATTCAAACGGAGAATTGTTCTCCGCCACTTGTTGGACCGGGCTAAAAACGGCTTCTACATTCTTGTCCTTGATATTGCCTAAAAAGGCCAGGGTTAAGTGCAGATTCTCCGACTCGGTCCATTTTATGGGAACGCCCCGGGAATTATCCTCCATGGCGGAAGAGAATTTTTCTTTTTGGCGTTCCTGGTAGTCCCGCAATTGATCTTTGATCTCCTGCGGTAGATTTATGGCTATGAAGATTCGGTGGAACATATATTTTCAAATACTAAATTATAAATTCTAAATCCTAAACAAAATCCAAATAACAAATTCCAATCATCCAAACAGCTTCGTAATTTGGATAACTTCTTTGGTCTTATTTTAGCATGTTCTTATTATATACGAAAAAAAGTGGCAGTCCTCTGTCGAGAGACTGCCGCTGGGCTAAAGCGAATATTGAGTTGGCCTCGTTGTAGTCTGCGGTTAGGCGACGGCAACGATTTCACGGTAAGATAATTTCTTTGGGTTTTATCTTAATATATTATTTTAAAGACTCCTTGTTCATGGTTCGTTTTTTTCAAGCATTCTTATTGTTTCTAGTTCTTCAGATGCTCTTATTTCTATATTTTTATCTCCAATTAACTCTTTGGCTTGATCTATTTTTTCCATGGGGACAAAAATAATATCAACGTTGTCAAAATCCACTTCACCTTTAGACCTTACCTCGAATTCGGCTTGACCGCTATGCAACTCTTCTTTGTTAGCATCTATCTTATTTTTGTTTATAGCCAATGTAGCTCCAAACATGTTCTCAATTTCATCCTCCGGTGGTCTATTGGTTGATATTTTCTTAAAAGTTTCACCACGCTCAATAAACTCCTCTTTTAATTCTTCAATATCTTCTTCGTCTTTTCCTTCTTCTTTCCATTGCGGAATTAGCTCTCCATACAATTTATCATTAAATTCTTTTTCAAAAGTTTCGCTGTCTTTGTAGATATCCCAATTTTCTTTGTAGAACTTACTTACTGCCGAGTCCATTTTTTTTCTTTCTTCTTCTCGCTCTTCATTTGTTTCTAGTTTAGCTTCATTTTTTCTAAGTAAATAATTAACAAAGTCATCTTTCTTCTCATCCGGATTACCATATTTGTTGCCGTTTATTTTTTTTATGTTTGTTTCCGGGTTGCTACCGCCATTTGTTTTGAGGTCTTCCCACATAAGATTAAAAGACAGGGCAATGTCCGAATCTCCGTCAGTAAACGACGCTCCTTTTTGCCACAACCCACCGGAAACTTTATTTAGATCCCGCATATTTTTTAAGGCAAAGGAGTTTGTGGCATGAAGAAGATGGTCTTTTCTGTCAAAAAGTTCGTTGTTAGACTTGAGTAAGTCTAATACTATTTTGTAGTCTTTTTCTCCTATTTTATCTCTTAAAAGATCCAATCTTTCAACTGCACTTTCTTTGTCTTCATTAAAAAGCTTTGATACTTGAAGAGAAGCACGTTTTTCAAGAAGTTCATCGTATTCCTGATTTTCTTTTGTGGCCTGTTCAACCATGTCGTTAACCATATTGTTGTATATCTCTTTCTTCGTTTCTTCCGTAATATTAATCCCGTCTAATTTACTAATCTCATTCTCATATTCCCTTTCTCTCTCTTCTTGTATTGATTGGATTCCTTCCGGGCTATCAGCTTTTGTATTGAAACTTTTTAGCTTCTCATCAATTTTATTAATTTCATCAGTAAAAGTGTCTGAATCTTGAGTGTCTTCTTTCTCAAAATCGGGCTGTTCTTTGCTTATCTCTTTATTGTCAATTTTTTCATTGTTGTTCATAAGTTTTTAAACTTTCATAACAAATAGAGGAAAATTTTATAACGGCAAGATAATTTCTTTGCTTTTATTTTAGCATGTTCTTGTTGTTTACAAAAAAAGTGGCAGTCCTCTGTCGAGAGACTGCCACTGGGCCAAAGTTAAAAATTAAGCAATTTATTCTTTCATTTTAGGGCCTTCGATTGGTCGATATGAAGGATCATGTCTTTGCCCGGCTTCATAACTACCATCAAAAGTTTTGCCAGCATTTGGACCGGTCAAAACTTCGTATTTGCCTAATGATTTTATATAATCCATCCCCTTGTTTTCACCTTGTGAGTGGGTTCCAATCTCTCCTTGAAACGAAATCAATTCTCCGTCATCATCAACAAATAACGTTTCATTTTTGCTTGGGTGCTTCCAAAATCGTTCGCCCTGCAAATTATTTCTCCAAGAATAAAGTATTAACTCTTTTAATGCATCACCGTACTGTTGGGGGTTATCAAGTGCAGTTTCGAGTAATTTATTGACGCTTTCAGCACGACTACCTTGATTAAATTCAAACATTGAGTTTTGAATTACTTCACAGGCAGTTTGTTTGTCTTGTTCTTGAGAAATAATTTGTAATAATCCATCATAATTTCCTGATGTTAAATATTCTGCGATTTGTTTATTTTTTTCAGCACCCAAACCTTCTTTTGGTTTTTCGTCCTCAGGTTTTTCGTCCTCAGGAGATTCTTGAGGTGGTATTGGTGGTTTTTCAAAATTCATACGTTTTTATTATTAATTATTATACTTATGTTTAGTTATGCTCAATTTTTGTTTATTATCTGTATAAATTCATTTAATTATTATTATAAACAACTTATCATTTTTTAGCAATAAATATTAATAAACAATCAAGTGCTCAATTTTTATTTTGATTTGTAATATGAATTTAATGAAAGCAACCGCATTGCTAATTATTTTTTGCCTTACACTTGCTTTACTTGTTGTTGGAAAGGATTTCTTAAT
>JAWOGA010000069.1:0-17470 GCA_046497225.1 Candidatus Moraniibacteriota bacterium | reverse complement strand
TTCTTAAATCAACACATGAATTAGTTTCTCTATTCAAAAAAAGATTAATTGAATTATTTACGTAATTTAATCGAAACATTTTTTCCTTTTTAGGTAAATCTCTTATTATTTTTTTGTTTTGCACCTTTTGCCAAAAAGGCTCTTCCCATTCTTGCCAATCAACTTCTTTGTTTTCTAGTTTTAAATTATTTAAAACAGAAATTAAAACAAATTCTGGTATAATAGAAAAATCTTTTGCGATTGATTCTTCTTGTATTAATTTTGCAGTCTCTTTGTTTAGTTTTGTACCGCACCAAACCCAGTCAATATCTTGATTAAATAAAATTTTTCCAGCGTCATTCAGTATTTTCTCAATCAAATAATAATCCTTGGGGTGAGTAGACCAAGCTTTCTTTGAGCGAGCAAAAACTACAATATCCTTGGATGTTTCCCCCGAAACATCTTTAATAAAAGAGTCTCGGTGTTTTGATTCCAGAATAAAAAGAATTCGATCGATAAAGCCGAAATAAGCAAGTTCATTTTTCGAATTATCCAAAAAAAGCTTTAATCCGTTTCTAAAGTGATCTCCAATTTGGGTATTTTCATTATTTTTAAATAAAATACACCCGTTTTTTTCTAAAATCCCCAAACCTTCAGGGTTGCCTTTAGTGGTTGGAAAGGTGGCGCTAACTAAAATTTCAGAAAACAATTCTTTAAGCGTTCCTATATTTTTTTTCAAGTAATAGTTAAATTTTTTTTGAGGATCGTGGTAAGGAAAAACTAAAATCGGCTTCATAGCGAATCAACTTATTTTTTATTAAAATTTTCTTAAATATATTTTATTATGTTAAAATTAAAAAAACAATACTTGATTTAATTTTATTATGAAAAAAATTAAATGCAAAAATAATTTTGGTGAATTTGTTGAATTGCCGTTGAGTAAGTTTAAGTTTAGAATAAGCGTTTATGGTTTTTTGAAAGAAAAAGAATATATATTGTTAGCAAAAAATAGAAGCATAAATAAGTTTTGGCTTCCGGGAGGGGGCGTTGAAATTGGTGAAGAACTCAAAGATGCCTTAAAGAGAGAATTTCTAGAGGAAACCGGCTTGAAAGTTTTAGTTAGTGAATTGCTTTTTTTTAAGGAAAATTTCTTTTATTATCAACCAACAAATGAAGCTTTTCATTCTTTTATGTTCTTTTTTAGATGTGGCTTAATTGGCGGAGAAATATATTCTTTAAATGCTGAGGTCTTAGACTCAGAAGCCAAAAAGCCGCAATGGATAAAAATTGAGTCTCTTCATCAAGAAGATTTTCGTGATCTCAATAAAGATATTTATAGAATTATTTATAAAATGAAAACAGGGCGGAAAAATCTTTAATTCCGCCCTGTTAAATTGCTTCAACAAGGACAAAGCCTGTCTTTTTTGAGTTTCCTTGCTCTTCCTCCAGTTTTGAACATGTATTCCGAAATGCAACCGCCGTAACAGTTTTTTCGAAAATGATGACATTTTTGGCAATCATTACTCATCTCAACAGTTCTATACGTTTCAAGACCCTTACCATTTTGCCAAATTTCGATAAGGTCTTCTTGAAGGATATTGCCTCCGCAAAAAACATCACCGAGAGCTGCAAGGTGGTCGCAGGGATATACATTACCAGTATTTTTTATGAAGATGTTTTTCCTTGCATGACAAGGAGTAAGCTGAAACATGGGGTGATAGTAATCAGACTCCTCCCCAAAAATATCGAAGTAAGTAAGCAGTCTGACGCCAACTTCTTTTCTTAGACTCACTATTTCACGAGAGATTTTTTCCATATCTTTCGCTGTAAGAAATGAATCCTCAATAGCAGCACCAATATTCCTTATGGGGATATAACTTACATAAATTCCCATACTGTCAGCGAGTTGCGCAACAAATCTGATATCTTTCATATTCTCCGGTGAAATTGTCGTATTAAAACGAGTATCTACTCCGGATTTGGCATACATTTGAGCTGACTTCATCGTTCTGTCAAAAATATTCGCATTTCTGAAATGATTATGTGTTGTGCGATTTCCATCAAGACTAACCACTACTTCAGTAGCTCCGGATTTAATGATCTGTTCAATTTTTTCATCAGATGTTACGCCATTGGTATTGAGCGCCACTTTGAGGCCGAGAGATTTGGCGTGTTTTATAATTTCAACAATTTCGGGATGGGCGGTCGGTTCTTTTCCGGTTAATCTGACGATAATTCCGCCTATTTTTGCAAAATCGTCAAGAAATTTTTTTGCTTGGCCGGTGGTTATTGTTGCGACACTTTCTCTTTTGCCTTGATAACACCCGATGCAATTCAGGTTGCATTTTTTGGAAATTTCCATATAAGCTGAAATTGGTGCAGAAAGTATGTCGCTTCTATCCGAGGAAGTCTTGATTGTCTCAACGTTTTGAAAAATGTCCGCTAATTCGATGTAAACCCGGAAAGGCTGGCTTGTTTCTATTTTTTGATTCGTTTTCAGATTAATGGCGCTTTTCACTTCTTCAGTTTGTCTCGCATTCAAAAGGTTGTACCGACCACCTACCCTGTCCAACAAGATACTCCTTATCGGATCATTTGTTGGTTCAAGAATACTGTTTTCTATTCTGAGGACATATCTCTTCATTGTTTTTCTCCCGTCATTTCGAGTGCTTTTTCGTATGAGATATTCCAGTGAGCTGTTGTCCATCCTTCACATTTTTTGCATACTCCACAAAATTTTCCCTCCAGATGTTGCTGGCGCACATGTTCAAATTCTATTCCTTGCCATGTTTTTAGAAGCGTTGTCGCCAAATCGTTGAAATCTGCCAACACATGCTCGTCATCCCAGTCAACAAAGCAACGAGTAATCAGTCCTCTTTCATTGATATTTAGGCGGCTCCAGAGAGCTGCGCATGGAATTCTTTTTTTATGCGGGATTGGCTTACAATCAAGTTTTCCGCCATAAGTGTGATATTTCCGCCACAGGATTTTGTCGACTTTTTTTTGCCACCTTGACTTGAAAGCGTTTGCTTCATGGTAATTTTCCGGTTGAACCAAGAAGGAAACAAAGATTTTTGTTCCGAATCCTTCTTGATTTCTAATCTCAATAAGCCTCTCCACGTTTCTTGTAAGTGTTGCAAAAATGTTTGGGTGGCTTCTTACGATTCCATATGTTTTAGCAGTGTTTGCGTCTAGGCTTATATCCAATACGTCAACCCCAGTTTCGAGAAGCTTCCTTGTCGTTTCGCCATTCAGTTTTACTCCGTTGCTTATAAGGACAATCGGGATTTCCAAATTGGCTTTGGCATAGGAAACTATATCTATGAGATTAGGATGTAGTAAGGATTCGCCTTTTCCCAAAAATCGTAAGGCTTTCGTTCCAGAAAGAGTTGCCGTTTCATTAATGATTCTTTTGAGAATCTCAAATTTCATGAAAATTGGCGAGTACCCCCGTTTTTTCTTGAGAAGTCTGTGATAACATTGCCCGCAAGCAAGATCACAAACGTTTGTAAGCCCGACTTGCACCATTCCTGGATTCGGGTCTGTTTTTAGGTTTTCAAAAAAACCTTCAGGTAAACCTTTATATGTGTTAGCCAGGTCTACCTCATCTCGGAAAATTCCTTCTAGGACATTCAGAAAATCATATTGAGACATGATTGCTACTCCTTATTTTATTTTAAATGAACAATTAATCTAATAAATATATATATTAGTTACTAAAATACCACCTATTAGGCAGGAATGTCAAATAATATAAGCTAGTAACCATCTTTTTGCTAACTCAAGACAAATTTTCATTTATTTGGTGCATAACAAAAACCCCCTTTTTCAAGGGATTTTTAAAACAAATGCTGGGGCGGAGGGATTCGAACCCCCGCATGCTAGGACCAAAACCTAGTGCCTTACCGCTTGGCTACGCCCCAATAGTATTAAATTACAAATCACAAGCAACAAATTCCAAATAAATTCAAAAATTCAAAAAACTTAAAAGAATTACACATAGAGGGATTCGTCCGGCATGCGCCGGACGCCCAGCGAATGCAGGGCGAACCCCCGCATGCTAGGACCAAAACCTAGTGCCTTACCGCTTGGCTACGCCCCAATAGTATTAAATTACAAATCACAAGCAACAAATTCCAGATAAATTCAAAATTCAAAAATTCAAAAAACTATAAAAATAAAATTAGCGAATTACCAGTTGCCAATTACCAATTACAAAATAAAATAGAATATTTTATTCTACAATTTTTCCTCCCATAATCTGCATTGCCTCATGAAGTACGTTTCTGTCTTCGGGATTTTCTTGGTTGGTGTTTTCAAGGTTCAATTTTTCCGCTTCCTGCTCGTTAACGATTTTCACTTTAATTTTGTACCCGGTTATTTTAGCAATAGCTTGAGAAATTGTCAATTTATTTTTTGCTTCGCTTAGACGATCTTTGTAGAAAGAATATTTGGTTTTGATATAAAATTCTTCATTTTTGACTCCCATAGGAATGCAGTTTTTGAGGCAAGCGTGGATGGAGTGGTTGGTTGGCTTTACAGCTTCTTGAATTTGATTCCAATTTTCCAGAACCGATTTTAAAACTTGGCTGTTGTCTTGATTGTAGTTTGCTCGGGAGGATTCCTCTGTTTTTTCTTGTGCAACGCCCGATTCTTCTTTTTGAGGCTTCGGGGTTTGTTTCTTGGAGGCTATTGTTTCTTTCGTGGCTGCTTTCGTGGTCACTTTCGTGGCTACTTGATAATCGGGTGTTTTTTCTTTGATTGATTGAGTTGAGTTTTTTTTGGGTGTTTGATCTTCTTGCGACATCTTGTTTGAAGTCGGGGAAGCGGTTGGCGCGGATGTTTTTTGCGGGTCTGAATTTTTGGAGGCGGCGGGGAATTCGCTTTTGCCGTTAAGCTGAAGGTGAAGTTCCATTATCGCCATCTCTAGGGGGAGTTGAGGGATGGGAGTTTCTTTTGATTTACTAAGGCTTTCACTGAAAACGTTAATTGCAAAAAGAATATTTTGAGAGGACACGCTTGAAGTGATTTTTTCAAGAGATTGGTAATTTTCCGTGGTCATTGCGGATTCTTTCTTTCCTATTTCGGGGTTTATCTTGCTTATCATAATTGTTCGCAAAACAGACAAGGCGTTTTTATTGAAATTTTTCAAGTCGTATCCTTCTTCTTGGATACTTTCTATTATTTTTAAGGCTTGGCCGGTTTTTCCGGAGAGTATTTTTTCAATAAAATCAATAACCCTTTTTTGGGAGGATATGCCCAAAATTTGATTAACTTCCTGAGCAGTAATTTTTTTGTCTTCCAGGGAAATGATTTGTCCCAGTAAAGACTCGGCATCTCTCATCCCGCCTTCGGCTTCCAGCGCAATTGCTTCCAGGGCTTCTTTGTCTATGTCCACTTTTTCTTTGACCGCTAGTTTTTTAAGTCTTTTGGTTATTTGATCTTGGTCAAAACGGTGAAAATCAAATCTTTGGCAGCGAGAGATGATAGTTTCCGGAACTTTGTGAAGCTCCGTAGTGGCCAATATGAAAATGGAGTGTTCCGGAGGTTCCTCCAGCGTTTTCAAAAGAGCGTTAAAGGCTCCGGTTGAAAGCATGTGAACTTCGTCTATGATGTAAACTTTCTTTTTTAGAAAAGAAGGAGGCAAATTGATGTTTTCTTTGAGTTGCCGAATATTATCTACGCCGGTATGGCTGGCGGCGTCTATTTCTATTAAATCTATGGTTTTTCCTTCTGAAATAGATTTGCAGTTTTGGCACTTGCCGCAAGGTTCAATGGAAACTTCTTTGCCTTTTTGCGGATCTAGACAATTGAGGGTTTTAGCAAAAATTCTCGCCAAAGTGGTTTTGCCGATACCTCGAGAGCCGGTGAATAGATAAGCATGGCCGACTCTGTTGTTGGCAATGGACCCGGCAAGCGTTTTGACTATGTGCTGTTGGCCGGTGATTTCGGAAAATTTTTTGGGTCTGTATTTGCGATAGAGAGACATAATTATGAGTGTGAAAGTTTAGAAAGTAAAAAGTATAAAAGTTACGAGTTTAGAAAGCCTGCCCGGTGGAATAAGATTTTTTAAATCTTAATTTCGAAGAAATTATTCCACCGGGCGTGAAAGTTAAAAAGCAAAGAAAGTTTTAAACCCTATTGTATTATAATGCCGAGTGGCTTTTTTGGTCAACACGAAAAATAAAAACCGGCTTAAATAACCGGTTGGCAATGTTTAAATTCCACTAAAACTCAATTTGAGATGCATTCAAAATTTATTTTTTAAATACGAGGAATTTGTATCCAAAAAAGTTCCACAACAATCCTACGGCGGTACCGCATAATCCGCCTATTATCCCCCATAATTCACCAGTCAAGGTGATTACCCCCAGGTCGGCTAATCCGATAGCGGGTTTTATGAAAGTAACTACCAATGTAGCCGTGCCTACGTTAATTCCGGCTCCTATGACTGAGATTATAAAAAATTGAGAGAATTTTTGAACTTGATTCTTTTTGGAGTTATCCTTAAAAGCCCAAGTTTTATTCATGAAATAACTGAAGGTGGCGGCGGCGGAGAAAGAAAAAGTTTTAAAAAACATATAACCCAACCCTTCATTTATTCCAAAAGAGGTCATTAAAATATAGAGGATTATCAAATCGATCCCGGTATTCATTCCTCCTATTAATCCAAAACGCACAAATTGTCCCACCACTGGAAATTTTTTCAGTAAAAGTCTGATTTTCATTTATTGCATTTTATTTGTAATTTATTTTGATTATTTAGAATTATCTTTAGCCGGTTGGCTGGCTTCTTCTTTAATCTTTTGCAATTCTTCATCGGAGATATCTTCTTCCAAATCTTCACTTTGTGAATTAATTTTCTTTCTTTCTTCTTCAATCTCTTTTTCTAGTCTTTCAATGGCGGACGGCCTTGTTTCATCTTCATCTTCATCATCCTCACTGTTAGTGTTTTCATCTTCTTCTTGTTCATTTGCCTCTTCTTCCTTTTTTTGTAATTCTTCTGTTCTTTTGATCTCCTCTAGTCTCTCTTTGGGAATCTTATCGGAAGGTTTGCCTTTTAATTCGTCTTCGCTTATATCTTCGGCTTTACGCAGAACATTCTCTATAGCTCCCCAGGTTGATTCTTGGTCGCGCGGGACCACTAAAGTCACCTCATCTCCGGCTTCTACTTTAAAATAAGTGGCGGCAGCCAATAGAACTTTGTATCTCCTGCCATCCACATTTACCACAAAGTTGCCTTTTTCATCTTTTTCTACTATTCCGATTAGGTACCTTCTTTCCACCGGTCCTACTTGTTTGTAAACGAAATTTCCCGAAGGAGTTATAGTTAGCTTAAGCAAATCGCTTTCCACTAATTTTGACTTTGAGGCATAATTAGCCGGAACCGGATATTGCTTATCGTCTTCCCCGATCATTATTTGGCCATCAAAGGTTCCATAGATAACTTTTCCAGCCTCATCTTGTCTGGATGATGCTCCGGGAGCTTGATAGGAGTTTTCCGGTCCTTGGAGTTTGGCAAGCATTTGTTTAGCTGACGTTATAGTTTTTTCAGCATTGGCAATCATTTCTTGCAAGGATTTGATTTTTTCCTCTTTGGTCTGATCCTCGTCTTGGGAGGAGTTATTATTTTTTTTCTCGGTCATTGTTTGTTTGTTTATTTTTTTATTTTATTTTCTTTTTGGCTCTTTTGCCAACTATATATAAGTATATAACAAAAAAATTTTTTTGCAATAGTTTTTGTTTAATTTAAACCGCCTTGACTTAAATTAAAACAAACCAAAAAGAAAATGTAAATAGAAAATTAATTTTTAAGAAGCAATCCTAGCATTCCAATCGACTCTTGTCAAGACCTCGTTTAATTTAGTGCTTGCTTATTAATAGTTTTTGATGACTAAATTTACACTTCCGACTTCTTCTGACTGTTATTCTATTAATACAACTTGACAAATAAACTATTGCAAAGGGTTGTTTTTTAAATACACGCGGCGCTCTATTGGGAGAAATTTGTTGTCTTAAGACATTTTTTATTTTTATGTAGCATGTAAGGATTTTTGTTTTTAAAGAGACAAATTTTAAAATTGCCAGCAGATTTTATTTGTGCTATAATTAGTGTAAAATTAAGATATCTTGTTGAATTATCAATTTTTAAACTAGCCAAAATTAAACCAAAAGAATGGAAATAATTGAAATATTGGAAAATTTTAATGAGTTTCTGGAGCAATCTTATTTATTTAGAGCCTTTAAATTTTTGCTGGGCTTTTATTTGATTGTGATGTTTTTAACTTTATTGGGGGTTTTGTTTCGAATCGGCAAGCCTTATTATACAGTTCTAATGACAGGTTCGGGTTATAAGCTGTCTCCGGGAAAGTTTCAAAAAAAATGGAATAAAGTTAGAGAAAGAGTGGCAGGCGATAATCCCAGTGAATGGAAAGCCGCTGTACTGGAAGCGGGGCAGATGCTTAATGAAGTGTTGAAAATTATCGGCTATGAAGGTGATAATCTCGGGCAAAAACTTGTAAATATGCTGCCGGAACATTTGGACAATCTGGAAGATGTCAAAAAGGCCAACGAGGTTAAAAATAAAATAGCAAAAGACGAAAGTTATGAGTTGTCTCGGGAGGAGGCGCGCGAGGTAGTAGATGTTTTTGGCGAAGCCTTAAGTTTTTTTGAGGCGGTAGATGACACGGCTTGGGAGTAGAATCCGGGCGATAAAAAAAGAGATTGAAAATTGGTAAATTATTTAATTAGGCTCTGCTGAAGCAGCAGCACATAGTGTGGAATTATTTATATTTTTAAAACGGAACGAAAAATTATTTACTTTATTTATGGGATTTTGGTTTAAATAATTTTTCAGGGGAAGCTAATTTTTTATAAAAAGCAGCAACTCCTAATTAAGTAAATCTTAATTTAGCGAGGAGTCTAACAAGAGAATAAAATTAAAAAAAATAAAAAATGAGTAAAAAGTTTCCAGAGGATTTTTTGTGGGGAGTGTCGTATTCTTCACATCAAGTGGAGGGAAATAATGATAACAATGATTGGTGGCGATGGGAAAGGAAGGGGAAAGCTAAGGATTTATCCGGTAAAGCTTGCGATAGTTGGAATTTATATGAAGTTGACCATGATTTAGCTCGTGATTTAGGTTGTGGAGGATTTCGCTTGTCTTTGGAATGGTCGAGAATTGAGCCGGAAAAAGGGGAGTTTTCGGAGGAGGCGATTGAGCATTACCGAAAAGTTTTGCGGGATATTCGCAGGAAGGGGATGAAAACCGTGGTGACTCTTTGGCATTGGCCTTTGCCGTTGTGGTTTGCTGATGAATGCGGTTGGCATAAGGAAGATTCGGTTGAGTATTTTACTCGCTATTGTCAAAAGGTTATAGACGATTTAGGAAAAGAAATAGATGTTTTTGTCACAATGAACGAGCCAATGGTGCCGTTGCTTTCCGGTTATTTGCTTGGAAAATTTCCTCCGGGCAAGAGAAGTTATTTTGCTTTCAAAAAAGCTCGAACTAATATGATAGAAGCTCACAAAAAATGTTATGAAATTGCCAAGAAAAATAACTCCGGGATGGAAGTGGGTATTACCCAATTATATAATTATTTTGAGCCTTATTCGGATTTTTTCTTATGGAAGTGGCTTGCCGGAAAAATAGACAATTTTTATAACCAATATTTTTTGAAAAAAATTTGCGATCATCAAGATTTTGTGGGAATTGATTATTATTTTCATGATAAAATTAAACTAAGCTTGAAAAAGCCTTTTTACAACCGAAATGAAAACAAAAAAACCACTGACTTGGGTTGGGAAATTTTTCCTCGGGGAATTTACGAGGTTGTCAAAGATGCTTATGGGAAATATCAAAAACCTATTTATATTCTGGAAAACGGCTTGGCTGATAAAGATGACAAATACAGAAAAGAATTTCTCTGCGATCATTTAACCTGGCTTTATAAAGCAATTGAGGAGGGCGCGGATGTTAAAGGATACTTTCATTGGTCTTTAATTGATAATTTTGAATGGCTGGAAGGATTTGAGCCAAGGTTTGGTTTGTGCGAGATGGACTACGAAGTTATGAAAAGAAAGCCGAGAGAATCATATTATTATTACCGGGAAATAATTGGAAAGAATGAGGTATGAAAAACCAAGGAGGAAAAAATTAAAAACCG
Organism: Candidatus Moraniibacteriota bacterium; assembly: GCA_046497225.1. Classification (GTDB taxonomy): domain Bacteria; phylum Patescibacteriota; class Minisyncoccia; order Moranbacterales; family DUUL01; genus JAXHLG01. The sequence continues at coordinate 7,325 of JAWOGA010000069.1, read as the reverse complement.
AAAGGCGCAAGTCTTGTAATTGATTATTAATAAATTACCAATCTCTAGCGCGCGGGAGTGTTTACAAGTAACTTTTTTTACTTTCACACTTTCTAAATTTTCACCGGGCAGGCTTTCTAAACTCGCATCTTTCAAACCTTTTACTTTCTAAACTTTCACACTCACATTTATGTCCACTTATATAATCATAGCTATTGCCGGGTATTTTTTGTTAGCGGTAGAGGGAATTTTTAGTAAATTTTTGCTTACAGGGAAAATTAAGGATTGGAAACTCTACTCTTTTTATGTCGGGATTCTTTCCTTGAACGGAATTATTTTTGCTCCTTTTGGAATGGTTTGGAGAGGATGGATGCTGCTTTTGATATCTTTACTGGCGGGAGTAGTTTTTTATATAAGTATTGTTTTTCTTTACAGGGCTTTGCAGAGGTCGAGCGCTTCCAGAGTGTATGTGCTTTTCGGGGCTGTTGTGACCATTGGAACACTGCTTTGGGAGCATATTTTGGTGGGTAAAGAATTTACTTTTGAGGAGATTCTGGGAGCATTTTTTTTGATTGTTGGTGGATTTTTTATTTCTTTTAAAATTTACAAGCTAAAATTTTTTAGTAATTACAAGAATGCTTTTACGGCCGGATTGCTTATGTCTTTTGCTTTGGTTATGTTAAAATACGCTTTTGACGGGCAGAATTTTGTTACCGGATATGTTTTTAGCCGAGTTGGGATTTTCTTGACGGCGATGGGGCTTTTGGGTTCGGCCAGTTTTAGGAGTGTAGTAAAAAAGAATTTTTCCAAAAAAGAAAGAGGGAATCAGAAGGGAAATTTTGCCGGGGTATTAGCGGCCAAGGTGGTGTCCGGAATTGGAACTTTGATGGTTAATTTTGCTATTTCTTTGGGAAGCGTGGCTTTAGTGAACGCCTTGGTTTCTGTTCAGTACCTCTTTACCTTTTTGCTGGCAACCGTATTAGGGATTTATTTTAAAGATTATTTACAGGAAAAACTTAGTTTTTACAATGTGGTTTTTAAGGCCTTGGGAGTAATAGCAGTTGTTGCCGGGGTGATAATGGTGAGTTGAGATTTCAGCTTTATGGCAAAGTCGCGGGCGATGTGAGATTTTAAAAAGTTTTTTGAATCCGCGTTTCATTTTGCTTTTTATGTTTTTATAAATAATTAATAAAAATATATGTTTATAATCAAATGGATACTAAAAATTGTGTTTAAGATTGTATTAGCGGCAGCTGTCTTAACCGGTTTGATTTGGCTTTTATTTAATTGGCCGGTGCAAAGCAAGAATGAAGATATGGATTTCGGAGTATCTTTTGCTCACCATCACGCCGAATCATTAGGACTGGATTGGAAAGAAACTTATTTGGAGATTTTAGATGATTTGGAAACCGATAAATTGAGAATAGCCGCTTATTGGGATAGGATAGAAAAAGAAAACGGCGAATATGATTTTTCCGATGTGGATTGGCAAGTTGAAAAGGCTCGGGAAAGGGGAGTTGATTTGGTTTTGGCTTTTGGGGTGAAAACTCCCAGGTGGCCGGAATGCCATATCCCGGAATTTTATATGAACGATAAAAAAGAGCGGGAAGAGGCGCTTTTGGAATTTGAAGAAGTTCTGCTTAACAGATATAAAGATTATGACAACATTGCCTACTGGCAAGTGGAAAACGAGCCTTTCTTGCCCTATTTCGGAGATTGCCCGGAAGGAGCGGTGGATGAAAATTTGGTGGATAAAGAAATTGATTTGGTAAAAAGTATTGATCCGGATAGGCCTATTATTGTAACTGACAGCGGGGAATTGAGCATTTGGTATCAAGCTGCCAAAAGAGCGGATGTTTTCGGGACTACGCTTTATAGAATTATTCACAAGCCTCCGTTCGGTTATGTTGAATATCCGCTTGGTCCTAACTTTTTCCGATTAAAAGCTAAGTTTATTAAATATTTTGCTGGGCAAGACGATGTTATAATTTCGGAATTGCAGGCAGAACCTTGGCCAAAAGCCTGGATATTGCATGTTTCCGTAGAGGAACAATATAAAACTATGGATCCGGAAAAGTTTAGGGAAATTATTGAATATGCTAAAAAAACTAATTTTGACGCCGCTTATCTTTGGGGCGCGGAGTGGTGGTATTGGCTAAAAACCAAAGAAAATAAACCTGAAATGTGGGAAGAAGCCAGAAAGGTTTTAAAGGAATGATTAATTTTGGCTAAAGGCAGCGCTAATTGGCTGGAATTGTTATCGGTTACGAATATTTGAATATAATAAATAGCTAAAATCTACTGGTTTTATCTTGTAGATTTTAGTAAGTTTTAAATTGATTTTTTATGAAAATTTTGGTGGTTTACTATTCCCGCTCCGGTTATACTAGAAAGGTCGCTTTAGAGTTGGCCAAAGAATTAAATGCTGACTTGGAAGAAATTGTGGATAAAAATCCCAGAAAGGGATTTAAAGGGTATTTAAAAAGTGGGAAAGAGGCAATGAAGCAAGAGTTGGCCGAGATTGAAAAAATAATTCAAAGACCCGAACATTACGATCTCATAATCGTTGGAACCCCCGTTTGGATGGGAACAATGGCATCAGCTATAAGAACCTATATTAAAAATAATAAAAAAGATTTTAAAAAAGTAGCTTTTTTCACTACCCAAGGCAGCTCAAAAGAGCAAAGAGTGTTTAAGGATATGCAGAAAAGTTGCGGTCAACCGCCAATGGAAAAATTGATTATTGCCACCAAAGAGGCCGCCAAGGGTAATTTTATTAACAAGATTAGAGATTTTGCTAAAAAATTAAAATGATTTTTTATTAAGAAAATTTAAAACCCCGGGATTTGCAATGAAATCCCGGGGTTAATTTTATGCGGAAATATAATAAGGAGAAAAAAATATTTCTTCTTTTTCTCCTTCTGGGGAAATAGCTCCGATTCCAAGTTCTTGGCTTACCAAGGTTGGAATCAGGTATAGATTGGCTTTAATTTTTCGGGTCATCCAGGGAAGGGAGATTTCCTTATGCTGTTTAAAATTTGAAAGTAATTCCATCAACAACCTTTTACTCTTGGTATTTTTTTTGGAAAGCACTTTTTCAATTTCTTGATAATAGTCTTTTTCTAAGTTGCTTGTTGAGATTACTCTTACATTTTCTTCTTGTGTTATAACCAATTCTTTCTCTTTGTTTGACACAATGGCCAAACCGGAGGAACTGGAAAGCAAACTAATAGTAAGATAGTCCAATCTTACATTTCTTGTGTTATTGTTGAGATTCGCCATTTTCATTTTTTGATGAAATTCCTTGAGGGGGATGATTGGTTTACCGCTTAATTCAGCATGAGCCAGAAGTCTCAAAATTTCAGCGTTGCTAATTTCGTAACACATCTAAATTGCTCCTTTATTTTCAAGCTCCTAATTACTTTATTAGGCAAACTCTGCAAAGTTTGCCCTTAAGCCCTTTTTGGTTTTGGTTATCTCTTTCAAGATAACCAAACTTTTTATCGGAGGGGGCTTAACCCCGTTCCAAGTTTCCGGTCTTCCCGTGAAGGTTATGCTTTCAGGCGCGCTGTTTATTGGCACTGTAATAGCAAACCATCTGTTTTTTTCCTCATCATAGAAGACAATCTTCTTTACTTCAGCTATAACATCGATCATATAGTTACTCCTTTTTCAAGGTGCCAGTGAGTAAGAATAAAAGCATAAAATCTTTTAAAAGTCAAGGGGTTGCACATAAAAAAATAGAGCTATTAAGAATTAGTATTTTGTAAATGCTAGTCAATGACAACTCTCTTTTGGAAAGCGTAATTATTTTTAATAAAGTATTTTAAAAGAAATAATCAATCTTGCATCTCAATTCAGTTAAATATGGGGTTTTTGAAATGCTATTGACAATCATTTATGTTGTGTTAATATTCTTCTTGTCTTTTATTTTAAGACTTAAGAAGGCGGTTGATTGATGGGAATTTTTTTAAGTAAAGTTTTCCCTATATATTAACAGCCAAATAGGAATTTAAAGCTATTAAACGTATACTTACTCAACAGAGAATTAACGGAAGAGACAAAAGGGGAGAGGGTGAATCTGAGAGAAGGTTTAATTTAAAATACAGGAGGGGAATATCGAAAATAAAAAGATTAGAAAAGGAATTTATACGGTCTATAAAAGCAAGCCGATGGGTTGTTTTGCTTGATTTTTTTAGAAAGAATTCGGCTTTGGCGGTTGTTTGCTCTGTGGCTGTGGTTGTTATGGCCGGCAATTCAAACGCTAATAAGGATCAAGAAGGCTTCTTGTTTGGATATTTGGAAGAAAAGGTCGACAATAAGGAGAAGATAATTAGCCGGGTAAAAAGCCACTCCAAACAAGCTAATTTATTGACCGCCCCTTTGGCTATGGCCTCTTCTCTAGGTGAAGGCGAGGAGTTGGAAGATATGGTTTTATCTGAAGACGAAATAACGGCCAACCAAATGCAGAGGCAAGTAATGACTGCTTCAGCTCCTGATAACGCTAAAGAGCTGTTAGACGAGGGGGCAGACGTTGTTGTTTACCAAGTGGAAAAAGGAGACTCGGTGAGTACTATTGCGGAAGAATTTGATATCACTGTTAATACTATTCTTTGGGCGAATGATATTGAAGATGCCAGCATGATAAAACCTGGGGATAAAATATTTATATTACCTGTTGCCGGAGTGAAGCATGTGGCTAAGGAAGGAGATTCCGTTGAAAAAATTGCCGAAGAATATGAAGCCGATGAAGAAGAAATTATTGCTTTTAATGAATTGCCTGCGAACGGGGACATTGAAGAAGGAGAAGAATTAATTATCCCCGGAGGGGAAAAAGAAGCTCCGGCTGCTTTAAAGCAAAGGGATTACTATAGCTCCGGAGTTGCCGGATCCGGAAGAGAGCCTTCTATAATAGACAGAAATCCCGCCGGCGGGCATAGATTTCCTTATGGGCAATGTACTTGGTATGTGGCTCAGCACAAATATGTTCCATGGGGAGGAAACGCCGGTACTTGGCTTTATAATGCTAAAGCTTATGGAGTTGCCACGGGAAAAACTCCCAAGGTTGGATCCATTATTGTAACCTCAGAAAGTTGGTATGGTCATGTCGGAGTAGTTGAAGCTGTAAATGGAAACAGTGTTACTATCTCAGAGATGAACTATAAAGGATTTGGTATAACCAACAAAAGAACTTTAAATGCCAATAATGGGGTAATAAAAGGTTATATTTACTAAGATCGCGAAGACGGAAAGCTTGTAAAGCGTGAAATTAAATTGATATATTGATATAAAAAACAAGCCTCAAGAGGCTTGTTTTTTATTATGTTAATTCTATTCTTCTTTAAATCTGTATTGAATTGCTTCGGCGAGGTGATTTGTGTTTATTTGTGGCTGATTATCAAGATCGGCGATGGTGCGGGATATTTTGAGAAGTCGATGATAAGCTCGCGGAGAGAGATTCATTTGATTAATGGCTGATTTAAGTAATTGCTTTTCTTCTTCGCCTATTTGGCAAAATTCTCGGATAAATTTGGTATTCATTTCAGAATTAGTAAAAATGGAGTGTTTTTTGAATCGCTTGCTTTGAATTTCTCTAGCTTGAACAACTCTTTCTTTGACATTTTTACTCTCTTCAGAAAATTGATCGTTTGATAATTTTTCAAATTTAAGCCGGGGAACTTCTATGTGAAGATCTATTCTGTCTAGTATTGGCCCGGAGAGTTTTCTTTTGTAGCGGGATATTTGAGCCGGGGTGCAAGTGCAAAACTTTTCCGGGTCGGTAGAGTTTCCGCATGGGCAAGGATTCATGGCGGCAATTAGCATAAATTGAGCAGGAAAGTCTAAGGATCCTTGAGCTCTTGAAATAGATATAGTCCCGTCCTCCAAGGGTTGCCTAAGATTTTCTATGAGTTCCCTGGAAAATTCCGGAAACTCATCTAAAAACAGTATGCCTCTATTGGCTAGAGAGATCTCTCCCGGTTTAGGAAACGCCCCGCCTCCAACTAAAGAGACTGAAGAAGAGCTGTGGTGCGGGTTGCGAAAGGGTCTTTTAGTAATTATTGGATTGGAATTATCGGTTAACCCTGCTATTGAGTATAATTTAGTGACTTCAAAAGACTCATCTTTACTCATTTCCGGTGTGATAGATACAGCCGCTTTAGCCAACATGGTTTTTCCCGATCCGGGAGGTCCGGAAAGTAAAATGTTGTGACCTCCGGAAACGGCTATTTCCAAAGCTCTTTTGGCGTGTTCTTGGCCTTTTACGAAACAAAAATCGTAGGAGTTGTCATTGCTTTGCGTGTAAAAATCTTCAAAGTTTTGTTTTGCAAGTTTTTGAAATTTTCCTTCCTTTAATTTTCCTGCGAATTCCTTCAGGGATTTTATTGGAAAAACATTAATTTCTTCTACCAAGTTGGCTTCCGGAGCGTTTTCTTCAGGAAGAAATATATTTTTTACCCCCTTTTCTTTAAGAGACAAAGCAATAGGCAAAGCGCCTTTAATTTTTCGTAATCTTCCATCAAGGGATAATTCTCCTAGGAAAACCGATTTTTTAGGTAGGTAGGAAATTTGTTTGGAAGTAATTAGAAACCCTAGCGCAATAGGGAAGTCAAAAAGCGGACCTTCTTTTTTTAAATCCGCCGGCGCCAGATTGACAGTGATGCGGCCAAAAAAATTAGGAGACTTAAAACCCGAATTTTTGATGGCGCCGGAAACCCTTTCTTTGGCTTCCTTGACCGCCGTGTCGGGAAGCCCGACAATGTTAAAAACCGGTTGGCCCGGCGCGGTATCAACTTCGATTTCAATTAACTCTCCCTCCGTTCCATAAATAGAAGCGGAATAAACTCTGGAAGACATAGATATGAGTGTGAAAGTTTATAAAGTAAAAAGTTTGAAAGTTGGGTTTTGCTAAACAATTTTGCGGGAATTTTTATTATCCTTGCTGTTAAAATTAATTTAACACATATTTTTTTGTTTTTGAAGATAATTAAATTTGTTAATTAAGATTGTGCGTTTTGTATCAAGAAACGATATATCTCGCATTAAAAAATCCTGGTATAATTTTTCTGAAAGAGTTTTTTGTTTTTTTAAATACAAACTTTTCGCAACGCCGGATTAACATTTTTGTTTATACAATCTATAATAACACTATTGTTTTAAAAGTTTTAATTTCAATATGCGCGGCGAGGCCGGCAAACTGAGCGAGGCGCAGCAACGCGATCCGGGTATCGCCTTCGAGCGCTTCACGCGGGCCATTTCCAACGCGCCGGAAGAGGCGGTCGAGATGCTGCTGCACCAGAGCCGGATCCGCGACGGGCTGGGCATGCCCGAGCGGTGGGCGAGCTGGC
>JAWOGA010000009.1:0-37168 GCA_046497225.1 Candidatus Moraniibacteriota bacterium | reverse complement strand
TTTGGGTTCTTTGGATTTCCCCGTTAATCACTTTAAGCATTTTGAAAACATTACTCTTGATTACAGCCACGGGATTTTGGCAATAACTTTTTTAATCCTGGGATCAATTTACCTAATAAACAAGAACCTCAAAAAAGGCCTGTGGATAACCCTTTCTTTTGCCGTTCCTTTTTTACTGGCCATTTTTGTCTGGGACCGAAACCCAGGCGACCAATACATCTACCTCGTTCAAACCTTTGAAGTGATGCTCATAGCTTCCGGAATTTATTTTGCCTCAAAACAAATTTCCACTTTACTAAAAAAGAAACACTGGTATGATTTTATGTTAAAGAAAAAGAAACATGGACTGATATTTCTAGCCTTGGTTTTATATTTCTTTGTTGCTATTTACAATTTCGGTTATTTTAGTCAAGACAATAGTTTTTATCAAAAAAAGCTTTATTGGGATCATTCTAACTACAAAGAAGTTTTCGCTTACTATAAAAAACATCGCTCTCCAAATGCTTTGCTCATAACCCGGGATTTTCGCAATTATTATTATTCCAAACTGGAAACTCCCGTTTTTGATTTTGGAGGGGAAAACCAAGAAGAAGATAAATTAACCTTGGAAAAACTGAAAAATTTAGAAAAAAAGAATAAAGAAATTTGGATCGTCATTTCCACCAACGACCACGCCTACATCAAATCGCCCGCCCGCCACTACATCCGAGACAACTACGAAGCCCTTGAGTCCCGCTACGCCAATGATTCTATGGAGATTTGGAGATGGAAGAAGTAGCACAAGAAAAATGTCTTAAACAACACAATAAAATCCGCAATAATTTTTGCGGATTTTATTAAATAATTATTTTGTTAGCGCTAAGCAATCACCAGGTTTTTGGGGTAATCAGTTAAATTTCTGCAACTATCTTTTGTGACAACCACAACATCTTCAATTCTTATTCCTCCCGGCTTAGAATAATAAAGCCCCGGCTCGACGGTTATTACATCCCCCTCGGCTAAAACAGCATCACTGGAAGAGTTAACAAAAGGCAATTCATGCACATCCGCTCCCAATCCATGACCCAATCCGGTTACAAAACCTTCTTTTTCGGTTTTAAATCCATACTCTTCAAAAACCTTGAAACACTCCCGGTATACTTCAAAAGATTTTTTGCCGGGCGCTATTTGCTTGATCGCATTTTCCTGGACAGCTTCAACAGCTTTATACATATCAGTAATTTCCGAAGAAGGGCTGCCTTTCAAATAAGTTCTTGTCATATCGGCAAAATAACCACTTTCTCTGTCTTTGGGAAAAATATCAACAATAATGGAGGTATGCGGCTTAATCTCCCCACTTCCCCTGTCATGAGGTCTTGCACCCTGCTCTCCGGAAGAAACTATCATTCCTTCTATGTCTATTAAGTTGTTTTCTATTAACTCTTTTTCGACTTCTTTCTTTAATCTCTCACTTGTAAGAACCTCCTCTTGAAAATAAATTTTATCTTTTTTTATTTTTGATTTTTTTAAAATATTTTCCACCTTTTTAAACGCATTATGCGTTTTCCTGATGGCACTTTCAATCATTTCAACCTCCTTAGAACTTTTATTTCTTCTTTGAGGAAAAAAAGGATTTAATAATTTCAGCTCATATCCTTTTTTACTGAGATAATTAAAAATTTCAATCGGAAAATAATTAGGAATATTGATCTTGCCTTGCAAATTAAATTCTTCAATTATCAACTCCGCCACTTTTGGAACAATAGTTTCTTCGCTTTTTTCTTTTTTAGCTTTTTCAATTAAAGGTTCCAGGGGTTGAGCTTTAATATTTTTGTCTTTTTTGTTTTTCTCGAAAACTCCAATCTCCCTTTTGTCTAGAAAAACATATTTTTCACCATCTTTTTCCAAGTAAAAAAAAGCATCCGGAATTTCCATTCCTGTAGCATAAAAAATATCTCTTTCTTTGGAGCTTGCAAATAATAATTTATTCATACTTATTGAATTATTTGATTATTGTTCTCTTCCCAAGCAGGAGTAATAAAAACAAGGCAGTCACCTTTTCCTCTAATTTTATACTTATTTCCCGGAAAGACCATAAACAAATCTCCTTCTTCAATTTTTTCCCATTTATCTTCAGTATCAATCTCAATTGATCCAGTCAATAAATAAATTGTTTCTGTGGCTATATCATTTAGAGACCATCCTTTTTCGGGATAATTGCCATCAATTGCAACTCTGGCTATAGTTTGGTCTTTGTTGGGACTGGAGGGATAAATGATTCCATCTGTTTTTCCCGGAATAGTAAATTCCTTTGCTTGGCTCTTCTTTATTAACATTTTAAAAGTTTTAATTTTTACATCTTCATCTTAATTCAAAATAAGACATCTTTCAAGTTTCACATAAAATAAAAGCGGGCTGCAATGATTTGCAACCCGCAAGGTTATTAAGTTACTATTTCGATGGGATTTTTATGAAACCCCCGGGCACCACTTCACGATACCCCTTTTCCAGCAGTTCTTCTTTTTCTCGAAAAGCAGTCTTTTGACCACAAGGACAACGAGACGGAACAACGGGCCTATTTGTTTTGCTTGTTTTACACTCTTTCATTTTCATTATAGTCTCCTTTTTTAGTAAACCCTTTTAGCGCAAAGGGTGGGATGACAGGACCAAAAATTGTTGAAGGCCTGCATTTTCGGCCGGTCACCGGCTAATTGAATCATTGGCTTCTCCGGAAAAGATTCCTGAAAAATCCTCCCCAGCGCTGCATATTCCGATCCTTGGGCCATCACGAGCTCCCTTAGTTTATTCCAAGTGAAACTCGCGCCATACCACTGTTCATAAAACTTTCTACTGGCTTTTGCGGTAAAATTAACCACTTCAGTTTCCGCTTTCTTCCCGGTAGCTTGTTCAATGAAGCCGAAATTTCCCTCCTTCATTCTCTCATAAGCCATTTTCTTATATTGTTCCCACCCTCCATTCATAAACTCATTTCTCATCAAATATAAATGGAGATTGGGAATCGAAGGCAACTGATTTTGAAAATTCTCCAGAGAACGAGAGCATCTTTTAACAAATTCGGCATAATCAACCCCCACTCTTTCCAAGATTTCTTTGGAATCAGCTTCAAAATCGCCAATTCCTAAATGAAATTCATATTCAATACCATTTCTATCAAAGAAATCGGCCAATAGAGGTATCATTCTTTGAAATTGCTGAGCCACCAATCCAACACCCTCGTTGAGCCCTTCAAAAGTATATCTGTAGGGCAATGCAGGATCCCCCGTTTCCTCATATTCATAGTCGGGGCAAAAAGCCCCTGTGATAATGATTTTTTCACCGCTGAACCCCCTATTGATAATTCCAATGAGATGATCAACTTGCTTTTTGGGCGGGAATATAATTCCAGCCTCCAAAAAAGTTTTTGCCAAATCAAGACCCCTTTCTTTGCCCAAACTTTTTTGCAAGTTCAATGACTTTTGAACCACATGAGCCGGAAGATCCTCCACTTCCACAGCCTCAAGAGCGGCTAGCCCGAAAGGGACATTGTCTCCGTTATTAGTTGAGATCAAATTAACAAAATCAATTTTGTTATTTTCCTCACCATCTCCAATTAATACAAACTCAAATACATCTTCTCCATAGATATACCTGAGAATCCACCAGGCCAATACATTTTTAGGCCAGACTCCTCCCTCTCGAATACTTGGAAATTGAAGAGAAAGTTTGTTAAAAATTTCCGAAGAAGCTTTTTTCTTCTCAAGAGCCTCTACGGGACAAACTTCAGCAGGAGGAGACTGGGGGTTGTAGTTTTCCGCAAACTTAACAGCCTCATCCTCAGGAATTCCCATCTCCAGAAAAACTTTTTCCAACTCATTTTTTCCTTCATTTTTCCAAACATTGTAAACCCTGTGAGCCATTGTACAGAATTCTGAATGCGACATAATTCCCTCCCAAAAAAGATTTGAAATTAACTTGATCCTAAAAACATTTTCAAAGAACAAAAAAACCGGACTTCTTTGAGACCGGTTTTTTGTTAATTTTATTGAGAAAAATTTATATTTTAATAAAATCATCAAAAAACCGGCCTCTGTGAAAGGGGTAAAAGCAAAACAACCAAATAAACAACATATGTCCGATTTTTTGACTTAAATTATTCATAAATAAGTTTTATTAAGCAACAGTGTGAATAATAACAAAATAAAAAAAATTTGTCAAACTTTCGAAGTAAATCATCCAAAACCTTACCCTAGCCCTAGTCGGTAAATCACAAAAAACCTTACCATAGAGATAGCTAACAATTAATAGTTATCTCTATGAAAAAAATGAGTTTACCCTCTAGAAAAGAATTAATCAAGAAAGTCAAGGATAGATACCTAGAATCGACTAGAGCAGAGAAGGTCAAAATATTGGATGAACTATGCGCTAATACCGGAATGCACAGAAAATATTTAACAGAGAGGCTGTCGGCGAAAGTAGATCTTGATTATGTTAATCCGATAAACAGGAAAAGGAAAGAATATTATGGAATGGAAGCAATCTATTATCTTAAGAAAGTCTGGAGGATTTTTGACTATCCTTGCGGACAAAATCTGGAGCCGATGATGAGAGAATATATCAGAGTTTTGGAGCATTGCAAAGAAATTTCTTTTCCAAGAGGCGTTAAGCAAAAGCTGTTAAAAATATCCTCTTCTACGATCGATAGAAGACTGAAAAAGTCTAAGGGGGAATTGAAAAGAAAAATTCTTTCCTCTACTAAGCCCGGATCCCTCCAGGGCAAAATTCCAATCAGTACTTCCTGCTGGAACGAGAAGAGGCTGGGCTTTGGAGAGCTGGATACAGTGGCGCATTGCGGAAACTCCGCTTCGGGAGAATTTGTCTGTTCGTTGACCTATACGGATATCCTGTCCCAGTGGACTGAGTCAATAGCTGTTATGGGAAAAGCGGAGAAAAGAATCATTAAGGGATTGGATGATATTAAAGGGAGGCTTCCTTTTGATCTTCTGGGAATAGACCCGGATAATGGAGGAGAATTCATCAACTGGCAGCTGTTTAACTATTGCCGGGCAAGGGAGATCGAATTTACCAGAGGAAGGCCTTACAAGAAAAATGACAATGCCCACATTGAACAGAAGAATTATACTCATGTCAGAAAGCTGATCGGCTATCAGAGATTGGAGGAAGATCATCATTTAAAAAAACTTAATGATCTCTATTGCCAGGAATGGAGGCTGTACAAAAATTTCTTTATTCCCAACAAAAAACTTGTTTCCAAGAAAAGAATGGGAACAAAGATCGTTAAGAAATTCGATAAGCCCAGGACTCCTTTTCAGAGGCTTTTGGAGGACAAGAATTATCCAGAGAAAAAGAAAGAGGCGTTAAGAGCAATATATTCCCAACTTAATCCAGCTGAACTTAGGAGAAATATTGATAAAAAATTATCAAAGATCTAGAATATTATTAATCCTTTAAAACAGATGCTGTTAATTGTTAGTCTCGGTAAGGTTTTAAATGATTTATCGACTCTCTATAAAGTAAGGTTTTTAAATGATGTATCACGACTTTCGTCTTTTTTATTAAAATACACCTATAAAAAAAACATAAAAGATGATAAAATGCATCTACTAAACCAATAATAAGCAATTAATGAATTATTTCGAAGTTATTCCTTTGATTAAAATTTCCCTCTCCAGAAAACCTTATTTCACTTATAAATCTAAAGAAAATTTATCCAAGGGGGATTTAGTTTCAATTGATTTCCGCAACAAAACCACAAAAGGAGTTGTTTACAGAAAAACCAAAAAACCGGTTTTTTATACTAAGCCAATAAAAAAAGTTTTGGAAAAAGACGCTCTTTCTGAGCATCAATGGAAGCTTGCCAAAGAAATTTCCCGCTTTTACTTCACTCCTTTGGGAATAGTTCTAAAACTTTTCATTCCGATGCTCACCAAAAACAGGTCAAAAATACGAGAAAAGAATAATGCCATGGAAAAAACAGAAGAAAAGATCACCCTCACCCCCAAACAAAAAGAGGCGGCAGAGAGAATCAAAAAAGCTCCTTCAGGCAAATTTCTTCTTTTTGGTCCGGCCTCATCAGGCAAAACAGAAGTGATAATGAAATCAATAGAGAATAATTTAAAGAAAAACCGGCAATCGCTTGTTTTATTGCCGGAAATATTTCTTTCTCATCAAGAGATTGAAAGATATCAAAAAAGATTTAAAAAACGCAAAGTCGCTCTACTTCATTCCGGCTTAAAAAATTCAGAAAAGACATCCATTTGGCAAAGAATTAAAAATGGAGAAGTAGACATCTTAATTTCCACTAAAATCGGGTGTTTTTATCCTTTTAAAAATTTGGGCTTCATCGCGGTAGAGGAAGAGCAGGACGTTTCCCATAAGCAATGGGATAAAGCGCCTTATTACCACACAAGGTGGACAGCGGAAAAAATCTCCGATATCCATCAATCCGGACTGGTTTTCTCTTCAGCCACACCTTCCCCGGAAGTTTACCAAAAAGCTTTAGACAAAAAAATATCTCTTTTAAAGCTTCCCATGCTAAACAAAAAAAATTTAAAAGCAAAAAAACCGGAAATTGAGCTGGCAGATTTAAGAAAGAATTTTCAAAAAAGCAAAACAGGCTTTATATTCTCTACCGAAATAACGGAAGCTCTCAAAAAGACTGTCCAACTCAACAAAACCGGCATAATAATGGTTCCCGGAAGAGGAAAAAGCAAAGCGGTAATGTGCAGCGATTGTAAAAAAATTCTCAAATGCCCGAATTGCTCAACAAGTTTAATAAGCGTTAAAGACAAATTCAAATGCCTTCATTGCAGCTATAAAACATCTTCCCTTTCCCAATGTCCAAAATGCAAAAGTTTTAGATTGGTCAATATAGGATTCGGAACAGAGTCGGTAGCCGAAGAGCTTCAAAACTTATTTCCCAAATCCCGCATCGCTGTCATAGATAGAACCACCCTGGAAAAAAAGGAGGCTAGAGAAATGATATTTAAAGATTTTTACACCGGAAAATTGGACCTTCTTGTCGGAACTCAGGTGATATCTAAAGGATTTGATTTAAAAAACTTAGCTATGACGGGAATTTTAAATGCGGATAAGTGGATGGGTAAAAGCGATTTCCGCTTTGACGAAAGATGGCTTGGAGGAATTTTTCAACTATCCGGGAGAGTCAACCGCCCGGACAAAAACAACGAAAATGAGTCCGGAAAATCAATTATTCAAACATACCAACCGGAAAATCCTCTCTTAAAACACCTAAAAGAATGGAATTGGAAAGCGTTTCTGGAAGAAGAGCTTGAAAAAAGAAAAGCTCTGAGCTATCCTCCTTTTGGGGCAATTTACAAACTGACCTACAAAGATAAAAACAAAGAATTGGTTGAAAAAAACGTGAACAAGGTTTATAATCAAATTATAAAAATAACCGAAAAAGACAAAGAAGTAGATGTTTTAGAGCCTTATTATAGCAATATTGAATTTGTCAGAAATAGAAGAATAAAAAATGTTCTCATAAAAACCCAAAAACCTATTTCGGACAATTCAAAACTTGGTAATTATTTAATTAAAATTTCCGATGATTGGGCAATTAACCCCGATCCGGAAAATATTTTTTAGTCACATGAACATAGTCAAATATCCCGATTCTATTCTTAGAGAAAAAAATCAAGAAATTAAAGACCCAACAGCTCCTGAAATAAAACAACTCATTCTGGACATGACGCAAACCCTGAGGTCAAACAACGGACTAGGCTTAGCCGCTCCGCAGGTGGGCAAAAATTTAAAATTATGCTTAATAGAGATTGAAAACGAATTATTTGTATTAATGAATCCGGAAATAAAAAGTCTTTCCAAGGAAGCAGTTTCAATGGAAGAAGGCTGCCTTTCTTTTCCCGGGAAGTTTATGCAAATAGAAAGAGCTAAGAGAATTAAAGTAAAAGCCACTGATGTCAACGGGAAAAAACAAATCATAAGAGCCAAAGGATTGTTAGCAAGAGCAATCCAACATGAAGTAGACCATTTAAACGGCGTTTTGATAGTAGATAAAGTTGAAGAAGGAGAAAGTCCTCAAAAACTTGACTAAGCGTTTCTCTTTAATCACCAAAAATCAGCCGGCAATAAAAACAACTTTGATAAAATTATTAAAAACTGCCTTATGAAAAAAACACTTGATAGCGCTAAAATAGTTTTTTTTGGAACTTCTTTTTTTGCCAAAGAAATCTTAAGAAATCTTTTAAATGAGAATATCAAAGCGCAAACGGTAGTCACGCAGCCGGACAGACCGACCGGAAGAAAAAAATTTCTCAAGCCTACCGATGTTAAAAACTTAGCAGTAGAAAAAAATATCCAAGTCAAGGAATTTGAAACTATCGGAGCAGAGGAATTTCAAGAATTTCAAGAAATTCAACCTGACTTAATTATTGTAGCCTCTTACGGCTTAATTATTCCGGAAGAAATAATAAAAATGCCTAAATACGGATGCATAAATATCCACCCCTCTCTCCTTCCCCAATTAAGAGGACCGTCCCCCATCCAAACGGCATTACTGCAAGACCATAAGGAAACCGGGGTTTCTTTTATGGAAATGAACAAAGAAGTAGATGCCGGACCGGTTTTTTTTCAAAAAAAATTAAAAATAGAAAAAGATGATATTTACCCGACATTGGAAAAAAAGCTAATTGATTTAACTAATGCCTTTTTAACAAAAAAATTGGAAGAATATCTAAACAAAGAAATAAAAGCTAAAGATCAAGATCACCGACAAGCCACTTTAACCAGGTTAATCAGCAAAAAAGACGGACAAATTTTCTGGTCTTCCTCGACTGAGGAGATTTATAATAAATTTCGAGCTTTCTACGGATGGCCCGGAATTTATTGCTTTTGGGAAAAAGAGGGATTTCTTAAAAAAATATCTTTATGGGAGGTAAGTTACAGTAAAGAAGACTCGCAACACCCCCCGGGGAAGGTTTTCCAAAACAGCTCAGGAAATATTTGCATTCAAACAGGCAAAGGTGCTATTCTTCCATTAGAGATTCAATTAGAGGGCAAAAAATCAGCCTCTATTGCAGACTTTATAAACGGACATCAAGATTTCATAGGCAGCCAACTTAAATAAGAAATGGCAACCACTTAGTTGAATTACCCCAAATAATAAATAAATTTAATTTTAGCTAACCATTTTTAAAATAGGAGTATTGGATTTTCATTCATTGAAATTCATAAACTCCAAAGGTAATTAAAAATTAAAGAAGAAATATGAAGAGAAAAATATTGGGGATTACAGTTGTTTTTGCGGCAGCCGTTCTTCTTTCCGGATGCGGAGAGGAAGATCAAAAAGATGCGGCTCCGGGAAACAATCAATCCCAACAAAAATCAATGGAAAATGATTCTTCCGAAAAAAGCTTAGAAAAAAAAGCCGGAGAAAACACAGAGAAGGAAGGTCAAGCCATTGAAGATAACTTCAAAGGTTCTGTTCTTGACTTACTCTCCAAAGAAAAAAATTTGAAATGCCAATGGAGTTTTAGCGAAGAAAGCGAACAGTCCGGAGACGGAGTAATATACATCTCGGGAAATAAATATCGTCAAGATATTAACTTAACCCAGCCTTCAAAAATGCAAGTTTACGCGATAGGTGATCAAGATTGGATTTATTCCTGGAATTCTCAATCAGAAACAGGATTAAAAATGAAAAAATCTCAAGCGAAAGAAACATCCCAAGAAGACAATGAAGGCCAAACAAACGAAAATAAAACAATGGACATAAGTAAAGATTTTAATTTCAATTGTTCAGAATGGGATGTTAATGAATCCAAATTCCAATTGCCTGATGAAATTAATTTTATTGATTACTCACAGCAAATGAAGCAACTGGAAAGCGGAATACAAAACAGCAATCCGGAAGAGGTACAACAAGATCCATGCAGTTTATGCGAAAGCCTCTCCGGAGCGGCGAAAGAAAAATGCTTAGAGAGCTGCCAATAAAAAATACACCTGAAAAAATTCTCTTCGTATTGAATTCTTTAGAAGAATAATTTTCATTTTCTCAAACATCTAAAAAAGGTTTTTATTTAAAAACTATTGTTTATTTGTGAATCCAATCAACTACTAAAAATATTCCAAGATGAAACAAATCAACCAAAAGAAACAGCCAATAGTCTTTTTCATATTGGTATTCTTGCTATTAACGGTAGTTTTTATATATTTTCTAAAAAATTCTGCTAGCAACCAAGAAAAAGAAGGTCAAGACAATCTTGAAACCAATAGTAAAAACCAAGAAATTTCCGATCAGAAGCCGGAAGTTTTACTGGTCTCTCCTTCGGAGGCCGCAAAAGCTATTAGAAATCCAAAATATACGCTCTTGGACATCAGGCCTCATGAGGATTATGAGAACTTTCACATAGAATCTTCCTCAAATTATCCTTATGAAAAAATAACTGAAAAAATTCCGGATTTGGATAAAAATAAAATTGTAATAGTTATAGAAAGCACTCCCACTAAAAAAGGAATTGAAATTGCAAGGAGGATGATGCAGAAAGATTTTGAAGCCAGATGCTTGGAAGGCGGTCTAAGGAACTACCTCCAAAAAGGATACTCCACTGTTTCCTCCGGAGATCCTTCCTCTGCTATTGACACGGCTAAAGCGGAAGAAATAAGCAAACAAGAAATATTGGAAAAAATTAATAAAGGAGAAAAAATAACACTCCTGGATGTTAGAAAAAAAGAAGATTTCAAAATTAATCACATCAAAAACTCTATTAACATTCCGCTGGAAGAGCTGGAAAAAAGAAAAAAGGATTTACCTATAAGCAATATTGTTATTATCGACGAAGATCCTGAAAGAAGCTTCAAAGCGGCCGTTAGGTTATTTGATATGAACATCCTAACCGCCTCTTATTTTCCCGATAGTCTTCAAAAATTAAAAGATTCCCAATAATAAACGAAAATTCTTTTTGAATATTCTGATTTCTGGCAGAACCATAAACATTTTTTTGAAATTTGTTTTTTCTCAAAGAAGTTTTTTGTTTCAAGAAGCATAAAACAAAAATTTAATTTCCTCGCCCCTTCCTTTCACCGAAAACCAGCCAACCAAAAGCATTGTTTTCTTTATAATTTCTTTTAATGTCTTATTTTCTTTTTCGGCCTCACCTTTAGGATTTAATTTTTCCGGAATTTTTAAAGTTGCGCTTTCTTCACGCGCAGCCATTTCATTAGTTGAAACATTCCAAGATCTCAACAAACCAATCGGCCCGGTTACCGATTGCGTTTTTATAATAATATCTTCTCTGCCAGCAAGTTGTTCCAATTTATTATTTTCTTCTTCATTTCTTCCGACAACCAATAATACCGGACTTCCCTTTATTGAAAACCAAAAAATTCTTCCCCATTTCAATAATTCCACATCCTTATAGTCAAAATCGGGTATTTTCTCTTTCATTTGCTCCAGCCTTGAAGAAAAACCCGGGTCGGTCAAGAGACATCCTCCCGCAGGAGACTCATAATCACTAATGCCCCATTCTTCAATTAGTTTAGTTTGCGCTTCCCGACTTCTTCCCTGAATATCCAAAAGTTTATTTCTATTCACTAAACCTCTTTTTTCAAACAAAGTTTGCTTCAATAATTTAGCTGACAGGGGTCTTAATACCTCAAAGCCTGATTTATCAGCAACTTTTTCTAGGGCTTTTCTGTTTTGCGAAAAAGGCCTCTGCCCCAGAACCTCGCCTGTAGCCAAAATTTCAAAACCTTTCTTTTTTGCGAAACTACCTGCTATTTTAATCATCAAGGCATGACAATCGACACAAGGATTCAAGTTTTTACCGAAACCCTCGGAAGGACTCTTAACCAAATTAATCATTTCATTGCCTATATCTCGTATATGAATTTTGATACCATGTCTTTCGGCTATTGTCCGGGCTTTTTTGCAATCAAAAAAATTGCTTGTAAAACAAATTCCTTCCACTTTCAAACCCTGTTTTTGCAAAATCTTTACAGCCAACAGCGAATCCAATCCGCCAGAAAATAGAACTAAAACTTTAGTCATTTCATTAAAATTACTCTTTACTAAGATAAAAAATAAAAACAAAAAGCCGATTGGGAAACCGGCAAATTTTGTTTTGTTGTTATTTATATTTGAACACAAGCAACTCCAAAAAATTCAAACAAAAATAATGCAAGTTGCGATAATAAAAAATGTCAAATGCATAATTTTTAATTCAACTATTTCAATCCAAACTGCCTTTTCATTTGCTCTGCCTCCTCTTTTGTCATTTGACCGCTTTTGACCATTTCATCCAACTGTTTAATGACCTTGTCTTTCTCTTTATATAAATTTTGAGGATTCATAGCTTGCCTGATAGCATCTTCTCTTTTTGATTTTGGCAATTTTTTGAACGCCTTTAATGCCCAACGTTCCTTCCTGGAGAGTTTAGATGTATCGATCTGGTCCATCATAGCATCAAACTGATCCATTTGCTTGTCTCCCCCTTTTTCCTCCGGAGTTTTTTCTTCTTTCTTCTTTCTAAAATTAAATATTCCCATTTTAAAATAAGTTATTTTTTAAATCGTTCTTTAAAACGAATTATTAATGATTTTAAATCATTTCAAAACAATAATCAACCTCTTTCTTTAAGATATCTTCTTATTGCAATTAAAGAACTTGTCATTCCCAGCAATATTCCGGCTCCAATTTCCGCCAAAATTATCCACCACAAGTTTTCCACAAAAAAACCATTCAAAAACTCATCCAGGTAGATCCCGCTGGAAAAAGGCATGATAGCTCCGGCCGTCTCATTCGCCGCTACAGACTTCAAGTAGCCATAAGATAAAGGAAGAGCAAACACTGAAGAGATAATTCCATAAAAAATTCCCTCCCAAACAAAAGGCATTCTCACATAATTATTAGAAGCGCCAACTAACTTCATAATCTCAATTTCTTTGCCGTAAGCAAACATTGTTATTCTAATGCTGTTAAAGGTAATTAAGATTGCCACCAAAGACAAAGTTCCTCCTAAAATAAAACCTATTTTACGATTAGATTCAATTTGACCGCTTAAGTTATCTATTATTGAATCATACTTATCATAATTAACACTGGAAATGATATCACTGTATTGACTATTTCTAATTGAATTAACAATTAATTGATAGTCAGATGAGTCTTTAGCCTTAACATTCAAAGAAGCTTCAAAAGGATTTTCATCAAGTTCCTCTATCGATTTTTGAAGTATTTCACTATCTTGATTTTCCTTCTTAAACTCTGCCATCGCATCTTCCTGGGAAATATATTCTATAGATTCAACTTCTTCATATCCGCTAAATTCGTCTTTTATGGCTTTTATTTTGGATTCTGAAGCTCCCTGATCAAAATAAACTGAGACGCTAACTCTGTTTTCTATGTCTTCCAGCAATAAATTTTCCGAATAGGTAACACTAGCTTGAATGTTAATAATAAAAATAGCAATAACAATAACGCTTATAGTTAACACAGACAAAACGCCATTGCGATAAAAATTTTGAAATCCCGTCTTAAATGTCCGAAAAAGCTTTAAAAACATGTTTTTGTATTAATTATTTATAGCTTAACACTATTGTTTATAAAAATTATTCTAAACTAAAATACTGTATACATCAGCGCTCCAAATCAATTCAAGCAATATTTTCCTTTTTTCTCATCTTTAAACATTCTCCCCTCTTTTAAAACAATAACTCTCTTACAAATTTTATCTACTATATCTTTATTGTGAGTTGCCAAGAGAACCGTAGTCCCATATTTGTTAATTTTCAATAAAGCCTGAACGATTTCCCAACTGGCCTCCGGATCCAGGTTCCCCGTAGGTTCATCAGCCACTAAAACCTTTGGTCTGTTAACCAAAGCTCTTGCAATGGCAGCGCGCTGCTGCTCTCCTCCGGAAACCTCGTGCGGATACTTGCGCATTTGTTTTTCCAAACCGACAATCTCCAAAACCTGAGGAACATCTTCTTCTATTTCCTCGTTGGGCTTCCCGGCAACTTCCATGGCAAAAGAAATATTTTCAAATAAGTTTTTCTTGGGAAGTAACTTGAAATCTTGGAAAACTACTCCAATATCCCTTCTGTGTCTAGGAAGATGTCTTTTCTTAAGATTTACAATACTTTCTTTATTAAAAACAATATCCCCTGAAGTGGGCTTTTCTTCGGCATGCAAAAGCCTTATTAGCGTCGACTTGCCCGCTCCGGACTGTCCTACAATGGAAACAAATTCTCCATCTTCAACATGAAAATTAATATTTTCCAAGGCGGGGGCATTACCCGGATAAACCTTAGAAACACTTTTACATTTGATCATATTTTTATTTTCATCAAAATTAAGTCAAAATTCAAAAAACCTTTCTCTGAATACTTTTTCATTTTAATATATTTTTAAATATTTTAAAAGGGTTTAAAAAGGAGCATTAAATTCTTGAATCTTTGTCTTGCTATCCAAGATATCAGTAAGCACCCTAAAAATTGCAACAAAAATTAACCACCTCAACGCAATGGAAACCCAAAACAACTCTGATTTAAATCAGTTTCTCAAAACTAATAATTTTTATTTATTTTCCAAAAAATCAACTAAAAAATTTAATCTCGCAAATCTTTCTTTTTTTGGTCAAATTCTTCTTTATCAATTTCTCCTCTGGCATAACGTTCTTTTAATATATCTATAGCTTTTTGACTAGAATTCTCTTTTTCTTCAGAGCCTGCAACGCCGTTTTCCTTGTCTCGCGACGTTAAGTACTTAACCAAGTAAAAAATTCCGACAATTAAGAGGATCCAAAAAATAACAGTAAACATAAAACCTAGCAAGGCTCCAAAAAATCCAAATCCGCTTCCCTGCATCATTCCATCATTAAACATTTGAGCGTTTGCCAAAGGTATGGTTGCGCTAAAAACATCCATAAAAAAACTTAAAGATTAAAAACACCAAAAAATAATTCTAGGCAAAATTTAATACCTCTTTAATTTAATTTATATTTCAAAATCAAAACCAAACTCTTCAAAGTCAATAAATCCTTTTTTAGAAACCTTCACTCCTTCTTTTCTAAGTATTTCGGATTTTTTATCAATTCCCAGCATAAATCCCCCAATATGCCCATTGGCTCTAATAACCCTATGACAAGGAAATACTCCGGGTTGAGGGTTGCGGTTCAAAACATTCCCAACAGCTCTTGCAGCGCCGGGCCTACCGCAAGCATCGGCAATTTGACCATAAGAAACCACTTTTCCTGCAGGAACTTTTTTCAACAAAAGATAAACCTGTCTACTAAAAGTCATAGTAAAAATTAAATTAAACAACCCAAGACAAAAATAACACCAAAATCGCTAAAACCGGCAAAGCCCTAACCAAACTAATGGATATTCCCGCTGTCTTTTTCCATTTAGTACCAATACTTTCAATTAAATCTTTCTTATTAAAAGACCAACTGATTAATGCGCCCCCGGCAATACCGGAAATCACAATTACTTGGTTAGCGGCGAATAAATCCAAAATTTCCAAAAAAGGCCTACCCAAAAAGGAAAAACCCAGCGGTGTAAAACTTAAAGCGGATAAAAATCCCAAAGGAACAACCGGAACAAAAGCGTAAAAAGTGCCCTTTCTATGAGAAAAACCGAATTCTTCCCTAAAGGCGGTTTTAACAACCTCCATTCCGGCTATGCAAGAGCTGATAGCGGCCAGGAAAAATAAAGTGAAAAAAATTATCGCCAAATATCCTCCGAACGGTATGGAGTTAAAAATAACGGGTAAAGTAGTAAAAGCCAGTTGAGTCCCCTGCTCCGGATTCATTCCAAAAGAAAAAATTACCGGAAAAATAATTATACCTGCCAGCAAGGCTATCATAGTCTCAGCGGAAGCAACGATGCCCGCCGCTCTAGGCAAATTAACCCCCTTGGGCAAAAAACTGCCATAAGTTATCAAATACCCTTGCCCTACGGCCAAAGAATAAAAAGCCTGCCCAAAAGCTAAAAGCCACATCTTTATATTAAAAAACCCTGACCATTCCGGTTTAAACAAAAAAGTTAGCGCCTCTCCGGCTTTCTCTAAACTAAGACTATACCCGGCTAAAAAAATTACAATTAAAATCAAAAAGGGCATTAATATTTTAGAAAGCAATTCAATTGCTTTCACACCCTTGGCTACCACCGCGGAAGCCATTCCCACCACTACCGCAAAATACAAGAGAGAAGTATATTTATCCGTAAATTCGGCAAAAGAAGTTATGTTTCCGGTATAACTTTCTACTGCAAACCCCAGAGTCCAGCCCGTTATAGCCAGATAGTAACTCATTATAATAATAGTCAAAACAACAACAAACCACCCAAAGCCGGCCGCTTTATTATTAAGCGCTCGAAACGTTCTCACAGGACTTCCATGCTCTATACTGCCGGCAATCATCTCCAATACCATAAGAGGAATTCCCAAAATCAAAACAGCTAAAATGTAAGCAATTACAAAAGAACCGCCTCCATTTTCACCGGCTATATAAGGAAACCTCCAAATATTGCCCAGCCCTATAGCCGCAGCAGCGGTAGCCAGCACGAACCCAGTCTCGGAAGACCATTTAGCTCTTCCTATACCGGCTAATTTTCCTTTTAGATGAAGCATAAAATATATTAACTGCTCGGGGATAGGGACTCGAACCCCAATTGACGGGACCAGAACCCGTTGTCCTACCGTTAGACGATCCCCGAATACCAAAACTGGAATGGATTATACAACAAAAAAATATATTTGAAAAGACGCGCGCTTAATACTCAAATCACTAAGAAAGAGGTAAAAAATAAGATTGAATAAAATATTCACAAAATACCTCTTTGCAATAAAACCTCATAACCGAAAAATAAATCTTTTATTACATAGAAACTCTCCCTCATGCTCAATCTTTTTTCCAATTAAAGCAAAAAACTTACCCAATAAACAGTAAGTCTTAAAAATCAATAATTACTAAAAAGCAGCAAATAACAAATTAAACACCATATATAATTAAACCAAAAGCCTTTTCGCCTCTTCCGGATGCCTCATTATTTCTTTAACGGCTTTTTCCAAACTTATGCCTCGTGAGCCTTTAATAAGAATCAGGTCTCCCACTTTAATATAGTCCTGTAAAAATCTACCGGCTTTTTTGGCATTTTCAAAGACGATGACTTTTTCTTTTTTACTCGCAGAAAGACTTTCAGTGGCCTCTTGAAACCTCTCGCCTACCAATAAAACAGCATCCGGCTTGGAATCAAAAACTTCCGATAAGGCTTGTTTATGAGCTTCTTCCTCTTCTTCTCCAAGTTCAAGCATATCACCTAAAACTAGAATTTTTCTTTCCGCATTCAACTCCCTCAAAGCCTCCAAGGCTGAACTTAGGCTATCCGGAGCGCTATTGTAAGAATCATCAATGATGATAGTTTCTTTAATGCCCTTAATTAAGTTCATTCTTCCAGGACACGGGCGAACATTTTTTAATGATTGCATCATTTCAACCATATTCAAATCAAAATAAAGCCCAACTCCCAATGCGGCCAACGCTGCATATACACTTCCTGTTCCAATACAATAATCCAATTTGACCGGCATTAATTTACCTTGATACGTAAGCTTAAATCCTGTTCCATTTAAAACTTTAATTCCTTCGGAATTCCCGTTTTTGTAATCATAGTAAAAATCAGATGCTCTCAATTTACAATTATCACTAAAACCGTAACTCAAGGTATTAGCATTAATTTTTTTCCCTATTGCTTTCACTTTAGGATTATCACAATTGAAAACAGCTAGAGAATCAGAAGATAAACTTCTCAACAAGACTCCCTTCTCCTTGGCTATTGAATCTTTCGAACCAAAATTTTCCAAATGAGAGATGCCTATGTCTGTCAAAACTCCTACTGATACGGGAATAAATTCGCACAAATATTTAATATCACCCGGATGATCAGCTCCAAATTCCAAAATTAAAATCTCCGGATAATTTTTTCCACTAAAAATTACTGATAACCAAACAAAAAATACTTTAAAAAATTGAATCAACTTGGACCTTCCGGGCTTAATATAGGTTCCAATAATAGTCAATGGAACTCCGATTTCATTATTATAATTCCCTTTACTAAAACGAACTTCTTTGAAGTCGGAAAGCATTTTACCAACCATCTCCTTAGTGGTTGTTTTCCCTATACTACCCGTTATTGCTATCACAAAAGGCCTTCTTTTTTTAAGTACAGCCCTTGCCATACTTCTTAAAATTTTCTGGATTATTTTTTTCTTCATTTAGCTGATTCAAAATTTTTAACTTTTTATTTGAGAAATATAACTTCTAATTAATTATTTAAGCTCGTTAATTTGATTTAATTCTCAGTAACATAACCACCCAGGCTAAATTGTTATTTACTCTTCTTTCGGTTCCGGGTCATCTTTTTCAGAATCTTCTTGATTTGAATTTCTTAGGTATTTATGGCTTTTATCAAATTCATTCAATTCCTCTTGCGTAAAATCCAATTCCGGTTCAATTCCATAGTAATCAAATAAGAATTTTGCCAATTCTCCAAAAACAGGCCCTGCGGTACTTTCAGCCCACTCAACATCCTTAGGGTTATCAATTACCGTCAACATAGCAAATTTAGGATTCTCTACCGGAGCAAATCCGGCAAAAGAACCCACTGTGGCATCTTCCAAATATCCACCTTTTTCTTTATCAGAAATTTGAGCCGTACCCGTCTTTCCCGCCACTCTATATCCAGGAACCGTCGCCGGAGTTCCATGCCCGCCGGAAACATTGCTTTCCAACATTAAACTTATTTTATTAGCCGCATCACGGGAGATAACCTTCCTTATTACGTTTCTCTTATTCTGTCTTTTTTCTCCGTTAGAATCGAGTACGTAATCAACCAACTTGGGCTCTAGAACTTCCCCCCCGTTAGCAATAGCCGCGTAAGCATTAACTAATTGAATCGGCGTGACTGTAATTCCTTGACCAAAAGAAGCTGTAAAATACTCAATATCCCTACCCGACTTTAAATTGGATAAATTTCCCCTTGCTTCGCTTGGCAAATCAATTCCCGTTTTTTCGCCAAAACCGAATTTTTCAACATAATCATAAAACTTTTCGTTTCCTAGTTTCTTTTCCACATAAATAACTCCGGTGTTAATAGAGTTTTCTATAATTTCTGTCATACTTTGTTCTCCGTAAACTTTCTCTTCGGAATTTTTTATAGTGTATCCTCCTTCTTTCACTTGACCCGTGTCAACATAAGTCTCATCAAATTCAACCGCTCCGTCATCCAATCCGGCTGCCATTGTAATCGCCTTGAAAACCGAACCGCACTCATAAGTATCTGAAACCAAAAAATTTTTAAAAACTGAAGGATTTTCAACTTTGGAATAATTATTTAAATTAAATCCGGGCTCTTCCACCATAGCTATGATATTTCCGGAGTAAGGATCCATAATAATAATTCTTCCCCCATCGGCATCATGCTTCTTTACAGCATTTTTTAACACTTGCTCCGCTTTGTATTGCACTGTATGATCAATTGATAAAACTAAATTCTCACCATCTTTAGATGGCTTAAACGTCCTTTCCCCTATAGAAATCCACCTGTTGGAATTATCTTTTTCTTGATGAAGATATCCCGGCGAACCTTCTAATTTATTCTGATAATAGCTTTCCAAGCCATAAATTCCCTCTCTCCCATCCCCCTTGTAACCGACGAAGCCAATAACTTGAGAAGCTAAACTTTCGCCGGGATAAAATCTCCAGCTTTCTTGCCTTAATTTGATTCCCTCATTATCAATATTTTTTATTTTTTCAATCTCCTCTTCATTTAATTTTCTTTTCAAAGGTTCATATACATCGTCTCTTTTGAGAAGTTTTTCTTGAATCTTTTTTTCATCTAATTGAAGAGCTTCGCTGACTTGCTCAGCAATGTTTGCAATATCCTCTTCTTCAATAATTTTAGGAACAGCGTAAGCGGTGGGCATATTTTTATTTACAGCCACCGGAAAAAGACCCTCTTGATCTTGTATAAAAATTTCCCCTCTTCGAGGCTCTAAATTTCTGCTAACCATATACTGCCCTTGTGCCTCTTTCTTGTAATCATCATAAGCTTTTATTTGAAGAGAGTACAATTGAAAAACAACTACCCCTCCCAGAGAAATAACCACCAAGGAAAGCAAGTTTATTCTTAGCCTAAAAACATTATCATCCCCTCCTTTTTTTTTGTTACTTCCAGCCATAATGTTTTTTCAATATTATTTCATAGCTACCGGCCTTTGGGATTCCACTTCTATATAGCTAATTTTTTCCGGCTCAATCATCTCAAATAATTCCTCCTTATTCTCAAAACGATAAACGGATCTTAGACCGGCCACTTTAATTTCCAGCTCTCTTTTTTCTTGTTTTAAATCATCTAAGGTTTGTTGCTTCTCATTAATGGTATACCCCATAGTAGCAAGTTTGTTTACTTGAAAGATATAAAAAATTCCACTAAAGCCAATTAATCCAATCAAGAGAAAAAATAAAAACTTCGAACTAATCGAAAAATCAAAAAAACTAAAACTTTTTTTGAAGTCCGAACTTTTCTTTTCTCTTTTGGCGCAGTAATTTCTGCAATTTTTTACATTTAAAGATTTTGCCATTTTTTGGAACCCCCCAAAAAAATTAATTATAATTAATTGATGTTATTTAAAATATCTACTTCCGAAAAAATAACTTCATTAAAAAAATCCTTAGATTTCAATCTCACACCCAATACGTTAAAACTAATAACGATCAACATTCCAATCAAATCTTTTCAGCTATTCTCAATTTAGCGCTTCGAGATCTTGAGTTATTTGCAATTTCCTCCTCGCTTGGAGTAAGCGGTTTCTTATTTATTATCTTAATTAAAGGTTTTTCCCCGCAAGCGCAAACCGGCAAATCCTTCGGGCAAATACATCCCCTCGCATTTGTCCGAAAAAATCTTTTTACCATTCTATCTTCAAGAGAATGAAAGCTTATTATAACCATTCTTCCTCCCGGGTTCAAAACCTTCAAACTTTTTTCTAAAAAAGTTTCTAGATTTTCAAGTTCTTTATTGACCTCGATTCTGATTGCCTGAAAAACACGTGTTGCCGAATGGATTTTTAGCTTTCTATAATAACCGCCGATGCTTTTTTCAATAATGTCAACCAATTGGCCCGTAGTTTCTATTTTCTCATTTTCTCTTGATTTCTCTATTGCCATGGCAACTTTTCTAGCATATCGCTCTTCTCCGAATTCCTTAAAAATCCTCTCCAAGTCTTCCGCTTTCCAATTGTTAACTATTTCTTTTGCATCTAATCCCTCTTTTTTCCCCAATCTCATATCCAAAGGAACATCCTCTTTAAAGCTAAAACCGTAATTCTTGTCTTCAATTTGCTGAGACCTCCAACCTAAATCCGCCAAAATCCCATCAACACCATCAATATTTTCTTCTTGCAAAACTTTATCCAAGTTGGAAAAATTTTCACTTTTTAGGATAATTTCGGAGAAATATTTCCTCTCCTTGATTAAATCTTGAAATTCTTCCAATGCTTTTTTGTCAATGTCTATTCCGATTAAAATTCCCTTTTTATCTAAATTATCCAAAATTTTCAAGCTATGTCCGCCTCCTCCAACAGTAGCATCAACCACAACCGATTCTCTCTTAAGATTTAATCCATTTACCGCTTCCTCCAACAAAACTGTCTTGTGCATATAACAATATTTCCTAGAGTTTAATAAATTCCCAATTTTCCAAGTTCTTCAGCAATTTTGTCTTGATTTTTTTCCGCATTTTCTTTGTATTTATCCCAAGATTTTTTATTCCAAATTTCTAATCTGTTAAAAAGTCCCGCTATAATAACTTCTTTATCCAGTCCGGCGTATTCTTTTAAATAATCCGGCACCAAAACCCTGCCCTGAGAATCAAGCTCCACATCAATCGCGCCGGCTAGCATCAATCTCACAAAACTTCGGGTGGCGCTTTCTCCTACGGGCATATTTCCAAGTTTTTCGGCAATTTTCTCCCACTCCTTCATTGGATAAACAAAAAGGCAATTATCCAACCCCCTCGTTACTACTGCTTTATTTTTAAAACTTCGCCTAAATTTAGAAGGCAGCGCCAACCTCTTTTTTGTGTCTATGGAGTGCTTGTATTCACCGATAAACATAGATTTGTAATTGGTAATTAGCGATTAGTGTTGGTGATTGAAATTGCCAGTTGGAATTAATCATTCGAAATGAAGTCTTGATTAAAATTTTGAATCGCGCTTTAAGCGGTATCTTTTAATTAAGCCTTTTAAAAAACATAAATCCGAATAGCAAATTACAAACAACCAGTTGCCGAAGAATTTCCCCCACTTTTCACCACTTGTATACATTATAATCCACACTATTCCCCATGTCAAACATTTTCCACCATTTAATTTCAAAATAAAAAATGGCTTAAATAAGCCATTTTTTATTAAAACCTTTTGAGTTATCCACAATTATTTCACAACTCCCGAATTTGTTTTACGAGTAAAATCTTTTCATTTGGCGATTTTAAAACCTGCTCTCATTCATTATCACCAACTTCCTCCCCCTCCTCCGCCGGATCCTCCTCCGGCGCTTCCTCCTCCGCCAAATCCGGAAGATGAAGAAGATCGGGGCGGATTATAAGCGACGTTGGCAGAATCGGCAAAATTACCCAGCGACCCGGCTAAATATCCGGCATGGAAAGCGCCCGGCTGAGAAGACTCATACCACTCCGGATTCTTTTCATAAATTCCCTCAAAAGCCTTTGCCCATTTATCCGCCAAACCAAAAACCATAGCATAAGGCAGATACTTTTCAAATAAATTTTCTTTTTCTTGAAACTTAACTCTGTATCTCTCCGCCGTCTTAATATATTCTTTAAATCCTTGAATTTTCCAAACCGCTTCCGCCCCTTTTTTAGTCTTTTTGGACATAAACATCCCAAAACCGGCAACCACCAAAGCGCTGGCAAATCCTCCCACAAATAAATCCAGCCTGGAGGATGTAGCCGCTCCAAAAACAGCTAAAAACGCCAATGAAAAGGCAAACACAAAATAAACTCCCTTGGATCGCCAGAAATCTTGATAAAAATATTCTCTGTCTTTGACTTGCTTTTTCAAGGCGTTTCTGGAAATTTTAACATCACTATGAAATTCTTCCAGCTCCTCCAAAGCTATTTCATCTTTTCCAGTTTTAGTAAACAACCCATCCAAGAGTTTTTTCTCGTGCTCGACAAGGACTGTTTCATTCTCCCAATCTCTCTTCTTGATCAACTTATATTTGCCGGAGGAACGATTCCTGATTTTACTAGCAATAATAGAAATAATAATTGCACCCATAAAACCCGGGAACAAGAAAGCAAGAATTAACACATCATTTTTCGTCGCAAATCCTATGCCGCCTCCAATTATCATTAAAATTACAAGATACGGCGGGGCTTTTTTCAAAAACTTTTGAGTCAATTTTGAAAAACCGCTTCTTTCTATTTCTTTAATTTTCAAATAACCCTTCACTGCTAAATTAACCATATCGGCTGAGACAAAGCTACTACTATATTTTTCTTTCAATAAATAGCCCACTTCTCCCGGAGTTAAATTATCAGGAATCTCATATTGAGCAATTGTTGTTTTATTCAAATTTATTTCCCTGCCTTTATTTATCCATAAAAACAGCATTAGCAAGAAAACCGGGATCGGAATTAAAAACCCCCAGTTGTCTGAAAATAACTTCCCTGCTTTTTCCTCCTTGGTGGGCTCTTCTATAAAGCCTTTGGGGAATTTAACCGCCACTGTCATCCCCTCATTTGCCTTGAGCTGCTTATCAGAGACAAATTCAACCCCTCCTACAACATCTTTTGTTTTTATTTTTTCAGCTGAACAATCGCTTTCTTTACTCCCTTTCTCGCCAGTAAAGCAATTCAGATCTTCTTTTGCCACGTCAAAATGAGCCGGAAAGATTACCTTGCTTTTGGCTTTTTTGACAATGGTCGGCCACTCTGTTCCCACTGCGTTCCAATAAAGCTCATCGTGATCTTCAAAATACCTAATCCCCGATTCCACAGAATAATCTATCCTGTAATTATGCCTGCCTCGGACTTCTTTGTCCGGGTCTCCAATTTTTAAAACAACATTGCCCGCTTCTTTTTTTCTTTCAAAAGGTATGCTTTGACCATTTTTGCTGGAAACATCAAAATTTTTCAAATCCAAATTATATTCAAAACCTTGATCGTTTTTGTATCTATAGGGAATTTCTCTGAAAATGCCATGCCTATCCTCAAGAAAATTTACTCCAATTTCCTCCTCAACCTTCAAGTCACCGTTTTTCTCAATTTTGATTTCGACTTCATAATTTTCGATCACAAAGCCGCCCCGGTCTTCCAAAGCCAAAGACTCTCCAGGCAGAGCCAAAAAGACTAACAAAAAAGCCGGGATTAGAAAAATCTTCTTCATTTTAGTTTTTTAAGACTTATTTAAACAACTAGCCTCAGGCCAGTCCGCCTGTTTTTTTATTTCAAAATCCCCGAACCAGACCGGAATTCCCGCTCCAGCAGAAAAAAGTTTCCTCGAACTTCAAAATTCTAGATTTAAAATTCAGCTAAACCACTTAACCAACCAACCAAATAGGCTAAATCTGTCCTCTTGATCTTTAATTTTATTTTTATTTTCCTCTATGAAAGATTGGCTTTCTTTTATTTGATCGCCGATTTCTTTTTTATCTTCTTCGGACAAAGCCTGTTTTTGCAATTCTTTCATCTCAACAAGATTATCCTCCATCTCCTTTATTTTGTTCTCGGCTTCTTCAATTTTTTGATACGAAGGACCAAGAAAAAAAACAGAGATTGCATTTTTGTTTTTAATCTGCTTTTTTTCTTGAAGGAAAATTTGTTTTTCTTCGCTTTGTTTATCTAATAATATATTTTTTTCTTTTCTAACTCTCTCCCTGTTCTTTTCCAGTTCTTTTTCTTTTTCATTATCCCTTTTCTCCTCTTCTGAGATATTTTCTTGGCTATCTTCATCTCCATTGCCTACTTGTTCTCCGGAATCATCTTTGTTTTCCTCCGAGTTGGTATTAGCGTTTTCCTTTTTTGCTTCAGAAGGAGATGGAGGTTGAGGAACGGGTTTTTCCTCTTCTTTGTCTAGGCCGCAATAATCAGCGATATCACCTTTATCGTTATCCTGAATTTCATTATCTGAAACTTCCAGAGAATCTCTGAAATAATTATCTCCGCCGGAACCTCCTTGAGGTCGCTTGCAATCTATTCCATAATTATCGCTATCTTCTAAAGTATTATCCTTAATTACAATTTTACCCTTATCTTCCCAATCCGGATAGAATTGAGTTGCAATAGCGCTGGAGCCGCTATCTTCAATATCATTACCGATAATCTCCAAATCCGCTTCTCCAACTATCACTTCTATTCCGCTTTCTCCGTTATTGTGAATTTTATTGTCTTTTATAATGCCTGATAATTCAGCTCTTAAATCAACAGCTTCTTCCCCAATATTATGATGTATGTCATTGTTTTCTATTCTAATCTCTCTGCCTCTCATTATATAAAAACCTTTTCCTTCTCCACTCACTTCACAATCTTCAACTTCCACTTTTCCATCTCCCTCCAAAGCTTCTATTCCTATACCGGAAAAATCTTTCACTTTGCAATCTTTTAATTCAAGATCAGAATCACCTTCTATAACCACAGAACCTTTTAGTGTTAATTTTTCAGCTTTAAAATCATCATTTGCTTCAATGTCGCCCTCAATAATAACTTCATTCTTGTCTTCTCCGATAAAATTAACAGACTCTTCCACAACTAAATCTCCTTCATAAGTTCCTTCTTTGATATAAATATCGCTTAAATCTTCAGCTTCGGCTTCTTTTAAAGCATCTTTAATGGAATTGAAAGGCTCATCCTCAGTCCCTTTTTCTTCTCCGTCATGATCTGTATCTACATAAATATCATAGTCATCAGCTAAAACAATACTGGAAGTAAAAAATAAAACTCCAAAAAAAGAAGTAAAAAATAAAATCCTCAGGAAACTTTTTGGCCAAATTTTATACATTTCAATACATTAAAAACAAAACTAACTCAATTTTAATTTAAATAGATATTTTCGTCAAACCGCCCTCCTTTAAATCACCTAAATTAATATTATCTATCCTCAATCTTTTTAAATCTAAAACTTCCGCTTTTAAACTTTGAAACATTTTTCTAATTTGTCTATTCCTTCCCTCGGATAAAATCAATCTAAACTTTTTATCTCCCAATTTTTCTATTTTTTTCACAAAGACCCTTTCTTTGTCATCAATAACAACTCCCTTTTCTACAAATTCCCTTTTTAGCTTTTTTAGGGGGATTTCTTTGTTTATCCGAACCTCATATTCCTTCTCGTGCTCAAAAGAGGGGTGGGTTATTTTTTGCGTCCAATCTCCATCGTTTGTTAATACAATCAAGCCCCGGCTGTTTTTGTCCAATCTTCCGGCAACAAAAAGCCTCTCGTCAGTTTTCACCAAATCAAAAACGTTTTTCTCTCCCGTAAATTTCCTATTAGTACAAGTATACCCGACAGGCTTGTTCAATTTTATATACACTTTTTCTTTTGGCTTGATTTTACTACCTTCAACTTCAACTAAATCTTTTTCGCTTACCCTGCTTCCAAGTTTAGCAACCTGGTCGTTCACGGAAACTTTACCCGCTTCAATCAACTCCTGCGCCTTCCTGCGAGAACAAAAACCGGATTCGGCAATAAACTTTTGTAATACTTTTTTCTTGATCATTTTTTCTAGAAATTAATTTAGATTATCTTCTTTTACAAACTTAATATACCCCAAAATCAAAGCTATTGCCAGTCCTATGGAGACAATTAAAAATCTAAACTCGGAACTATCGCTCATAATACCCCGAACAATACTGTAGACAGTCAGGAAAACACCGCCCAACAGAACGCCGTCGGCTATTATTTTAATTTTATTTAAAAACAGTAAACTTATAACTAAATAAAATACGGCAATAACAATCGCAACAATAGAAACATTTCTATTATAAACATTTTTTTCTCGCTGATATTTATCCTGCGCCTCTTGGTAATCAATTTCAGCCCGGTTCCTTTCCAATTTTTTCTCTTCAGAATCAGGAGTTATACTTCTTAACTGCTCCGGATATTCAGGCAATTCAGGAGCTTTGTAAAAAGCATCTATTCCCAATCCTGCAAATAAAGTTAAAAGAATAGCTAAAAACAATGTATAAATAAATTTTAACGCCATAATATTTATTTTATTTTTTATTAAACCCTTTATTTCTTTTATATGACAGAGCAAAATGTAAAATGTTTTGAAAGATACAAATTAAAAGATGCAAGATACAAACAAATTTGAAATTTAATTACTGATGACTAAATTACTTTCTCTGCTTTCTCTACTTGCCTTCACTTTATTTACTACTAATTATCGATCATTCTGTTTCGGTAAAAACACTGGACTTTTAATTCGCGCTTTTCTCTCACTTCCTCGAAATTACTTTTCAATTCACTACCCCTTGTGTATAATAATTCGGTTATTTGATTTTTTTATCGTTTTATTCGGCTCTTTTGGAAAAAATGATAAATTTTCACCAATCTACACCCCCGAAAGACCTTTGTTTTTCTTAAGCGCTTGTTTTATTTTTGAACGAGCTTGAGTAGTTTTAACAAAATCAAGCCAATCTCTATTGGGAGTTTTCTTGTTTTTTTCTTTGATGATGTCTACCACATCCCCGTTTTTAATAGGGTAATCCAATGAGACCATTTTCTGATTGATCCTGGCACCGCTTATTTTATTACCAACTTCGGTGTGAATCTGATAAGCAAAATCAACCGGAGTTGCTCCCTCGGGAAGCTCAATTACATCACCTCTGGGAGTAAAGGCAAAGATATGATTCTTGAAAAAGTCAATCTTTAGGGAAGACCAAAATTCATCCGACATTCCGCCGGTTTCAGTATGCCATTCCCTTAGCTGCTTCACCCATCTTATTTGTTTTTCAAGTTCACTTGATCCTTGGCCGAAAAGCATATCCTTAAAGCTTTTTTTGTCCGAATAAATCCAATGAGCGGCAATACCATATTCAGCCTCAAAATCCATTTTCTGGGTTCTTATTTGCACTTCCAATATCTTACCCTCCGGGCCGAAAATAGTGGTATGCAAAGATTTGTAACCATTAGGTTTGGGTAGAGAAATATAGTCCTTGATTCTCCCAACCATCGGATTGTATTTTTGATGAACTACACCCAAAGTTTTATAACAACTTTCTACGCTTGGAACGATAATTCTAATTGCCGCCAAATCATAAACTTTGTCGACTTTCATATCATGCTTTTTCAGTTTTTGGAAAAATCTATAATAATGCTTAGCTCTACCATAAATATCCAAAACCGTAACCCTTTCTCTTCTCAGCTCTCTTTTTAATTCGTTTATGGCTCTTTGAGTATATCTTTTTCTTTCCGTTAGAGCTTCTCGGGACAATTTAACGGTTTTCTCATAATTTTCCGGATCCAAATACATAAAAGCCAAGTCTTCCAATTGATTCTTGATTTCGCCAATTCCTAGGCGATTAGCAATCGGAACAAAAACTTCCATTGTTTCTTTGGAGATGGATTTTTGTTTATCTTCAGGTAAAGCATGCAAAGTCTTCATATTATGAAGCCTGTCGGCAATCTTAATTAAAATCACCCTTATATCAGCACCCATCGCCAAAAACATTTTTCTAAGATTTTCTAAATAAACTTCATCAGTGTTACCCCGGAGTCTTATTTGCCCCACTTTTGTAACTCCATCAACTATAAAAGCTACTTCTTTGCCAAAATTTTGTTCAACTTCTTCCATAGTAGTGGCTGTATCCTCCGGAACATCATGAAGCAGCCCGGCGGCTACCGTTTTGGATCCCAGGCCCATTTTTACTAATGTGGCCGCAGTTTCAGCAGAGTGAATAAAATAATCCTCCCCCGATTTTCTTTTTTGACCCGTATGAGCCTTCTGAGCAAAATAATAGGCTTTAGAGATTAGTTCTATCTGCTCTTTATTAAATGATCTTTCTCTTAACGATAAAAGTTTTTTTAAAGTCATTAATTAAATTACTTATTTAATTACACTCAAATAATACAACTAAAAAGGAGGCTTATCAAGATATGATATTTAATATAGAGGTTTTACCATATTAATGAGTAACAAAAACCTGCTTGCCACAGAAAACTTGAACATAACAAAAAAACCACTTAAAAGAACAGGTAAGCTACAAATCATAATAAAATTCAGTATTAATCAGAAAGATTATCCACTCAAAAAATCAAACCTCAGTCTTGTTAACTCCTATGTACTATTACATACTTTACCCGAAAACTCTTCCACAAAAAACCTCCCCTGCAGCGGGGAGGTTTTTGAAAAATTTTTAGGAAATTTACATCATTGGCATTCCACCGCCCATTCCGGCCGGCATTCCACCGCCTCCGGTTTCTTCATTTTCCTTTTTGGGCAATTCTGCCACAGCGGCTTTGGTAGTCAGAAGCATAGCAGCTGTGGAAACACTGTTCCTTAACGCCGAAGAAACAACTTTAACCGGATCTATAATGCCTGTATCAATCATATCTACATAAGTATCAGCAGCAGCATCATAACCCATATTAAAGTTGATTTGCTTTTTATCCCTGAGAACATTAACGCTTGCCTTGCCTTTTTTAAGCTCTTTCTTTTCGTAAGCATTTTGATTTTCCAAGATAGTGTTAATTACCAAATCCGGAGAAAGACCGGCATTATAAGCAATTTGTCTAATCGGCTCAGACAAAGCTTCAATTAGCACTTCCAAAGCAGAAGACTCTTCTACGTTCAACTTATCTCCCATTTTCCTTTTATATTCCCTTAATTTAGTAGACTCATTAAGAAGAGAAATTCCTCCTCCGGGAACAATTCCTTCTTCAATAGCCGCTTTAGTAGCTTCCACTGCATCTTCTACTCGGTGTTGTTTTTCTTTCTGCTCCACTTCGGTAGCGGCGCCAACTTTAATAACGGCAACTCCGCCGACTAATTTAGCCATTCTTTCTTTCAAATTCTTCTTGTCATAATCATCAGCCTTTTCCATTATGGATTTGATTTGTTCCACCCTGGCATCAATTTCCTTTTTCTTGCCTCTTCCTCCAACAACAGTAGTGTTGTCTTTAGTAGAAACAACTTTGGTAGCTTGGCCAAGATCGTTAATCTCAGTACTTTCAAGTTTTATTCCCTTGTCTTCAGTAATATACTTACCTCCGGTTAAGATAGAAATATCTTCAAGCATTGCTTTTTGATTATCTCCGAAACCAGGAGCTTTTACAGCCAAAACATTCAAAGTGCCTCTTAGTTTATTGACAACCAAAGTAGTCAAAGCTTCTCCTTCAATGTCCTCGGCGATAATCACCAACTCTTTTCTGCCGGCTTGAGATATTTTTTCCAATACCGGAAGAATCTCATTAGCTGAGGATATCTTTTTGTCGGTAATCAGCAAGTAAGGGTTTTTCAGCTCGGCCTCCATTTTTTCCGTATCGGTTACCATATAAGGAGAAACATAACCTTTATCAAAACTCATACCCTTCACAACATCGCTCTCCATTCCAAAAGTTTGAGATTCCTGAACAGTAATAACGCCGTCCTTGCCAACATCTCCGATCACTTTGGCAATCATTTTCCCGATCTCTTTGTCCTGAGCGGAAATGGTGGCCACTTGCTCAATAGAATCTCCAACCACTTGATAAGAAGTGTCCTCGCTTTGGATATTCTCAATAACTTGCTCGGAATATTTATTCAAAGCGTTTTTAAAATCAACCACATTTACCCCCTTGGAAACCATTTTGGCTCCTTTTTGAGCTACGGCTTGAGTTAAAATAGTAGCAGTTGTAGTTCCGTCTCCGGCAGAATCATTGGTTTTATTAGCCACTTCTTTTATCATCTCGGCGCCCAAACTCTCATATTTATCTTCCAACTCAATTTCTTTGGCTATAGTAACTCCGTCGTTGGTTATAGTCGGAGAGCCAAATCCTTTGTCCAAAACTACATTTCTTCCTTTAGGACCCAGGGTAACTTTCACTGTATCAGCCACTTTATCCATACCCTTCATTATCTCAATACGAGCATCTTCATCAAATTTTATTTGCTTTGCCATATTTTTTTAGTTAATTTTTAAAAATCTTCAAATAATTTTTAGCAGTTGAGTTGTTTGTTTGCTAATTCTATTTTTCATTTTATTTCTAATTTAATTCTTGTCAAGAGTTTTTAGAACTCCCCAAATTCAATCCAAGAAAATCCGAGCCTGAAAAAAGCAAAGACAAAATTTCTATTCTTGCATTATTTTTAGATAAAAATTATAATAAAAGCATGAACAATATGAATAATGAAAAAACTACAAAGTTAAATATTATTGAAATCTTTTCAATATGGTGGATAAGCGCCGCCTTTTTTAGTCTTGTTACAGTCATCCTGGGTATTTTTTATCCAATAGCTTCCCTGATTTTTGCTTTATTAGCCGCCATATTTATTATACAAAAAATTAAAAGCAAGAAAATTATTTTGGAAAAACTTTCCCGTTTTTCTTATTTTGCTTTAGGGTTTTTTATTGCTTTTGCCGTCTTTCTTTCCTTTAATTCTGAGCCTACTATTTTTGGAGGAAGAGATGAAGGGTCTTACTCCAACACAGCTATTTTAATGAACAAAAGCCATAGTTTTGTTTATGAATCAAAGCTAGTGGAAGAATTTTTTGATATCAACGAAGAAGGAAAGGCTCTAAATTTTCCCGGATTTCAATATACTTCCGAAGGAGAATTGAAAAGCCAATTTCTGCCGGCTTATCCGGCTTGGCTGGCTAATTTTTACGGATTGTTCGGAGTTGAAGGGTTTAAATTTGCAAATCTATTTCCCTTTCTTACTTTGCTATCCGCTTTCTATTTAATTCTTTTAAGACTTCTTCAAGCCAATAAGACTTTTGAAGAAAAACTGGAAGATTGGCAAATAAATCAGGCAAAAGATACAAAAAGTTGCTGTTTTTTGAAGAATTCCCTCAAAAAAGCTTCTTCAAATGAAAAGTTGGCTTTCTTGGGAGCCACTATTTTGGCAACCTGTTTTCCCATTGCCATCTTTTACAAATTCACCCTCTCGGAAATTTTCTTTGCAGCTTTAATTTGGCTTGTTCTACATTTAGCCTTTAAATACTTTCAAACCAAAGACTTTCTTGTTTATCAATTAATATTTTTACCCCTCATTTTAATCTCCTTCGTCCGGATTGAAGCAGTGGCTTTTATTTTTCTTCTACTGATGATTATGATCTTAAAAGATTTTAATCATTTAAGACAAGCCCGCTACCAGCTCTTTTTCGTAATTACGGGAATAGCTTTGTTTGTATCCATTTCCGTAATGCCCAACTTCTTTATAAACTCCTTAAAGAACGTAGCTGAAATTTCTCCGGCATCCACTGAGACAGTTTCGGAAGAGAATCTACTCCCGGATGATTGGCAGGGGCTTTATCTTCCCAAAATTTTCTATAACTATAATATCGCCCCGCTATTCATAATGGCTATATTTTCCATTGCTTTTATTGTCAAAAGGAGAAAATTTTTACCCGACAAGGAAGAAAGAAAATTCAACTCTCTTCTTCTTTTGCCTTTAATCTTTTGCTTCCCCACTTTCATTTATTTAATAGACGCCAATATATCCCTTGATCACCCATGGATGTTGCGAAGATTTGTTTTTACCATTATTCCCATATTCATACTTTATTCAATATTGTTTTTAAAGCACCTCAGCTTCAAAAATAAGCTTCTTTTTAATTTAATCGTGGTTTTTGTCTTATTGGGAAATATAGTCTTGTTGATTCCGGCAAAAAAGCCAGGCGAGCAAACTTGGAACAATTTCTTGGCATTTAAACAAAATGAAGACCTCCTGGAAAAAACCCGGGCTTTATCTCAAAATTTCACCTCAAAAGACTTGGTTTTGCTCTCTCAAGAATCCTCCGGTTCCGGATGGTCGTTAATGGCTGAACCTATGAGAAACATTTTCGGACTTCAAGCCATCTACTTTTTTAATCCTGAAGACCTGGAAGAGATAGACAAAAATGATTTTGAAAACATCTATCTAATCTCTTCCGACCAAGAACTATCACACTACAAAAAACTAGAAAAGAAGAAAGTTAACGAATATAAGCTAGAAAATCCCATTATTCAACCTTCCAAAAATCCGCTTGAAAAACCAAGTATTGAAAAAACTCAAATCAAAGGAGGAATTTACAAAATTGAAAACTAATACTGAAACAAAGAAGCAGGATATATTCAAGATAAATTGAGTAATTAACCCATGTTTTGGTATCAAGAAAAGTCAAACACATAAAAAATATTCTCAACTCATGCTTAAATACCTACTTGGTTTCTCCTTAATCCAGGAAATAGGCCCTCAAAGATTCAAGAAACTGGAAGATCACTTTGATTCTCCTGAGTTGGCCTGGAAATCAGGAATAAAAGAATTACAACACGCAGGGATAGATTCAAAAACAGCAGAGAAAATCGTAGCAAAAAAGAAGAGGCTGAATATTGAAAAAGAAGTGGAAAAATTAAAAGAAGAAAACATTACACCGGTATCCAAGCCTCTTTCTTTCCCGGAATTTAAAGGGGTAAATCAAGATAAATTTCCGGAAAATTTAACGCAACTCAATGATTGCCCTTTCTTGCTTTTCTGCAAAGGAAATTTGGAGTTGCTCAAAAAACATCAAATATCAGTAGTGGGCTCCCGCAAGCCTACGCATTACGGACAGCAAGTTATTGACAAAATCGTGACAAAAATATCCTCCTCGGGCATTGTGATCACCAGCGGAATGGCTCTCGGCACAGACGCTCTAGCGCATAAAGCAGCTCTGGCTAACTCCAACTCCACTATCGCAGTTTTGGGAAACGGCTTGTCTGAAAAAATTCTTCAAAAATCGGTCAATTTCAATCTCTCCCGGGAAATTTTAAATAAAGGCGGTTTATTAGTATCCGAATATTCCCCGACTGCTCAAGCCAATAGATTTACCTTCCCGGCTCGGAATAGAATTATCAGCGGCCTCTCCGCGGGCGTTTTAATAATTGAAGCCGGAAACAAAAGCGGAACTCTCATCACCGCCTCTCACGCCCTGGATCAAAACCGAGAGATCTTTGCTGTTCCCGGCAACATCTTTTCTCCTCAATCAGCCGGCACCAATAAGCTTATCCAGGAGGGAGCTATGCCAACAATTTGCGCGGAAGATATTTTGGAACAATTAAATTGGCATTTTAAGAATCAAGAACCGCAAAAAGAAATTTACCTTGAAGATGAAACAGAAAAATTAATTTACCAACACCTTGACTGTGAACCTTGTCCAATTGACAAAATCTCTCTAAAGTGTAAACTGGACATTTCGGCAATTTCAGTTAAGCTATCTATGATGGAAATAAAAGGATTGGTTAAAAATGTAGACGGAGGATATGTACGCAATTAATTCCAAAAAGTTAAAATGAAATTTAGAAAAAGTTGATTAACACCATTAACATAATAAGAACAATAGTCATTAATTATCATGAAATTACTTATAGTAGAATCACCAACTAAGGCCAAAACCATATCCCGCTTTCTGGGAAAAGAATACAAAGTAAGATCCTCTTACGGACATGTTAGAGATTTACCCAAAAACAAGCTTGGGGTGGATACAGAGAACAATTTCAAACCTCAATATGCAACTACTCCCAACGCTCAAAAAAACCTTCGGGAATTAAAAAAGATAGCCTCTAATGCAGACTCGATTATCCTGGCAACTGATGAAGACCGTGAAGGAGAGGCGATTTCTTGGCACCTTACTCATGCCTTAAAATTAAAAAAAGATAAATTTCAAAGAATAGTTTTCCACGAGATTACCCAAAATGCCATCAAAAAAGCCTTGGAAAATCCGGGGGATATAAATATGGGATTGGTTAATGCCCAACAAGCCAGAAGAATTTTGGACAGGCTGGTAGGATATGAATTATCTCCCCTGCTTTGGAAAAAAATTCGCAAAGGATTAAGCGCCGGAAGAGTCCAATCCGTTGCAGTTAGGCTTGTGGTAGAAAGAGAAAGAGAAATTGAACAATTCAACCCGCAGGAATACTGGGAAATCTCAGCTGATCTTGAAAAAACCGAAAAAGAAAAACTTAACGCTAAATTATGGAAAAAGAATAATAAGCTTTACCGAAAATTAAGCGTTAAAAATAAAGAAGAGGCGGAAGAAATCAAAACCGACTTAACCAATTCCGATTTTCAAGTTGAAAATATAGAGAAAAAAGAAATCGGAAAAAACCCTCCTCCGCCTTTCACCACTTCCACTCTTCAACAAATGGCAAATAATGCTTGCGGCTATTCAGCCAAGCAAACCATGGCGTTGGCTCAACAGCTTTATGAAGGAATACCGCTTGAAAACAAACGCCCCGTGGGACTTATAACCTATATGAGAACGGACTCCTTATCAATATCAAAACAGGCTCAATCTCAAGCCAAAAAAGTAATTGAAAAGATATTTGGAAAAAACTTTCT
Organism: Candidatus Moraniibacteriota bacterium; assembly: GCA_046497225.1. Taxonomy (GTDB): domain Bacteria; phylum Patescibacteriota; class Minisyncoccia; order Moranbacterales; family DUUL01; genus JAXHLG01. The sequence continues at coordinate 1,613 of JAWOGA010000009.1, read as the reverse complement.
TCCGGAAAAGACAAGATTTTACAAAACCAAATCCAAGGGAGCTCAAGAAGCGCATGAAGCTATTCGACCTACTTTCTTAGATAAAACACCCGATTCAATAAAAGGTTGCCTAAATTCAAAACAATACAAATTATACAAGCTTATATGGGAGAGAACTATTGCCAGCCAAATGGCTTCGGCCAAAATAGATTCAACTTCCATCTCCATTAAGGCTAATCCAAAAGGAAAAACGGATGAATATCTCCTAAAGGCAACCGGCTCAATAATAAAGTTTGAAGGATATATGAAAGTCTTGAATAAAAACAGCCAAAAAGAGAACCTCTTGCCAAAATTGGAAAAAGGAGATACTTTAAATTTAAACAAAGTAAACACTGAACAAAAATTTACCCAGCCACCTTCTAGATACAGTGAAGCCGCTTTAGTTAAAAAATTGGAAGAAAACGGAATTGGCCGCCCCTCTACTTACGCTCCTACCATTTCCACGGTTCAAAATCGCGGATACATTGAAAAAGACGAGAATAAAAAATTGTTTCCCACCGATATCGGAATCTTGGTTAACGACCTCTTGGTAGCCCATTTTCCCCGCATTGTAGACTATAAGTTTACCGCACAAATGGAATCAAATTTGGATAAAATAGCTGAAGACAAAAAAGAGTGGACACAAGTAGTAAAAAATTTCTATAATCCATTTAAAAAAAATCTAAAAATGAAAAACGAGGAAATTAAAAAGGAGGATTTTCAGAAAAAATTAGACCGCAAATGTCCGGATTGCGGAGGAGAATTAGTGGAAAAATTCGGCAAATTCGGCAAATTTATAGCTTGTGGGAATTACCCCGATTGCAAGTATACCGAAAAAAGCGAGGACGAAAAAGAACTGGAAAAGAAAGTTGTTCAAGAAGAAGGTAATTCCAAAGGAGAAATATTGTGCGAAAAATGCGGATCTAAAATGGAACTGAGAAAAGGACCATATGGACCCTTTTTGGGATGTAGTAATTACCCAAATTGCAGGAATATAAAAAAAGTGGAAAACAAAATCGGAGTAAAATGTCCGGAATGCGGAAAAGATTTAGTAGAAAAGAAATCCAAGAAAGGAAAAACTTTTTACGGATGCTCGGGTTATCCGAATTGCAAAACCATGTTTTGGAATAAACCCACCGGAGAAAAATGCCCCAAATGCAAAAGCCCCTTGCTTCAAAAATATAAAAAAATTGTCTGCTCCAACAAAGAATGCGGATATGAAAGTTGATTTGGCTCTAATTTTATAAAGTTCTAAGTTGTGGATCCCGGTTTCTCATCTACTAATTAAATTAGTTATTTTTAGTTAAAAAAGTATATTTGCATTTTCATTCTTAAAATAAATTAATCGGCCGGAATTTTCGATGCATATAAATAAAAAGTAAAAATGAAAAAGAAAATTAAAAAAGGCTTTCAAAAAACAATCAACGTAAAATATAGAATAACCATTTTTACTATTTTTTTGCTTTTAGTTTATGGTATCGGACTTTGGCATTTCAAAGTTATAGGAGACAAGGTCTCCATTATTGAAGGCTTAAATGTTGCCAATCAAAATAAAATTGAATTGGAACAAAATATAGAAGAAATGGTAGCCGGCT
>JAWOGA010000014.1:0-6553 GCA_046497225.1 Candidatus Moraniibacteriota bacterium | reverse complement strand
AAGCAACAAAAAACATTATAACAAAAATTTAATTTTTGTCCAGAAGAAATAATCATAAATTAATTAGGAGAAGCTGATTTTTGTAAAAAATTAGCTTCTCCTGAAAAATTATTTAAACCAAAATCCCATAAATAAAGTAAATAATTCTATCTTATGTACTGCTGCTTCAGCAGAGCCTAATTATTTTTTCTAAAAAGATTTGTAAATCTTAAGAGTTTCTCTTGCGCATTTGTCCCAAGAAAATTGTTTGGCTATGCTTTGACCTTTTTCGGCGCTTCTTTTATTCTTGTGTTTGTCATTTATCAATTCTTTCATTTTTATTGCCAAGGCATCAATATCATAAGGATCCACAAATTCCGCCCCGCCATCAGCTATCTCCCTCAGAGGTTCCAAATTTGAAACCAAGCAAGGGGCCTTAGATGCCATTGCTTCCAATACAGTCATACCGAATCCTTCGTATAGTGAGGGCATTACGAAAAGTTTTGTTCGTGAGAATAGGGTTCTCAAGTCTTCTCCCTCAACGTAACCCAAAAATTTTATATCCTCTTCTATGCCCAAATCTTTGGCAATTTGAGTGTATTTATCTGCTAGCCAACCCCTCTTGCCTGCTATTGCCAGCTGGTAATCATGCTTTTTTCCTTCCTTCTTTAAATTTTCTTTTAAAAGCCTAAAGGATTGCATTAAGCGGGTAATATTTTTAGAAGGTTCAATGGTGCCTACAAAAAGAATGTAATCTCTATTGATTCCAAATTTATCTTCAAGGCTTTTGTTGTTTTTGACTTCTTCAAAAAATCTTTTATCCACCCCGTTTTTAATAACTTCAATTTTTTCATTATCTACTTGTAAAAAACTTTTTAGATCTTTTCTGGTGCTATCTGAAACAGCAATTATTTTGTCTGCTCTTTTTGCCATAGCTTGGCGATTGTATTTGGCCTTTATTCTTTTTGCTTTTGGAAAAAGATCTGGCTGTTTATAGACGCCTAAATCCTGGAAAGTGCAAATTACTTTTCCTCTGTATCCCAGAGGAATTCTTGCGTCCGGAGTGGCTGTATGCAAGACATCCAGGTCTTCTTTTCCCAGAGTTGCCAATCCTAGGATTTCACTATAAGCTCCCGGGAGATATTTCTTGTAATCAGACCATGGAAAGTAGTGAATGTTCACATTTTTCTGAGAAAATTTTTTTACATCCTTGTCCCTTACTCTATAGTCAAAAAATAAGGTGTACTGATTTTTTTTGTCTATTTTTAGCAAATTCCTGACAAGTTGATAAGTATAATGCCCCACTCCTATTTCGGGAGTTTTTTCCGGGTTGAGTATTGATCTTGCATCTATTCCTATTTTCATATGATTTCAATTACTATTTGTTTTTATTATATCATAAAAAATATTTTACACAAAAGATTTTTTTATTTACAATACAATTATTGAGGAGCGCTTAAAGTAATAATACGATAAATCCTGATATGAAATTCAAAATTGAGTACAACTTCTCCAGAAATGTTTCCGAAATCTTAAGAAAAGCCGGATATAAATCTATTTTTGACCCCAAGACCGGCAAGCAAAGTTTTTCGAGAAGTTTAACGAATGGCCGTTACCCTCGCTTTCATCTTTATTTAAAAGAGGAAGGTCCCGAAATTATTTTTGATCTTCACTTGGATCAAAGTAAAACTCGTTATAAAGGTCAAACTGCTCATAATGCGGACTACGAAAGCCCGGAAGTGAAGAATGAACTAATAAAGATATACCAAGAAGTTAAAAAATGGACAGCGGATTCAACAATGAATGAGAAAAAAGACGAAAACCCCAATAAAAAACAAAAACCAACTCCTCAGATAAAGAGTTGGTTTAAGAAAATCTTTAGATCATAATAAATCTAAGCAGCTTGCTGTAAAGAATCATCTGTTGTCGCCCGATTGCTTTCATTACTTGCTTCAATAAATTCAATTTCCTTATTTTCAGGGCTTAATTTTGCATAAATAATATGAACTTCCTTTTCCGGATATTTTTTCCGGATTATTTCAGCCGCTTTGGTTAGTTCTTGTTCATGAAATTCTTGTTCTGCTTTTTTGTCTCCTTCAAAAGGCTTCGATCCTCCGTAGGCTCCGCAGTCTTCATGGTTGACTAAAATTATCTTCTTAATATTATGGAGCTCACAAGGAACTTCCACACAAGAAGAAGCTAGATCATTTCCATTTGATTCAATGATTGCTTTGGCCGCCCCGGGAAGTTTGGGAAAATCGTAAGATTTAACCTTGAAGTAATTGTCTATAAACTCCATAGTTTCTCTCCAGAAGCGAAAATCAATACAGCAAATCGCTGCCGCATCGCACTCATGAACATTGGGATAGTTGTAAGGTGCTCGGTAAAGTACTTTTTGGCTAGCCATTTTTTCTCCTTTTACTTTTTAAGTTTTCGAAAACAAAATTGATTATAGAAAAAGTTTTTTACTTCGTCAATAGAAATGTAAGCGACTGTTATATTTATTTAAAAATAAAATAAATTATTTTGCAAAATCTTTGGAGGCATTTATTTTTTATTTGCCATAAATTTCAAACACCCGTCCAGGAAAAACTCTATTTCCCCGCTCATCACGTTTTCGATTTCGCTGGTTTCCAAGCCTGTCCTGTGATCTTTAACCATTTTGTAAGGATGAAAAACATAAGAGCGAATCTGATTTCCCCACTCCGCCGACTTCTTTTCACCTTTTAACTCTTTTTCTTTTTCCTTCTCTTTCTCATCAAAATATTGAAAAAGTTTGGCTTTTAAAATTTTCATGGCATGCTCTCTATTCTTCTGTTGAGACCTCTCACTTTGGCAGCTGACTACGGTGTTGGTCGGTAAGTGGGTGATGCGGACGGCTGAATCAGTGGTGTTGACGTGTTGCCCACCCGCTCCGGAGGACCTAAAAGTGTCAATTCGTAAATCTTTGAGCTGAATTTCAAATTGATCATTTTTTTCTAAAACCGGCCAAACTTCCACTGCCGCGAAGGAAGTTTGCCTTAGCGCATCCGAATTAAAAGGAGACTGCCTTACTAATCGATGTACTCCTTTTTCCCCTTTTAGGTAACCAAAAGCATTTCCCCCTTTTATTTCCAGAACTGCATTTTTAATACCCGCTTCAGATCCTTCTGTTTTGGTGATTATTTCTGTTTTAAAGCCAAATTTTTCACAAAACCTTAAGTACATTCTCAAAAGCATTTCCGACCAATCCTGAGCATCCGCTCCTCCGGCTCCCGCATGGATTTCCAAAATGGCATTGTTTTCATCATATTTATCTTTAAAGAGGGTTTTCTTTTCAAATTTGTCTAGCTTGAAAGCAGCTTTTTGCAACTCTTCGCTTATTATTTCGATCTCATCCTGGCCAAGCGCTTCCTCTTCGGTTAATTGTTTTATGTTTTCAATATCGTTTTTTAGTTTTTGCCACTCTTGCTTTTCTTTCTTCAACTCCTCCAGTTTTTTTAAAATATTACCGGCTTCCACGGAGTCATTCCAAAGATTCGGGTCTTCCGATTCCTTTTGTAAACTGTTTATTTTATTTTGCTTTTCTTCCCAGTCAAAGACAGTCGTCCAAATGGACGAATTTAGTTTCAATTTCCCTGATTTGATCTTTAACTTCTTCTAATTTCATAATAATAATATACACTAAAAAATTAATTTGATAAATAGCTGGAAATAAACTATAATAAAAGTTAAAATCCAAAGCTGTTTTTTTAAACAGTCTTCTTGAGAGGATTGCTTTAAATTTATTTGCTTGCACGTATTTTGGCTGTAATGAATTTTTTAGGAAAATTGGAAGAGGCTATAAGATTGATAAATTTGCCGGGGTGGCTCAATGGCAGAGCAACGCACTCGTAACGCGTAGATTGTGGGTTCGATTCCCATCCCCGGCTCACAAAAAATAAATCAAAATTATTTAAAAGGCGTCTGATTGTGAAATTTTTCGGTGTTTATGTTGTAAGTAATAAGGATACAACAAAAAAGGCGCTTTGGCACAATAAAGTTCTTATGAAAAAAATTCTATTAGTAGGTTCCGCTCCCCTCCCTTTTGAAGACGAGGAAATAACTTACGCTTCAGGGACTAGAACTTGGCAAATTCTCAGCTCTTTAATAAAAGAACAGTCTTCTTATGAAATAGAGGCTTTCTTGATTTTGCCACCCATTAGATTAAACAAGGAAAGCTTCACTGAAATTAAAATAAAAAACTGCTCCATTCGGCACATCACTCTTGAGGAAGCTTTATCTGGAAAATTTATTGACAAAAAAGATTTTAAAAATTATTGCGCGGTAGTTGGGGTAAATACCCAGCCTTGCTATGCTGTCGCAAAGATGCACCCCCCAATTCCTTTCTGGGCGGATTTAAACGGATATATAGTAACTGAAAAATACTCCGGATTAACCTTTCAGGAACAGGGTTTTAGTCTTTTGATTCCTCCTTTTTATGAAAGCCTGATATTTAGGAAAGCTAATAGAATATCAACAGCTACTTTAAATCAAAAGCATTGCATAATTGGAAAGATTGCTTCAATAAGAAAATCAGAAAAACCTCTATCATACAATGAAATTATTCAATACATACCCAATGCTATTTTTAAGTATGATCCCAAAATTAAAAATGCTAAAAAACAGCCACCTCTCGTACAAAAAGAAAATTTCAATATATTTTGGTGCTCCGGTTACAATAAGTGGATGGATCGCGAAACGCTTTACAAGGGATTGGAATTGGCTATGAATAAAAGACCTCAAATTAGATTTATTTCAACTACAGGAATTATTTCCGAACAAACACAAAAAAACTTAAAAGAATTTTACAAAAAAATTCAAAAAGGTCCGCATAAAGACAAGTTTATTTTTACTAGTTATTTGCCAAAAAAAGAATTCAATCTCTATATGAGCAAGTGCGATCTGGGCTTGATATGTGATAAAAGCGACTACGAAACTTTAATTGGCGCCAGAACCAGGACTAATGAGATGATTCAGCAGAAAATACCCATTATAACCTCCAAATCAACTGAATTGAGCCAAATAATTGACTCTAACAACCTAAGCCCTGTTTATGAGCCCGGAGATTATAAAGAACTTGCTAGACAAATTATTGCTGCTGTGGATAATTTAGGACCTTTAAAGAGGAATGCTCAGAAAACTTACCAATATTTAAGGAGGTATTATAGGCCCGAGATGACAACCAAGGCTCTTTCTGGTTGGGTTGAAAATTTTAGTAATGAATGACATCTTTAACGAATAAAAAACCCGGATTAACCGATACTAATCCGGGTTTTTTTGTTGGTTAATTAATTTCTTCCTACTGTCTTCCCACTGAATGATAAACAAAACCTTCTTGCCGGGCTTCTTTAGCGTTGAGAAGGTTTTTGCCGTCAAATATAATGGGATTCCTCATTAGCTGTTTCATCTTTTCATAATCGGGATTTCGGAAGAGTGGCCAGTCGTTAAGAATGATAAGCGCGTCAACCTCCCGCAAAGCTTCATATTCATTGCTGCAATAGGCTGCATTGTAATTCGCGCTAGGAAAAACTTGCTTAAAATTATCCATTGCCTCCGGGTCAAAAAGTCTCAAAAAAGCCTTTCTTTCAAGAAGTTCATGAGCTATGAAAATTGCCGGAGACTCTCTGACATCATCTGTTCCGGCTTTAAAGGATAATCCCCAAATTGCAAGAGATGATCTTTTCACCTCTCCATTTAAGTTGCCCAAGATTTTATCCAGAAACCAAAACTTTTGATATTCGTTTACTTGATCTACCGCTTCTACAAGATGAACATTTGTTTTATGTTTTTTCATTACTTCTATCATGGCCCGCACATCCTTGGGAAAGCAAGATCCTCCATAGCCCACACCCGGGTAAAGAAAGCTTTCTCCAATTCTAGGGTCGCTTCCGATTCCGGAGCGAACTTCCTCAATATCAGCTCCGACTTTTTCAGCTATCCTGCTCATCTCATTCATAAAGGAGATTCTGGTTGCCAACATGCAATTGGCTGCATATTTTGTCAGCTCTGCGCTTTCTACGCTCATAAAAATAGTTTTGTGTCTCTTTCTCATAAAAGGCTTATAAAGCCTCTCCAGAAGATTTTTGGCTTTTGTGTTATCCACTCCCAGAATAATGCGATCCGGTTTCAAGAAATCATCCACCGCATCGCCTTCTTTGAGAAATTCGGGATTAGATGCTACCGAGAACTTGACATCCACTCCTCTCTTTTCAATTTGATTTTTAATAATCCCTTCTATTTTTCTGCAAGTTCCCACCGGAACAGTAGATTTTTGAACGATTAGCTTATAATCGTTAATCCTTTTTCCAATAGTTTCTGCCACTTTGAAAACATAATCCAAATTAGCCTCGCCATTTTCTCGAGAGGGCGTTCCTACGGCAATCATCAAAATTTGGCTATCTTCAATAGAATCAAACTCACTGCAAAAGCTTAGTCTGCCGGCATCGAGATTACTTTTGATCAAGCCAGCTAAGCCGGGCTCATAAATAACCGGCCTTCCTTTTTTAAGAGCCCCTACTCTTTTTTTGTCTACATCTATGCAGTTGACATAAAC
>JAWOGA010000040.1:0-3028 GCA_046497225.1 Candidatus Moraniibacteriota bacterium | reverse complement strand
TAGAAGGGCCTCCTAAAAACGATAAAAAAGAGGATATTGATCCCGGGAGTTTGAATGAGTTGGAAATTGCAAAAAAGCTTTTAAAAGAAGCAGATCCTGATTCTAAGCAGGCAGAAAAATTACGAGATAGAATTGCTTATTATGAAGGAGGGCAAGAAGATCAAAGCAGGGAATCATTAAAAGAAACAGAAACCTATCCCATGGGAGGGTCTGGAACTGTTGAAGATTCATTTCATAAAGAACAAGAAGAAAATTTTTATCAAGAGCAGTATTTTTATCAACCAGGCCCTGAGTTTTATCAAACCGTTTTTGATACCGAGAATGTCAAAAACGATGAAAGGCGGGAAAAGTATTTCCAAGAGCAAAAAGAAAAAGAAGAGAAAATAGCTAATTACAGAGAAAAACTCGATAATCTTTTATTAAATTATAATTTTGAAGAGTATGAAAAGGCCTGGAACGAGAATCAGGATCTTAATAGTGCTGAGCAAACTGATGTAAGAACGGAAATGATAGATAATGTTTACCGTCTTGTTGATAACGGTCAAATGGGCATAAAAGAAGGTATGAATACTATGAGAAAAGTACGCCAATATATCTTGGGATCTCAAAAAAAATGGGAACAAGAAGACAGAGCAAAAACTAAGAAGGATTACAAAGAAACGTCATTTGAACGAAATTATCGTACGGTGAATAAGGGTGATTATGAAACTGAAAGAGAAGATCCGAACAAAGAGTTTCGTCTTATAAATGCTCATATCTCAACAGCTATAAATAACCTGGAAGAACAAGGCCTTAATCTTGATGATATAAAGACAGAAAGAGAAAAGGCTAATAACATAAGGAATCCTCAAAATTCAATGACGGCTCTTGTAGACATAATGAAAAGGTTGAATCGAATGGAATACGGTGATAAAAAAGAGGAAGGCAAGGAAGCTTCGGTCTTTGAAAAGGAAAAATTCTTAAGACAGATTGAAGGTCACATTTTTGTAATAATGAATAATTTGGAAGAAGAGGGGATCGATCTGACAGCATTGAAAAATAAATTAGAAGAAGTAAAAAATACTGCAGAAACAAAGGAGCGAGAGAAAGAGCTATTAAGATTCCTGGATAAAGTCAAGTTGCTTGAAAACAGAAAATTTGAATTAGGGGATGGTGTCTTAATCTCAACTAATAATTCTGAGAAGGTTGAGGCGAGAATAACGGGGGTAAGAGTTAAGAATGATGCCGTTCTTTATTCTGTGGAGTGGGAAGAGGGTGGGGAGCTTTATAAAAAAACCGTCTCAGAAAACAAAATTGAAGAACCGGAAAATCTGGAAGATATCGCTGCAAAAGAAAAGGAAGAAAAATACCACGAAGCCGTTGATTATTTAAATGATTTTGAAAATAGACTTGCTGATACTGTAAAGGAAAACGGGGAAGAAAAGCTTGTGAAGTTGGCGGAGGAGAAGATTGACGTCAGATACGCAAAGTCCAAATTTATTGTTGATCAATATGAAAAGAAACAAAGAGAGGCGGAAAAATTAAAGGGTGCCGTAGATAATTCGACTGGTGTGAATGACCTAGTTAAAAAAATAGAAGCGACTGATATTCATTTAAAAAACGAGCAGGCGGGAATTGATAGTCCCGAGCATTTAATGAAAAGGATAGAACTTGCCGACCGCTTGAAAAATCCTGCTCTTGTTCCAGATATATCCGGCTTAAGGGATAAGATGCAGAATTTGATTTTGGAAAAGTATGGACATATTAACAATGAAATAGATCGAAGCGAATATAAAAAATACCTTTCAAAGAAATTGGACTCATTGGTTTTGGATAAAAATGACATAGAGAAAGTGGCAGATAAACTTCCGCCCGAAGTTTTTGCCTCAATAGATGATAAAATTGAAAACACGACGGCGGTATTGAATTCGATTGATGGTGTACAGACTAACTTTTCTTGTGCTGGTCATCTAAGTGGTTCAGGCAATAATAAATTTGATGCAAGTATAAATATAAGCTTTGAATCGGAAGATAAAAATTTGCCAAATTTTTTAAAGGACAAAATAGAGAATAGTTATTTTCGAGATCTAGCTCAAATAAGTACAAAAAATGGCCATGTAAGCCTGCATTTTATATTATATCCGCCTAAGTCCTGGATAAAAGAGAACGATAAACCCACCATTTCCGAGATAAACCGAACATCTGAGAGGGCATTAAGGAAAAATTTTGGAATAGAGATAGATCAAGAAATGTCTGGTTGGGATTTTCGTAAAAAGCTTCAAGCAGAGCAAAGAAAGTATATAAGAAGAAATCCGCAGGCAGTATTTATGGAGATGCCGGCAAATAGCTTGACTCTCAAGCCAATTGCTGATGTGTTACCGGAAAAAATTGAAAAAAGAGAGTACAGTGAGTTTTATGACTCCACAGAGGCAAAGGAAATCAGGGAAGGATTCCTTTCTTTTTTAGAAGAAGTTGTATCAAGTTATAAGAGCAGTATAAAAAACAGTTAATTTGGATTTTCGGTAAATGGCGGGAGCAAACGTTTATAGGTTTACAATTTTAACAGAAACAGAAGGAAATAAAAATTTAGAATTTGACGATGCAAGCGTTGTGTTGGCAAACACCACTGTTGGATGCCGATGACGGCGCCCCGGGTTTATTTATTATTAAGGAAAATGAGTAAAACTATGCCAAATCAAGAAAAATTTAATCCGTTCGATCAACAAAAAAAGGAACAAGAACCAAAGGAGGATCGTTCAGAAATGACACCGGAGGAAGAACAAGAAGTCAAGCGCATGGCCGGGGTGGTGGATCCGCTGGAACACGCCGAGAGAATGATAAATTCCGGGGATGAAAAATTGGAAGAAGAAGGCAAAAAGCCGAAAAGGGAAATTGAAAAATCAATGGAGCAACAAGAAAAGCAAAAACCGCCGGAGGAAAGTAGATATGAACACAAAGAAGAATTCAATGCGATTGAAACCGGAAAAAAGATCTTGAGGCGAGCCGAAGCGGAGCGTGATCTGGAGTCCGCCCGTACCACCGCTGAGGG
>JAWOGA010000002.1:0-2755 GCA_046497225.1 Candidatus Moraniibacteriota bacterium | reverse complement strand
GCTTTGCTGCTCAATCAATTCATGGCCAGAATAAGAAAATTTGAGCAGGATAATGATGATAAGAGGCTGGTCTTTTTCTTGGAAGAGTTGCGCATGGAAATGGATGCCGGCGAGAGCGGAGATCTGCCCATGGACCTGGATGCCGGACCGGAAACTATTAAGGTGATGACCGTGCATTCAGCTAAGGGTTTGGAATTTAAATATGTATTCATTACTCAATTAGTGGATAAGAGATTTCCTACCACAGAAAGAAAAGAACCACTTCCTCTCCCAGATGCTTTGATCAAAGAATCTTTGCCAGAGGGTGATATCCACCTGGAAGAGGAGAGGCGCTTATTTTATGTAGCCCTAACCAGGGGCGGTCAACAAGTATGTCTATCCTGGGCTTATGATTACGGGGGGAAGCAAAATAAAAAGCCCTCTCGATTCTTGGTAGAGTGCGGCTTGGTTGAGGACCCGGCTATGCAAAAGAAAAGCAAGCAAGGCGGTGGCAGGCAGCAAGAGCTTAGCGGCTTAGAAAAGAAAGAAGAAAAAGAGGTGGAGGAAAACAAGATCCAATTGCCGATTCCCACTACTTTTTCCTACACTCAATTCACCGCTTTCGCCAATTGTCCTTATCAATACAAATTTGCCCATGTGTTAAAGATACCTACCAAGGGAAAACCTTCTTTTTCTTTTGGAAAAACCATGCATTCCACCCTTCAAAAAATGTTTGATATAGTGAGTAGAAGAAGGTCTTATAGCCAGGCCGATTTGTTTAGTGCCGATCAAAAGAGTTCACAGGCAGATAAAGAGCTTATAACCTGGGAAGAGATCTTGGATATTTATCAAAACTCTTGGATAGATGATTGGTATCCTAATAAAAAACAGAAAGAAGAAAACTGGGAGAAAGGTAGGAAAATATTAAAGGATTTTTATGAAAAATATAAAGACAAGTGGCCTTCTACTATTTTTTTGGAGAAGGGTTTTAATTTTCTCTTGGAAGTAGATGGAGAAAAACGCGGTGTTCGAGGGGCTATGGATAGGGTGGATGAGCTTGAAGATGGCAGTATTAAAATAGTTGATTATAAAACAGGCAAACCTAAAGAAAAGCATACTTTTGAGGATAAGCAACAATTATTTTTATACCAGTTAGCAGCCAAACAGCTATTTAGAAAAAACATTCATTCTTTGTCATTTTATTATTTAGAGAATAATAGTGAGTATGAGTTTGTGGGAAGTGAAAAGGATCTAGAGAAGACAGAAGAGAAATTCCGTGGTATTGTCAGGGAAATAAAAAAGAGAGAATTTCCAGCCAAACCAAGCCCATTGTGTCAGTATTGCGATTTTAGGGAAATATGTGAATACAAGAAATAAATTTTTTATAAATCCAAAACTCAAATGTCAAATGAAGCCCGAAATCCAAATAACAAATTGACATTTAGTCATTTGAACTTCATTTGACATTAGGATTTTTATATTTGTGTTTTGATTTAAAATATTATGTCTGATGAAAATATCGAGCGCTTAGTCGGTGCTCAACAAACAGGGGAAGATAACGGCTTGGACCTTACTTTACGGCCCAAAAGCTTGGATGATTATGTAGGGCAGGAAAAATCCAAGGAAAGTTTAAGGATCGCTATTGAGGCTGCTCAAAAAAGAGAAGAAAATATTGAACATGTGCTTTTAGATGGCCCGCCCGGCCTAGGCAAGACCACTTTGGCCCATATTATTGCCAATGAGTTCAATTCCAACATCCGGGTAACCTCCGGTCCTACTATTGAGAAAAGCGGTGATCTGGCTGCTATTTTGAGCAATCTTAATGAGGGAGATATTTTATTTATTGACGAAATTCATAGATTGAACAAGACCATTGAAGAGATCTTGTATCCAGCCATGGAGGATTATGCCCTGGATATAATTATTGGCAAAGGACCCTCGGCTCGAACCGTGAGAATTGACCTTCCCTCTTTTACTATTATTGGAGCCACTACCAAGGTGAGTATGTTGTCCGCTCCTTTGCGGGATAGGTTTGGAATTCATTATCATTTGGATTTTTATACCACAGAAGAGATCGATAGAATAATATCCAGAAGCGCTTATATTTTAGGAGTAGAAATAAGTAAAGAGGCGGGGCAATCCATTGCCGGTCGGGCCAGGCGCACTCCGCGAGTGGCCAATCGATTGTTAAAAAGAGTGCGAGATTATTGTCAGGTTAAAGGCGACGGTGTTTTAAGCCCGGATCTATGCGAGAAAGCTTTGGAGATGTTGGAAGTGGACAAGCTAGGCTTGGATTGGGTGGATAGAAAAATATTAGAGACCATTATTGATAAATTCAACGGCGGACCGGTGGGTCTGAACACTATTTCCGCTGCTACCGGCGAGGATATGGCCACGATTGAGGATGTTTATGAGCCGTATTTAATGCAGTTGGGATTTATTGACAGATCCCCGCGAGGAAGAATTGTGACCGACAACGGGTATAGGCACTTGGGAAAAGAGAAACCGGGACAAAGAAAGATGGGGATTGGAAATTCGTAAAAATCAAAAAAGAAAGATACAAGGATGCAAGAAACAAGTTACAAACAAATTCAAAATTCCAATATCCAAACAGTTTGTGTCTTCTAATTTGGTTATTGTTTCTTGTTTGTATTCTTGTATTTTGTGTCCTTGTTCCTTTTTATACTATTTTGCATTTAGTTTATGAAATTATCTGATTTTGACTATCATTTACCCCAAGAACTAATAGCTCAAGAGCCCATGAAACCGCGAGATA
>JAWOGA010000078.1:0-10581 GCA_046497225.1 Candidatus Moraniibacteriota bacterium | reverse complement strand
AGCTGAACAGGAATATACAAATATAAGTTTAGGCCTAAATTGGACTTTTTAGACTTATAACCTCAAACGGTGAGGATGATAAAATAGTTGATCCAAGCTGTTCTGATAAGTTTTATGATCTAATTGTCTCTGAGGATAAAAGTTTGATTAGGGATCCAGAATTATATTTTGCAGTAAAAAAGTCAAAACCAACAAAATTGAAGGAGTGGCTATGTCAACTTATGTTATTGGAGATATTCATGGGGAAATTAAGCAGCTAAAAAAAATATTATCCAAGATTAATTATGATTCTTCAGCGGACAGGCTGATTTTTCTTGGCGATTATATTGACAGAGGTGAAGATCCCTATCAGGTTTATAATTTAATTCAAAATTTAAACTGTGATGAAAATGTGTTTTTAAAGGGTAATCATGAGGATATGATGACAAAAGCTGTTTTAAAAAAAGAGCAGATTAATCTCTGGTATTATAATGGTGGTCAAATTACTAAAAATAGTTTTCCCCATCATCGCTTGAACCCGCGGAAATATTTAACCTAATCAGCTAAATAGCTACAAGCTACAAGCTAAACAATGTGCCTCGGGAGAGAATCGCCCCGCAAACAGCGGGGTTGCATTTTTCTTGCTTCTCCTTCGTCGAAGAGAAAAATCCAAAACTCTCAATCTACCGATTACCCGGGGTTATCCGGCTAAAAACGTGCCTCGGGAGAGAATCGAACTCTCATGGGATTACTCCCACGCGATTTTGAGTCGCGCGCGTCTACCAGTTCCGCCACCGAGGCTTTTAATGATTTTTTTAAGGAGATTATTTATCAGAGAAAGCTGTCTTGTTAAAATCTTTCTTCAAATAAAAAACCCAACCAAGATACTGTTTTGTTTTTTAGATAATCAAACAAAAACAGGTTTCTTCAATCGGGGAAAAACCGCAAAGGTTTTTTGATTTGGAGTAGAGGATGTAGGCTCTTTTCCTTTACTGAATATTACTTTATAAGCGAAGTTATGTCAATGAGAAAACCAGTTTAAATATTTAAAAACCCCATTTTTTCTTTAATTGCATCGATTTTTTCTTTGGCGACTTTTCTTACTTTTTCCGCGTTGTTTTCCAGTATATCCAGCGCTTCTTTGTCAGAGATTTTATTGTATTTTTCCTGAAATTCTTGAAGGGAATCAACTAATAATTCGGCCAAATCTTCTTTGAACTCTTTGTATCCTTGCCCGGAATATTTTTTTACTACCTCTTCCGGATTAAGACCTCCAAAAGAAGAGTAAATATTTATTAGATTTTTTAGGGCCGGCTTTTTGTCGGAATATTCTATTTCACCTCCGCTGTCAGTCATTGCTTTCTTGATTTTGTCTCTGATTAAATCGGGGGAGTCCATTATTTCTATGCGGTTATACTTTGAAGATGCGGATTTGGACATTTTTTTTGCCGGATTATCCAACCCCATTATTCTCATTCCTTCCTTTTTAATGTAAGTTTTGGGAACTTTGAAAGTCTCCCCGAATTTTTTGTTGAATTTTCTGGCTAATTTTCTGGTAAATTCCACATGTTGGACTTGGTCTTCTCCTACCGGAACTACATCCGTGTTGTACAACAGGATGTCGGCCGCCATAAGAATAGGGTAATTTAAAAGTCCGGCTTCCACACTTTCTTTTTCCGCTCTTCCGGCTGTTTTGTCTTTAAATTGAGTCATTTTAAACAAATCTCCGGTTTTGGTTATGGAATTTAAAAGCCACATTAATTCGGCGTGCTCTTTTACATGGGACTGGACGAACACAGTTGATTTTTTCATATCAATTCCGGCGGCCCAATAAATTTTGGCTATCTCTAAAGTTTTTTCCCTTAATCGCCTGGTATTTTCCGGAACAGTTATGGCGTGAAGATCAACGATACAAAAAAGAGAATCAAATTCTTTTTGAAGATCTACCCAGCTTTTTAGAGCTCCCAAATAGTTGCCTATGTGGAAATTCCCCGAAGGTTGAACACCGGAAAAAATAGTTTGCTGTTTCATTTTTCGTAATTTTTAATAATTGTAAGAAAAGTCTTTAGTCTTTAGTCTTTAATGAGATTTATAAGAATTTTCCCGCTGGAGCGACCCTCCCGGGTCGTGTCCATTGGTTGGTTTAGGTGTTTGGCAAATTTGCGGGAGAAATCGATGGACTGATTCAGAGACCCGCTCCAGCACAAAAAAGCATATCAGAAGCGAATCATTTAAATATATAGGATGCAACAAGCGCGAAAGCGAATTCGCATAAAACCAAATCTTGTTTTGCTCTCTTTAAGTTAAGCTATTTCATTGATAAGTAAACAACTTCTTATTTAATTAAAAATTCATTCAAAATTCAAAATTTTAAATTCAAAAGTATCTTGTTAACGAAGTGTTTTTCTCTTAATTTTACAGCTTTCAATTTTATTATATCAGAATTTGCTAAATTTTAAACTCTATCACATCTCCATCTTGGACGATATAGTCTTTGCCGACTATTTTTAAGTCTCCCGTTTCTCGGGATTTTTGCTTGGACCCCAGTTGGATTAATTTGTCCCAAGGAATGACTTCGGCTTTAACAAATTTTTCCTCAAAATCGGAATGAATAGCGCGGCCGGCTCTTGGCGCTGTGGAATTTTTGGGGATTTGCCAAGCGCGGGTTTCCGGCTCGCCCGTAGTTATAAATGTGATTAAATCAAGTAGCCGGTAGCTTTTTTTGATTAAATCCGAAAGCTCTGATTTTAACTCCAGTTCTTGCTGCTCTTCATCTGTTAATTCCAGAAGATCTTCTTCTGTTTTGATATTCAGAGCCGTGTATTCTATTAAATTTTGTTCCAAGAAGTCGTTTAAACCGTGTTTTTCTATTTCAGCGGAGATATTTGCTGTTTCGCTTGCATTAAAAACATACAAAATCGGTTTAAATGAAAGCAAGTGAAGGTCTTTTATTATTTCAAAATCGTCTTCCAAGTCGGCGATAAATTCTTTTACTTTTTTTATATTATCTTCGTTTAAAACATTTTCTAGTTTCTTGGTTAATTCAAGAGCTTTTATTGCTTCCTTGTCTTGGGATTTGGCTTGTTTTTCCAATTTGGCAATTCTTTTTCTAACCGTTTCCAAGTCTGCTAAAATTAATTCCGTGTTGATGACTTTAATGTCTCTTGCAGGGTCTATGCTTTCGCTTACATGGGAGATATTTTTGTCCTCAAAAAGCCTAACCACATGAACAATAGCGTCTACTTCTCGAATATTATGCAGGAATTGATTTCCCAGCCCTTGGCCTTCGGCGGCGCCTTCCACCAACCCGGCGATATCGACAAACTCAATGGGCGAATAAATTTTCTTCTTTGATCCGGAAAGCTCGGCCAGCTTATCCACTCTTTCATCCGGAACCTCCACTATTCCCACGTTTGGCTCAATAGTGCAAAAAGGATAATTATTGATATCTACTTGAATTTTGGTTAAAGCTTTAAAGAGTGTGGACTTGCCGACATTGGGCAAACCGACGATTCCTATTTTCATTGTTGGGAGATTACGATTTTATGCTTCCTCTATATTCCTATTTATTGATTAAATTGTCAATGAGAGTTAAAATAATTGATATCGTATGGTTAATATTTTTTTATGAAAAAAATTCCAGAGCTGTTATCTCCCGCCGGTAATTTGGAAAAGCTGGAGACGGCTATTGAATTTGGAGCGGATGCGGTTTATTTCGGCTTACCGGATTTTTCTCTGCGAGCCAGGATTAATCAATTCCAAAAAGAAGAAATAAAGAAAGGGGCAAAAATTTGCAGAAAAAAAGGCAAGAAATTTTATGTTACCCTAAATATCTACGCTCATAACTATCATTTTAAAAAACTTCCCGAACATTTAGAATTTTTAAAAGAAATTCAGCCGGACGGATTGATATTATCTGATCCGGGAATTTTAAGGAGAGTCAAAGAAGAGCTCCCGGAAATTTCTATTCATCTTTCTACTCAAGCTAATGCTACCAATGCGGAGGCTGTTAAATTTTGGAAAAATCAAGGAGTGGAGAGAACTATTTTAGCCAGAGAGCTGTCCCTGAATGAAATCGCGGAAATCAAAAAAGAAGTTCCCGGGATGGAGCTGGAATGTTTTATTCACGGAGCGATGTGCATGGCTTATAGCGGAAGATGTATTTTGTCTAAATGGATGACGGGAAGAAGCGCTAATCTGGGAGATTGCTCTCAGCCGTGCCGGTGGAAATATTCTCCATTGCGGGAAAAAACCCAATATTTTACAGATGACAAAAAACGCTTTGAAATGAAAGTTGAAGAAGATGATTCCGGGACGTATATTTTCAATAGTTATGACATAAATTTAATTGAATATTTGCCTGAAATTGCAAAAGCCGGAGTGGATTCCCTAAAAATAGAAGGTAGAGGAAAAAGCTCTTATTACGTCGGCTGTGTAACTCGCTCTTACAGACGGGTTTTAGATGCTTTAAAATCCGGAGATGAAAAAGAAATTAAAAAAACAATCCAAGAAGAAAAAGCAGAACTGGAAAAACTCTCCCACAGAGGCTACTGGACAGGATTTTTATTAGGAGACAAACCTCCTCATTTAGAAAACAAAGCGTCTAATGAAGCAGGCTTTTTGTATGCCGGCATTTCCTTGCGAGATGAAAATTCCTCTAGTCGGGATGTTTTTGCGCATAATTTTTTAAAGCAAGATGATGATGTGGAGATCGTTACTCCGGATAAAATCATTCAAAGAAAAGTTGTTGAAATAAAAGATGAAAACGGAGAGAAAATAAAATCTGCTCACGGCGGAGCGGGGAAAATATTTAAAATTAAATTTTCCGGCAAAGTTGACGGCCCGATGCTGGTTAGAAAGAGGGTGAAGCTTTAAGTTTGTAAAGCTCCAGGTTCTAGGTTTGTTGAGTTTTGTGAGAGGACTTTTTGAGGTGTTTTTTAAATTTATTCAAATATGCCAAACAAAAATTATTTTAAAGCTATTTCTGTTTTATCCGGAACTATTTTGGGCGCCGGTCTTTTTGCTGTGCCTTTTGCTATCCAAAAAGCGGGAATTTTGACGTTGTTTATTTATTTGCCGGCCCTGGCTTTTGTTCAGTTTTTGCTGCATAAAATTTATGCCGAAGTGGTTCTTTCTACCACTCGGAGACATCGGATGCCGGGGTATGTAGGCGTTTATTATGGCAAATTTTATAGAAATTTGGCTTTGGCAATTTCTGTTATCGGAAAACACGGAGCGCTCTTGTCTTATATAATTTTGGGAGGAATTTTTTTGCATGGACTGTTGGGAGATTTTTTGGGAGGAAATTTATTTTTATATACTTGTGTATTATTCTCAGCGGAAGTTTTGATTGTTTTTTTTGGTTTGAAAGTTATTGCCAAAGCGGAAATGTGGCTTAATCTTTTATTGGTATTTGTTGTGTTGGCCTTGATTGGCAAAAGTTTTTATTACATAAACCCGGGAAATTACAATTTACTGAATTGGGAAAATTTATTGTTTCCTTATGGAGTAGTATTTTTTGCAGTGGGAGGCCAAGCGGCGATTCCCGAGATGTGCCGGCTTTTAAAAAATGAAAAACATAGAATTTCTTCGGCTATAGCTTGGGGAACCCTCTTGCCTGCCGGAATTATGGGAGTTTTTGTTTTATTGATAGTGGGTGTTTGCGGAGCGGGGGTGAGCTCGGATACTTTAACGGGACTGGAGACAATGTTTGGAGATGGCTTAATTAAAACAGCTTTCTTGTTGGGTCTTTTGGCTACAACAACTTCTTTTATCGTGATTTGCCAATCTTTAAGAGAAGTTTATTGGTGGGACGCGGGAATAAACAATAACTTGGCTTGGATTTTGGCTTGTTTAACCCCTTTTTTGCTTTACTTGGTCGGTTTCTCTAATTTAACTCAGGTGGTTGGCATAACGGGATCTATCACAGGAGGACTATTCGGAGTGATTTTAATTGCAATTCTGTTTAGAGCCAAAAAGAAGCGAAGAAAAACTCCGGCTGTAAACAATAAACTGAATTTGTATTTTGGAGTGATTCTTTCTTTGCTATTTATTCTAGGGGTTTTAGCGGAGGTTGTTCTGAGCTTTATATCTTAAAATTTGTTTTAGTTGATAAATATTGACACTTGAACTTTATTTGAAAATCAAGTTAATTAACTCGGGGAATTTTCGGGAGAAATTAAAAAATAATTATTATTAATAAAAATCTATGCCGGAGTTGCCGGAAGTGGAAACAATTGTGAGGGATTTAAAACAAAAAATCAGAAACTGCGAGGTGGTCGATTTTTGGACTGATTGGCCTAAATCGATTAAAATAAACCTTGAGGATTTCAAAAAAGGTATTGCAGGTAGAAAAATTAATGAAGTTAAGCGCAAGGCTAAAAATATTATTGTAAGCTTTGACGATGGTCAAAAAATGCTAATTCATTTAAAAATGACGGGGCATTTATTGTTAAAGAAGAAGGATTGCAAAAAAACGGGTTATTTTAATGACAGAGTAAATCAATACATTCATCATATTTGGTATTTGAAATCGCCTAATTGCCCGTCTAACTTTGAATATGACTACACTTTGGAATTTTCTGATATGCGAAAGTTTGGCAAAATTAAATTATTAAACAAAGAAGAAAAGGATAAAGACTTGGAAGCGCTTGGCATAGAACCTTTATCCAAAGAATTTAATTTGGATAAATTTAAAAATTTGGTTTCAAGGAAGAAAAAAAGCAATATCAAAACTTTTTTATTGGATCAAAATATTATTGCCGGAATCGGTAATATTTATGCTTGCGAAATATTATTTAAGGCGGGAATTGATCCCGGGAGAAACACGGGAAGCTTGAAGGAAAAAGAACTTGAGAAATTACATCATTCAATTCAAGAAATTCTCCAAAAAGCCATAAAATACCGCGGAACCTCCGATAGCGATTACCGGGATACCGCCGGAGCGCCGGGGGGTTTTCAAAAAATTTTAAAGGTGTATAATAAAGAAGGAGAAAAATGTCCGAATGAAAAATGCCAATCCAAAATAGAAAGAACTAAAATAGGGCAGAGAGGTACGTATTGGTGTCCCGGATGCCAAGAATAAAAGCGTTTTTGTCAAGAGTTTTCGGAATATAGGCAAAATCGCGCCTGATTATCCAAAGGCTTTTAATTTTTAATATATAAATTTTATTATTAAAATAAAAAAATGAATACATATCCCCCTCAAGAACAAGAAGAACAAAAAGATGAACTTGATGAATCCCAAAGGAAAGATCCCATAGAATTTGAAGAAAATAGCGACAACTGGAAAAAATGGGTTGGATTGCTGGTTGTTATTATTTTGGTTGCCGGCTTAGCTTGGTGGTTTGTCGGAGATGATAATGAGAATGACAAAGACAAGCTTATAGACATCAACAACGGCAATGAAATGACCAAACAGGAGGCCATTAACGAAGGAGATGTCAGTCCCATTTCCGGATTGGCTTGTGAGAACTGGAATCGCCGGCCGATTGCAGTAATGCAGCCCTCCGACGAACAAGCCAGACCGCCTGCGGGAATGTCGGAGGCTGATATGGTGGTGGAGATGCCCGTGTTGACTACCGGATTTACTCGTCTAATGGCTGTTTATATTTGCGGGGAACCGCCGGAGGTTGGCTCTATGAGGAGCGCTCGACCGGATTTTGTTCATTTGGCCAAAGGAATGGACGCTATTTTTACTCATTGGGGCAGAGCTGAACTGGATTCTTTTGTGGACAATCTAAACAGCGGAGTGATTGACAACTTAAATTGCAACAATGACGCCGGACAATCGGCGCGGGAATGTTGCTTTAGGAAAGAGGGAATGAGCAGGGGCGTGGATAGCGGATTTGCTAATTTTGACGAACTTTTAAGCTGCGCTGAAGAGTTTGGATACAGAATGGAGAATAGATTTTCCGGTTATTCTCATCAGCCCGAGATTGATGTTGAGGAAAGACCGGACAAGGCTAACTTAGAGGTAGGATTTCGCGGGGATCAAAAAGTAGCCTATGATTACGACAAGGAAAACAATAGATATATTCGTTATTGGGGAGGAGAAAAACATACCGACAGAAACAACGATGAAATAATATCTCCTAAAAATATTGCGGTTTTGATCGCCAAAGATAATGATATGGAAGAAGATCCTCATTATAACAATATGGAACTGGGAGACCCTTGGTATGACAGCACTGAGACGGGAGAAGCTTATTTCTATTTTAATGGAAAAGAAATGAAGGGCAGGTGGAGTAAAGATAGCTCCAAGGCTGAATCTAAGTTGATGTTGATGGATGAAAATGGACAAGAGATTAAATTTGTTCCGGGACAGATTTGGTTGGAGGTGATTTATCCCGGAATGAAGCTTGATTGGGATGAAGGAGTTACTGTGGAAGAGGAAATGGAGGACGAATAATTTTATTGACAAAGTCTAAAAATTAGAAAAAATAAACTCAATGCTGTATTTTTTCTTCGGAGAGGAGTCTTTTTTGATCAAAGAAAAAGTTGATTGCATAAAAAAAGATTTTATTTCAAAAAAACCGGATGCCACTGTAAATGATTTTTCTTTGAATGAAAGTGATCCGGAAAAAATAAGAGAAAGCCTTTCTTTGGGGGGAGGGCTTTTTTCTCAAAAGAAAATGGTTTTAATAAGAGATGTTTTTGAGGAAAACAAGCAAATTCAAGAGGAATTGACGGGCATTTTAGATGGTTTTGCCTCCAAAAAAGATCTGGAAATTGTGGTGGTTCATTTTGGCAAAAAGCCGGGGAAAAACAAACTGTTTAATTTTTTAAAAAAAGCAGCCCAAATTGAAGAATTTCCTTTCTTAAAAAGCAATGAAGTTAAAGAATGGATTATCCTTAAAATAAAAGAGAAAAGTGATAGTAAAATAGGGGCTAATAATGAAGTGATTAATTACCTGGAGGCTAATTATGGAAAAAATTTATGGAAGCTAAACAACGAATTGGAAAAACTGGTTAATTATAGGATTGAAAAAGGAGGTAACATAGAAAAGGGAGACTTGGATCTTTTTTGCGAGAGATTGTTGGAAGTTAAGATATTTGATTTTGTGGATGCGATTGGAATGAGAAACAAAAAAAGGTCTGTGGAGCTACTAAATTCGCTTTTAAAAAGTGGAGAAGACGCTTTCTATATTTTTTCAATGATCATTTATCAAATCAGAAACATTGCCAGAGTGGATTATTGCAGAAAAAAAGGTGTTTTGAGTCAGGATGCAATTGCCGGGGAAACAGGCCTTCATCCTTTTGTGGCAAAAAAAACCTTAAATCAGCTAAGAAATTTTAATACCGCTGAAATCAAGAAAATCTATGAAATTTGCTACAGTCTTGATTTTGCGGTTAAGACCGGCAAATTGGAAATAAAAGACGCTTTAAGAGACTTGGTGGTTAAAATATAGCAATTTTGTTTTACTCTTTGCGCTGAGAGAAAAATGTAAGCGCTTAATTCCTAAACAAGTTGAGCTAATATAGATTATAAATAAAAACCGCCTTGAGTGAATAAGGCGGTTTAAAAAAGTCGGAAATTTGATTTTTATTGATTTTCGTTTTCTTCCGTTTTTTCTTGTTCTTGACCTTGATCTTTAGCGGAGGTTTTCTTGAAAGTTACGCTGAACTGGGGCTCATAAAGAGTGTTGTAGTTATCTTTTACTTCAATATTCTCCCCCTTCATTAAATTATTCATAGCCACATCCGAGAGCATTTGCTTGAGCTCTTTCTGTTTATCTTTTAACTCTTCCAATTTTTCAAATCTTTCTCCCATTTGATTTTGAACCATTGTTTCAATTTGTTTTCTTTTTTCCGTTAATTCCTTGATATTTTCTTTTATTTCTTCGTACTCTTCCGTGTTTGTCAGCCCGTCCTTGTATTCCTCTTTTATTTCCTTTTGTTGCTTTTTGATTTCTTCCAATTGATCAAAAATTTCCTGCATATTTTGCATATTTTTCTTTTTAATTTTTTAAACACCAACAAAACAGTCCTAATTATATCAGTTTTAAAATTATTGGCAAGAGACCGAATTTTTCCTTTGATGACCCCCCATGATTACTATAAGAGAAGGGCTAATCAAAACAGATTAAAAACATCCTTAAAAAATGAAGAGATGTTCTTTGCCAGTGTGGCCACCTCGCTCCGAATTTCAATGTATCACACGGCAGTGTGATACATTTAGCGGGCAAAATCATGGTTCCAGGGCTTGTTTTTTTGCAGAAATAGGGTGATTTCTGATTTTTGCATTTCGAATTTCGAATTTGTTTGTATCTTGCCTGAAATTTGAGCTTTGGCATTTGTTGTTGATTTGCCATTTGGATTTTGACATTTGTCATTTTTTTAGTATCTTTTATCTTCCAAATATTTTTACATTTTTAATTGTCATTTTGATTTTTGATTTTTGCATTTCGAATTCCCTTGCTTCTTGCTTCTGTTTGTAATTTTGAATTTGTAATTTGTTTGTATCTTGCCTGAAATTTGAGCTTTGACATTTGTTGTTGATTTGCCATTTGGATTTTGACATTTGTCATTTTTTTAGTATCTTTTATCTTCCAAATATTTTTACATTTTTAATTGCCATTTTGATTTTTGATTTTTGCATTT
>JAWOGA010000007.1:0-25278 GCA_046497225.1 Candidatus Moraniibacteriota bacterium | reverse complement strand
CAACTTTCAATGCCGGCGGTGTCTCCGGGCAAGCCTGGAATTGAGGAACACCCGGCAACACTAGTTTTTCAAAACTTATCCAACCTAATCCTCCATCTGAATTCTCCTCATTCCAAGCATAAGAATTTTCCAAATCGCTCAAATCAACACCATAAGAAGTACCATCGTCTGCTGTTCCACTCATCTTAATCCATCCTTCCCAACCACCGGAGTTTCCCACTGCCAGCTCCTGCTGGATCCCCACTACTCTAGCCCATCCTGTTAATTTATCACTGTTGCCTTCTCTTTTAGCACTGTGATTAGGCGATGAAGGGTAAGGACCTGAAGGGTTAAAATCAATCCAACCAAGACCTTCTGGATTATTATCATCATCCCCATCCCCCCCATGCCAAGCATAACCGGTTACATTACAATCACCTGTATCCCCACAATCCCAAAAAGGAATATTAACTTGATAACTGGCACCTCCTGATTCTTTATCGCTACTCACACTCCCCCAACCCACTCCGGTTTCATTTCCATCTGTAGTACCAATAGAAGAGTCGCTGATGCTATCATCTTCTGATCCGCCCCAAAGCCAGCCGGTTACATGATGGATTGCCGAATTGTAGGCATGATCCGCCTTAACCAACTTAAAAACACCTATTTGGACAGCAAAAGCCACCACCGGAATCACCAACAAACTTAACAACAATTTCTTTTTTTTACTCATTTTTTTTGTTTACTTTTTAATTTGAAACATCTTTATTTTAATTTATCATTTTCTTTGGAAAAGTCAAGTAAAATCAAAATCAATTCTTTAATTAAATTCTACAACCAATTTCTCCAAATTGCAATAGCCAGTAAAATCAAAATTATTCCGGCCGCTAATCTCATATATTTTTTGCTCCTCTCTCTCCACTTCTCCACAACCTCCACTTTCTTCCAAGCAAAAACCACTCCCAGCACGATAACCAAAAGAGGTAAAACAAAGAATAAATTATACCAAATTAAATACCAAAATTTATTAACATCCTGAATTGACAATACCGAGATATAAGCCAACGGGATACCCGAAGTGCATGGAAGCTCTATAAGACTGGAAAAAAATGCCAGTAAAATAGCGCTTAAAACAGTACCTTTCTTGGACAGCGCTTCTAATTTTGGTTTATATTTATCCGAAATCTCAAAAGAAAACCATTTTCCATAAAAAAAGTAGTCTTTAATCATTACCAAGCCTATTAAAACAGCCACTACAGCCACTACGGCTCTGACTTGGCTTTCTATGTTTAATACGTCCACCACCTTAATGATTCCATACATAAAAAGCAGGTAAACAAAAAAGGTGGTTACTATAAAGGCAATTCCAGCCTTTAAAGCTCTTTTTTGAGATCCGATAGCCATCAGGTATGTTAACAAAAACAGTAGCACGGAAAACATACAAGGATTAATTCCGTCGGCTAAACCCAAAACGATTCCCAGGAAAAATAATGATTTTTCTTCGCTTAAACCTATGGTTTTGCCAAAAATTTTGACGTCCTCTTGAACATCTTGATTTTTAGCATTGCCAGCTCCACTCTCAATATTTGTCCTCTCCTTTTCCAATTCCTCCTGCGCCGGCAAGCCTATAACATTTTCCAAAAAAGACCGGCAAGTACTCTCGGAACAGTGTTCAATTTTATTTTCAATTCTCTCCCCTATTCCCTCTGCATTGTCAAAACCAACTATTGCTTCATCTCCAATAATGGTAACGGGAACTCCTCTTACATTATGCTCTTGAGCTACGCGGTTAAATAATTCGCTTCCTTCTTTACTGCTAACTGAAAAATCATAAATTTTCAAATTAGGGTGATCATCTTTTATATCATCCAAAAACTTCTCTTCCGCCGCGCAATGCGGACAAGATTCGGAATAAAAAAAGAACAATCTCGCTTCCCTCTCCACCTCCTGCGCTTCTGTTTTTTGAGCTGTTAAACCTAAAGAAATAAAGGCCAAGGAAAACAAAACAAAAGCAAAAAGCCTACCTTGATAAGCATTTGTAAGCATTTTAAATAAGATTAATTTTTATTTGACTATTCAACAAACAGTCTATACCAGTAAATCATCTTCTGCAATATTATTCCTTCTTCGCTTTTTCCATACGCTCATAATCAAGCCTAAAGAAATAAAACCCACCAGCAAAAAACTTCCTCCATAGCTCAAGAAAGGCAAGGAAAGTCCCGCAACGGGCATAACCCCTAAATTCATTCCTATATTAACAATCACATGAAAAGAAAACATCCCAAAAAAACCCATTACTAATAATTTACCAAATTCATCTTTTGAGTGCAAAGCAATTTTAAACAATCTATAAAAAAATACTCCAAAGAAAAATAAAACCAAGGAAGCTCCTAAAAATCCGCTCTCTTCTGCAATAGCGGCAAAAATAAAATCCGTGTGCTTTTCCGGCAAAAAATTCAACTGGCTTTGAGAACCATATCCTATGCCCTTGCCGGTTAAACCGCCGGAACCTATCGCCACCATGGATTGAATTACATTGTATCCTCCTCTGAGAGGGTCTGCTTGAGGGTTAACAAAAGCCTCAATTCTGTCTTTTTGATAATCCTTCAAAAACATGCTCCAGCTTAAAATAAAGGCCGCAATCGCTAATAATACTAAAGAAAAAAACACCCTCTTATCTATCCCCGCAAAAAATATCATAAAAATCCAAATAATCGCCAGTACCATGGCAGAGCCAAAATCGGGTTGTTTTAAAACCAACAAAACAGGAATTAGCATTATCAAAAAAGAAACAACTAATCCTTTTAACCCCACTTTTCTTCCGGAAAAACGAGATAAATAGCCCGCCAATACTATAACCAACAAAACCTTCATCAACTCAACCGGTTGGAAATTAGCAAACCCTAAATCAAACCACCCCGACGTTCCCCTCACAGTCACTCCGAAAATAAGAACCGCTCCAAGAAGTAAAACACCTACCCCATATAAAAACTTGCTATAATTTTTCCAGATTCTATAATCCACTAAGAAACAAAATAAAAACAGAAAAATTCCCCCTCCCAAAAAAACTAACTGTTTTTGAAAATTGCTCCATCCCTCACCTTGAAAAGTAATGGAAAAAGAATAAATAGCAAGCAACCCTAAGGCTGTAAGGAAGGCAACCGCAAAAAATAGCACCCAATCAATTTTTAAGATATTTGATAAATTAAACTTCATGTTTTACTTAATTAAAGTCCATGCCTTTCTTTGTTCAGGTTGTGCTTTTCCAACGTTTCAGAAAACACCGTTTCTCCTGTTTCTTGATTGTTTAAAAAATAATAATAATCACTTTCTTTTGGATTAACGGCAGCTTTAATGGATTCAATACTCGGGTTGGAAACCGGCCCGGGAGGCAAACCGGGGTTTTTATAAGTATTATAAGGAGAATCCACCTCCGTGTCTTGAGTGGAATATTGCTCCTTATTAACTCCTAAAGCATAAGCTAAAGTAGCGCAACTCTGCAGTGGATATTCATCTTCAACTCTCTTCCAAAAAATTCCCGAAACCAGCCTTTTGTCCTCAATATTGCTAACTTCTTTTTCTATAATGGAAGCCATTGTTATAATTTCATGGAAGTTTCTTTTGGAAAAAAAGGATGGATTTTCCCTCTCCAAACCCGCCGTTTTTTTCTGAAAATTATTTAAAAACTTTTTAACTAAGTCCAAAGCGCTTTCTTCCGGATAAATAAAATAAGTATCGGGGAAAAGATATCCTTCCATATCAACACCTTCGGGAATATTTCCCAGGAAATCATATTTTTCGCTTAGTTTGTCACATGAGCAGTTATTTACAGCTAAACATTTGCAATTAACAATTTCTTGAAAATCATCAGCTATTTTAGGCGCTGTTTCTTCTAGTTTTTCAATAATTTTTTTATTGGTAAAGCCTTCCGGAATTGTTAGTTTTTTGTACTCTTGTTTGATCTCGCCATTTGTTAAAATAGATACTATCTCCGGAATAGTCATATTGGGAGATATTTCATATTCCCCCGCTTGAATTCCGGAGGCCAAGTCTCCTTGCCAGATGTAATAATAAAAATGATACTTACTTTTTACCAAATCCATTTCTTCCAACATTTTTCCAACGTCTTTACCGGATTGGTTTTTCTTAACTTCAATTGTTTTTTTTATATTTGAATCACTTTCAGTAGAATTGTAAACTTGTTCTTGAAATTTCCCAAAAACTATCCATCCCCCTATAGCCAAAATCAAAACAAAAAAAACCAACCCCAGCAAACTTTTATTTAAAAAGCTCATTGTAATATTTAATTATTATCTTATTGTTCTTTTTTCGATAAAATCACCTCTTCACCCTCCTTCAATCCTTCTTTGATCTCCACATACCCCTGATCTCCATCTAATCCAGTTACAATTTTTCTTTCGACAATATTTCTATTTTCATCAAAAACATCAACAAAAATAGATCCTTCTTTTTCTCTTGTCGCTCTTTCGGGTATTTTTATTACGTTGTTGGACTTATCCATTAAGATTTCAATATCTGCCGTCATTCCCTCCTTGATGTTAAACTTGTCAGCATTAAATTTCAATCTGGTTTTATAATAAACCACATCCTGAACCACTGTCGAAGCAGGGTCAATATCTATTACCTCCGCATCCAATTCCTTATCATCAGAAAAAGCATCCAAATTTACTCGAGCTTTTTGACCCATGCTAATTTCGGAAATATCAGACTCGGGAATATCCGCCTCTACAATGTAATCTTTAGTGATAACTTCTCCAAAATTTTCCATTGCCGAATTCCCCACTACTTCTCCTTCTTCATAGTTTATTTTGGAAACAACTCCATTTACAGGAGATTTTAAAGAAGCATCTTCCATTTTCTTTTTGGCTATTTCATAATTAGCCCTAGCTGACTGCACGGAAGAGTCTCTACTCTTGCTAGCATAATCAGATTCAACAGACTCAAGTGACTCTTCCGCCAAATCAACAGAGTTTTCAGCTGAAACAACATTCAAATTCTTACTCTTTTTGGAGATTTTAAGCGCTTGCTTGGCTTTTTCCTTGCTATTTTCAGCTTGAGTCAAAGATGATTTAGCTTTTTTTGCCACCGAGCTATTTTCTCCGGACTCCTCTACTATCTCATTATAATAATCCAGGGTATCTTCATAATAGGCAACCGCATTTTCATAATCCAACTCAGCAGCTTTCACTAATTCTTCTTGATGATCTTCAACAGCCTCCAAGTAATCCTCGGAGTTATCTAGCTTTTCTTCAGCCTCTCTAATTTTATCTTTATTGGTCTGAGAATCGGCTAAGGCCTTCTCTAGAGCCAATCGAGCTTTTTCTAACTGCTTAGATAAAATTTCATCATCTAAAACGGCTACTATCTCTCCCTCTGCAACTTCTTCTCCGGTTGAAATTTTTATTTCTTTTACTCTCCCCGGGCTTTCAAAATTCAAGCCAACCGGTTTTTCAGAAACAATAGAGCCGGTAATGGAAACATTTTTCTCAACATCCCCTCTCTCGGCTTTTTCTGTAATATACCCCTCTTTTTCATTTTGTCTTAGCAAAAAATATCCAGCAATCCCCAAAGCCGCTAAAACCGCTAAAATAAGCGCTATTTTTGTTTTTTTCCTCATTAAAGCATTTTTATTTGTTAAAAAATTTCACAAAATTTAGACCGACAACAACACGAATAAAGTTACTGAAAATTATTTATTTAATTTAGATAAAGTTAAAGTATTTTTAAGTAACATAGCCACCGTTAAAGGACCTACTCCTCCGGGGACCGGAGTAATATGGGATGCTTTGTTTTTCACGCTTTCAAGATTTACATCTCCCAAAACTTTTCCATTCTTATTCACAATTCCTACGTCTATAACCACTGCATCTTCTTTGACAAAATCCTTTGTAATAAAACCGGGTTTCCCAACAACCGAAATTAACAAATCAGCCTTATTGGTTTTTTCAGCCAAATTTGAAGTGCTTGATTTAACAAAATCGCTCTCAACCCCTTTTAGAGCCAAAAATTTTCCCAGGTTTTTTCCAAAAATCTCCGAATTTCCTATTATGCAAGCCTTCTTGTTTTTAAAATCAAAATTTATATCTTTTAAAATCTCCCTTATCGCCCCAAAAACCGGAGGCAGAAACTCGCTTTCAAAATCATTTATTTTCCTCATATTTTTTGGGTGAAAGCAGTCTGCATCTTTATTTGGATCAATTGAATAAACAGCTTCATCGGCATCAAATCTTTCCGGTAGGGGCATTTGGATTAAAATTGCATCAATCTCTTCATCTTGATTAAGATGATTAATAATTTGCAATAACTCTTTTTGTCCATCTTCGGAATTTAATTGATAGAAATGAGTGTCTACTCCTACTTTTTTGGCCTCCTCTCTTTTAATTTTAACATAAATATTAGAGTCTTCCCTGCTTCCCGCCATAATAATAGCCAAGTTTGGCCTATCTTGAACATTACTAACATCCTGACCATTTTTCTCCAAGATCTCTCCGACAATTTCATCTTTTACTTTTTCAGCAATTTTTTTGCCATCAATTAAACGCATTGGGAATTGATTATTTATTACAAATATTTTTAATAAGACTAAGCCGGCAAAGGAAAATCTTTACAAAAAATCTCCACCTCGCTTTTGATCTCGTCTAACATCTTCTCATTTTCTCTGTTTTTAATAGCCTTGTCAATCCAGGAAACCACTCTTTTCATTTCTTCTTCTTTCATCCCCCTGGTTGTCAACGCAGGAGTTCCAAATCTAACACCGGATGGTCTCATAGGGGGATTGGGATCATTGGGAATAGTGGAGCGGCTCACTGAGATTCCGCATTTCTCTAAAACAACCTCCGCCTCCTTGCCATCAATGTCTTTTTGTGTCATGTCAACCACCATCAAATGGTTATCCGTACCATCGGAAATCACCCTGTAACCCTGAGATGAAAATTCCTCCGCCATAGTTTTGGCATTAGCTATAACTTGCCGAGCATATTCTTTAAAATCGCTCTTCAAGGCCTCACCGAAAGCCACCGCTTTCGCAGCGGTTATGTGATCATGGGGACCGCCTTGCATCCCCGGAAAAACTGCTTTGTCAATTTTTTCGGCGTGTTCTTTTTTACACATAATCATTGCCCCCCTGGGGCCTCTCAAGGTTTTGTGGGTAGTAGTAGAAATAACATCAAAGTATTCCGCCGGATTATTCATCTCTCCCGCTGCAATTAAGCCGGCAGTATGAGCAATATCAGCAAAGGTGTATGCGCCAACTTCATCAGCGATCTCCTTAAACTTTTTCCAATCCACCTCCCTGGAATAAGCGCTAAAACCGGCCACTATCATCTTGGGCTTCTCTTTTTTTGCTAAATCTGACACTTTTTCCATATTAATATAACCGGTTTCATCATCAACCTCATATTGAACAAAATTATAAAGCATTCCGGAGAAGTTTACCGGATGTCCATGAGAAAGATGCCCTCCATGATCCAGCTTGAGTCCCATAACCTTATCGCCCGGTTTTAAAAAGGCAAAATAAACAGCTGCATTAGCCGGAGAACCAGACAAAGGCTGAACATTAACATGCTCTGCATTAAAAAGTTTTTTCGCTCTTTCAATGGCCAGTTTTTCTACATCATCAACCACCTGATTACCGCCGTAATATCTCTTACCGGGATAGCCCTCGCTGTATTTGTTAGTCAAGACACTTCCCATTGCCTCCAAAACAGCTTTGGAAACATAATTCTCCGAAGCGATTAACTCCATTTCCTTTATTTGCCTTTCTTTTTCTTTTTTTATTATCTCCATCACCCTCCCATCTTCTTTTGCTAAATTAGAATAATCCATTGAATTTGTACTTAATTGTTACTATTGGCTTTTTTTAGGTTTTCTTTTGTTTATGTCATTAGACTTAGATTTAATTCAAAATTAAAAAATAAAAGAAGAATCTCAATAATCGTTAAATTTTACATTTTTTACATTTTAAATTTTCATTTTGAGATTTGCATTTTGCATTTTTTTCGCTATATCCCAAAAAAATACTGCCACCAGTAATAATAATTAGGTCTACTCATAGACACCTCGGCTTTTTTTGGAGCATCATCTTCTTGAACAATATTCTCCGTGCTAGCTTTTTTAACAACCACTACCTTTTCTCCTTCTTTAACCAAGTCAAGTTTCTCTTTCATTTCTTTTTCCTTAAATTCTTCAGTATTGAAATACTGGACCAGCTGATCCAACTCTTTGTTGTCTTTTTCAAATTTCTTAATTTCCTCTTTCAGTTCTTGAACTTCCTTATTTATTTCTTCTCTCTTCTGCATTTTCCCGGAAATATTTATCCAAATAAAAACCAGCAACGACAATCCTGCCAAAAAAGAGAGAATAAAGCCCCAGTTAAACCTTTTTTGTTTTTTTGAGTATTTATTATTTTTCATTTTTTATTTTAATAATATCTTTAACTTCACACCCCTCTTTTAAAATTCTAGCAATCTAATTAAAAATATTCAAGAATATTTTTACTAATTAATCAAGCCAAAAATTTCGCTTATTTTACTAAAATTTTACTAAAATAATCTAAAAACAATAAATTAAAGAGATTGCAATAAAGGCACCAAGGTAAATCCTATCATCCCTATAATTCCTAAAACCCCTATAAATATCCACAGTATTTTTTTTATAGTTTTCTTTTTCTTTATCAACATAATTTTCAAATTTTAAGAATTAAATTGATTTAAAAATATTTGTTAACTATTATTTTTCAAAAAATCCACTTTTCATTGACTATTTACAATTATCTTGTTAAAATCATTTTTAGTCAAGTATAATTTTTAGCTAGCAATTATATGCCAAAAAGAACCTACCAACCCAAGCAAAGGAAAAGATCCCGCGTACACGGATTTTTAAAAAGGTCTTCAGATAAAAACGGCAGAAAAGTTCTCCAAAGAAGAAGAAGCAAAGGGAGAAAGGCTTTGACCGTTAACTAATAACGTCTCGAGATGCTACCCTTGGAATTTAGACTCAAGAGTAAAAAAGATATTGAACGGGTTTTTAAAAATGGAAAGACTGTAAAAAGCAGTTTTTTGTTTTTGAAGTTTTGTGAAAACAACTTGGATCACAGCAGGATTGCTTTTTCAGTTGGTTTGAGATACTCTAAGAAGGCGGTTAAGAGAAATAGAGCTAAGAGAATTCTTAGGGAAGCGGCAAAGACCTTTCTCCAAGAAGTCAAACCGGGATTTGATTTGGTTTTCTTCTTGGATAAAAATTTCAATGAAGACCTCCGGCTGGAACAAACTCAAAAGCAGATGAAAAAAGCTCTAACCTATGCAAAATTAGTAAAAAATTCTTTAAATATTAAAACAAATTAAATGTCATTTATAACAGATTTTTTCACAGTTATTATCTACCAACCTCTTTTCAATCTTTTGATTGAAATTTATAACATCATCCCGGATTTAGGGGTGAGTATTGTTATTATTACTGTTCTAATAAGAATTGCATTGCTTCCTGTCTCCAAAAAATCCATTGAGTCTCAAAAGAAGATGCAGGAGATTCAGCCGGAAGTTAAAAAAATACAAGAAAAGTACAAAAACGATAAGCAAAAGCAGGGACAAGCCATAATGGAATTTTACAAAAAGAAGAAGGTCAATCCGGCTGCCGGCTGTATGCCGCTTATTATTCAACTAGTTATTTTAATCGCTCTTTATAGGGTATTTTTGGCTGTAATGGACTTTAATGGAAGCTCCGAACTCTTATATAGTTTTGTTGAAAACCCCGGACAACTGAAAGAAATGGCTTTTTTCGGTCTTATAAATATAACTGAAAGAAGTATTCCGCTTGCAGTTGTTGCCTCCGGATTTCAATTTTGGCAATCCAAAATGATGATGCAGAAAATGACAAAAAATAAACCCGCCAAAAAAGACCAAAAAAACAAGAACGGGGAGCCTAATTTTGGAGAAATAATGCAGCAGCAAATGCTTTATATGGGACCTATTTTAACTTTTATCATAGGTATTACCTTCCCTGCGGGCCTCCCGCTTTACTGGTTAATTACTACTATTTTTATGATAGGACAGCAATACTACATTATGCACAAAGAGAATAAAACTGATGAAAAACCGGCAGCGGAGGCTAAAGGATAATTAATCAAGCAGTAGTAAGGCTATACAATTAATAATATTTAAGATAAAATTATGGGTTTTGAGGAAAGAAAAAAAATATTAGAGGGAATAACAAAGGAAGTCTTGGAAAAAATGAACATTCAAGCAAATATCTACGTCGTCAATGATGCAATGCCGGAAGATGATTCCATATATATTCAAATCCACACTAAAGATTCCAGAAATTTAATAGGAAGATCAGGCGCTAATCTTTTTGCTCTTCAACATATCATAAGAGCTATTGCCGCTAAAAAGATAGGGGAAAGAGTTAATTTCACCGTAGATGTAAATAGTTACATTGAAAACCAAAAAGAGGCTCTTATAGAAAAAACTCTGGAGACTATCGACAAAGTTCAAAAAACTAAAGAACCTGTAGAAATGCCTCCAATGAATGCCTACGAGAGAAGAATCGCCCATATGAAAGTTGCCGAAAAAAGTGATTTGGAAACGGAAAGTATCGGAGAGGGAGAGGAGAGAAGAGTAATAATTAAACCAAAGGGCTAATACAATTAAGATTAAACAAAAAACATAAACAGAAAACCTGTCCTCTTTTTTGGAAATGCAAACTTTGAAAGATAGATACTCATTCGCCGTTTCACTCGCAAGCTGTATAATCGTGTTCCGGTTTTTTAGTTAAATGTTTTTACAAAAATTCAGAATATCCAGAATAAATAACTCCGAATCTTCAAATTTTATCAACTGGCTCGTATTTATTTAATTCAAACTGCATTTTTAAATATCACGCGCAACATGATTTTCTTATTTGAGGACAGTTTAGCTTAAGGAATCAAAAATAGCAGCCTATATATATATTTTGACTTTTGAATTTTGAGCTTTGAGATCAAAAAGATGTCTACTTCCAAAAAAATAGTTTATAATGTAATTTTTTCTTCCGTTGCCAAAATTTTAAGCACCGCGGCTGCCTTGGTGGCTATTGGCTTAATTACACGCCATCTGGGTCAAGAAGGCTTTGGATGGTACGCAACCGCTTTAGCCTTTCTTCCTTTTTTTGGAGCTATTGGAGATTGGGGACTGCCTCAAACCACGGCTATGCGTATTTCTAAACCCAAAGCCGACGAAAACAAAATTATTTCCAATGCTTTGGGAATAAGGGTATTCATTTCCTTGGGCATTTTGATTATTGTTCCCCTGGTCATTCCCTTGCTTCCCTACCCAATGGAATTAAAATTAGCCATTGTATTAGTGGCTTTTTCTTATATTTTCTCATCCTTTTACCAAGTCTTAATTGGAATGTTTCAGAAAAGACTGCTTATGGACAGAATTACCGGAGCGGAATTACTGGGAAAAATCATTCAAGTCGGCTTAATTATTGTCGGGGTAAAACTTGATTGGGGATTTTATCTCATCATTTCCACTCTGCTGGCAAACATGGTAATCAACTTTTCTTTCATTTTTTTAATGTCTCGCCAGTTTGTCAAATTCAAGCCGGCATTTGATTTCTCTTTTTGGAAAAATTTTCTCAAACAAGCAATTCCCATAGGGATTGGAACAGCCCTTACTTTTGTTTACTTCAGATCAAATACCATACTTCTCTCCTTGCTTCGCCCGCCCGAAGATGTCGGAATATTTGGAGCCGCTCAAAAAGTCATAGAAAACGTTAGCTTCTTCCCCGCCATGATCGTGGGACTAACAATGCCTCTTTTTACCTATAATCTAAATAAAAATAAAGAGAGATTTAAGTTTATAGTTAGTGAAAACTATAAAGTTTTCTTTATCTTAACGATTCCTTTGGTGATAGGTGGCGTGATGCTTGCAGATGGAATTATAAATATCATTGCGGGGCCGGAATTTCAAGCTTCCGTCCCGGTTCTTCAAACGGTGGTATTCGCTCTGGCATTAATTTTCTTCGGAAACTTATTCATAAATATTTTAATAGCGGCCAGCTTACAAAAATATATGTTTATAGCTCTTTTGATTTGCGCAGTGTTTAATATTTCTACTAACTTATACTTTATCCCCAGATTCCCGGAAACCTCCTATATGGTTCCCGCAATTATATCTGTCATCACAGAGTTGCTGGTGGTTTTCTTAACGGGAATATTTATTTATAAAAAACTTCATTTCTTTCCTCGAGTGGAAAAATTTATCTTTATGCTGACCTCTGGTTTTTTAATGTTTGCTTATTTGTGGTTTTTGAAAGATCTTAATTTCTTCTTTTTGTTAATCACGTCTCCTCTGATTTATTTCTCGGGATTATTTTTCTTCAAAGTAATATCCAAAAAAGAATTGCAAAGTTTATTAATGAGGTCCAAAAAACTATAAGCTTCCAAAATGAAAAAAAACGCTGTTATTGTCATAACCTATAACAATCAAGAAAATATTCAAAAGTGTCTTAATTCTATTTTGAATAATGCTAAATGTTTAAAATCCGCAACTAAAATATTCGTTATTGACAACAACTCCCGCGATAAAACCGTCTCTATAATTAAAAGAAAATACAAAAATCAAGCTGTTAAGCTAATTAAAAACAAGGCTAACACCGGCTTTGCCAAAGCTGTAAACCAAGGCATAAAAAAAGCTCTTAAACAAGATTTTTTTAGCAACATCTTGTTAATAAACCCGGATACTCAACTAAAAAAAGAAAGTTTAAAACAGTTAATAAAAGAAACGAAAAGGTTTGATATTATTTCTCCAAAGATAAAACACCCGCAAGGAACAACTCTTTTTGAATCGGGTGAACTCAATTGGTTAAAAATGAAAGCCACGCACTCTAACAAAAAAAAACCAGATTATCTTACCGGAGCTTGTTTATTGATCAAGAGCAGTGTTTTTAAAAAAATAGGATTTTTAGATGAATCCTATTTTCTTTATTATGAAGACGCAGATTTTTGCTTAAGAGCCAAGAAGGCCGGATTTAAATTAAAAACACTCTTAAATACCACTATTTTTCACACGGAATCGCACTCATCAAATTCAAAGACTAAAAACTATCACTTAGTTAAAAGCGGTTTAATTTTTTTTCACAAAAATTATCCTTCTTATTTGAAGCCTTATTTTTGGGCTTTTTTTTATTTGAGATTACTATATCACCAATTTTCAGGAAAGAAAGAAATTAAAAAAGCGCTTAAGGACTTTAAGCGCTTCACTAAAAAGAAAAAATAAATCCCTACTGATGGTCGTTCAAATTAATCCTTCGCTTGCTTCTGCGTTGATATCTTTTGGCTAATTTTATTCTAGCGGACTCTTTTTCTATCTTTGACAAAACAGTGGCAAATTGGGTTTCATCCAAAAATTTCCTTTTGTCTTGTTTTTGTTCAATGGCCTTTTTTCTGGCTTCTTCAGCTCTCTCTATGTCAATTTCATCAGCTTTCTCAGCAGTATCAGCCAAAATAGTAAGCTCATTATTATGAAGTTCCAAAAAACCTCCCGAAATAGCCATCTCTTTTAATTCTCCGCCAGACACAACTGCAGCCACCCCGGAAACCAGATTAGTGATTAAAGGTATATGATCAGGCAAAACAGTAATAACCCCCTCTTGGGTTGGAAGGGTAATTTGCTCTATCTCTTCTTCCAAAACAATTCTTTCCGGCGTTGCAACTTTTAAAATTATTTTTTTCTTCGCCATTTTAAGATAACTTATAACTTAGAGTTCAACAAACTTGTAATTTTAACGAAAATGCAGGTTGTTGCAAATTTGTCCATTATTTCTCTTGATTTTCTTTAGATGCTTCTACTACTTCTTCAATATTTCCTTTCATATAGAAATCAAGTTCATTTTTATCATCGTGCTTTCCATCCAAAATTTCTTTGAATCCTTTAATAGTGTCTTCAATAGAAACGTATCTACCTTCTTGTCCGGTAAATTGCTCTGCCACGAAAAAAGGCTGAGATAAGAACCTTTGGATTTTTCTAGCTCTGGAAACGGTTAATTTATCCTCATCAGAAAGCTCCTCCATACCCAAAATAGCAATAATATCCTGCAAATCCTTATGTTTCTGCAAGACTTTTTGAACATCTCTAGCTACTTCATAATGCTCCTCTCCAATAATCTTAGGGTCAAGTATGGTCGAATTAGAATCAAGAGGATCCACAGCCGGATAAATTCCCAATTCAGACAAAGCTCTGGAAAGCACTACGGTTGAATCAAGATGAGTAAAAGTTGTTGCCGGAGCGGGATCAGTGATATCATCGGCCGGAACATAAACAGCTTGAATAGAAGTAATAGACCCTTTATCGGTAGAGGTAATTCTTTCTTGCAATTTACCCATATCCTCAGCTAATGTAGGCTGATATCCGGCAGAAGAAGGAATTCTTCCCAATAGAGCGGAAACCTCGGCTCCGGCTTGAGTAAAACGAAATATGTTATCAATAAAAAGCAACACATCCCTATTTTCCTCATCCCTGAAATATTCAGCCATAGAAAGAGCCGAAAGAGCCACTCTTTGCCTAGCTCCCGGCGGTTCATTCATTTGACCAAAGACCAAAGTAGTTTTATCTATCACTCCCGAGTCTTTCATTTCATTATACAAATCATTGCCTTCCCTAGTTCTTTCTCCAACACCGGCAAAAACAGAATACCCACCGTGCTCCTGGGCTATATTTCTGATTAATTCCTGAATCAAAACAGTTTTTCCTACACCGGCGCCACCGAATAATCCCACTTTTCCGCCTTTCAAGAAAGGGCAAATCAAATCAACAACTTTAATTCCGGTTTCCAGTACTTCTTGCTTGGTTGATTGGCTGGCAAAATCAGGAGACTCCCTGTGAATCGGATATTCCTTCTTGTTCTTCACCTCTCCTTTTACATCATCAACAACTTCTCCTAAAACGTTAAACATTCTTCCCAAAGCTTCTTTCCCGACCGGAACAGAAATGGGCTGACCCGCTCCCCGAACCTCAGTTCCTCTCTGAAGACCATCCGTGGAAGTCATAGCTACAGTTCTGACTTGACTTGATCCTAAATGTCTGGCCACCTCAAG
Source organism: Candidatus Moraniibacteriota bacterium (assembly GCA_046497225.1). Lineage (GTDB taxonomy): Bacteria > Patescibacteriota > Minisyncoccia > Moranbacterales > DUUL01 > JAXHLG01. The sequence goes on along the minus strand of JAWOGA010000007.1, from coordinate 10,205 downwards.
AACAATCCTTCCCCCTTCTTGGGTTTTAGCTTGAACTTCAAGCGCATCGTTGATTGCCGGCAATTGATCTTCTTCAAATTCAACATCTACAACCGGACCAATGATTTGTGATATTTTCCCAATATTTTTACTCATTTTAATATACTTAAATGTTTATATGCTTAAATGTTTTATTGATTCTAATCCTCCAGTGCCAGCTTCCCCGTAGTAATTTCGGTAATTTCTTGAGTAATAGCGGCTTGACGGAGCTGATTATAGGAATATTGCAACTGTTCTGTCATATCAGAAGCGGCATCGCTGGCATTTTTCATTGCCATCATTCTAGCAGATTCTTTGGATGCATTTGACTCCAAAATAGCGTGGTATAATTGCATTTCCACTAAGCGAGGTAAAATGTGTTCAACTACTTGCTCGGGACTTGGTTCGATTTTATATCCAATGGGTGAATCCTCTTCCTCTTGTTCTTTTTTGGGTCCATTTTCTGTACTGCTCATCTCTTCAATTTGTTTTTCCAGATCAATTTGAGAAATCGGCAACAACTGCCTTAAACGAGGCTGTTGATTCATAGTATTGATATAATCAGTATAAGCTAAGACAACCTTGTCATACTTCCTCTCCGAATAATCATCCATCACCATTTTAGCCAATGACCTAACATCATAAAGGCTAGGGCTATAATTAAAATCCTCAAAAAGAGCGTTTACGTTATAATTCCTAGCAGTCAAATAATTAAATCCTTTCTTTCCCACAGCTACAAAATCAAATTGGACATCCTCATCAGCCACCTGAGAGCTTATTCTTCTTCCGGCCACTCTATTGATTTTTATCAAGCCCGGATTTTTTACTTGATTCATAACTTTATTAATCAATTGGGAATTATAACTGCCACACAAACCTCGATTGGAAGTCACCAAAACAACCAATACTCTTTCAACTTCTCTAGCCTCCAAAAGCCCATGCTGATATCTTCTCAGGCTTTTGGATAAATTGGTTAAAACATTCCAAGCAGAATGAGCATAGCTTCTTATCGCTAAAACTCTTTCCACCTCTTTCCTCATTTTAGCCGCAGACACCATTTCCATTGCCCTGGTTATTTTCCGGGTATTTTTAACCGATTTTATTCTTCTTTGAATTTCTTTGGTGCTATTTGCCATAAACGTTAGTAAAAAGTTTATAAAGTTTATAAAGTTGAGATTCAGCAGCTAAAACTAAGGGTTGAAAAGATTTAGAAATTAGAAAATTGATTCAAAATTTAAAATTGCCTACCCAATAACCAGCCACCAACAGCGAATCACAAATTGCCATTCCCTATTTTTTGCCGCTTTCTTTTTCCTCTTCTTCATTCTCCAAATTTTTTTCACCATCAGTAGATTCTTCCGCTTCAATAGTACTTTTATATGACTCAACTATTTTTCTGATCTCTCCTTCTAATTCTTCATCTAATTCCTTCTTTTCTTTTATCTTATTCAAAACATCTTGACCGGCTTCACTAAAATATTGAAGTAATTCCCCCTCTATTTGTCTGATTTTTTCCACTTCTATATCATCAAAATATTCATTATTCAACGCCCACATCACAACCACTTGCTTCTCCATCGGCAAAGAAGCATATTGATTTTGCTTTAAAACCTCTCTGGTTCTATAGCCTCTCTCTATTTTACGTTTAGTTCGTTCATCCAAATCTGAACCGAATTGAGTAAAAGCTTCCAATTCCCTAAACTGGGCTAGTTCCAACTTAACTTTTCCGGCCACCTTTTTCATAGCTTTGGTTTGAGCCGAAGATCCCACTCTGGAAACAGAAAGGCCTACATTAATAGCCGGCCTAAAACCTTGGTAAAAGAGATCAGCCTCTAAAAATATCTGTCCGTCCGTAATAGAGATAACATTAGTCGGAATAAAAGCAGAAATGTCTCCGGCTTGAGTTTCAATAACGGGCAAAGCGGTTAAAGATCCTCCCCCAAATTCTTTACTTAGTTTGGCAGCCCTTTCCAAAAGCCTGGAATGAAGATAAAAAACGTCTCCCGGGTAAGCCTCTCTTCCAGGAGGCCTTCTCAGTAATAAAGATATCTGTCTGTAAGATGAGGCATGTTTGGATAAATCATCATAAACCACCATAACATCTTTTCCTTGGTTCATAAAATATTCTCCAATCGTGCAACCGGCATAAGGAGCAATAAAAGAAAAAGCGGCGGGGTCAGATGCTCCCGCAACTACAACAATAGTATGATCCATTGCTCCATGCTCTTCAAGCTTGGAAACAATTTGCGCTACTTTTGATTTTTTTTGTCCTATAGCAACATAAATACACACTACATCCTGATCTTTTTGATTGATAATAGAATCAATTGCAATAGCGGTTTTACCGGTTTGCCTGTCTCCGATAATCAACTCTCTTTGGCCTCTGCCTATCGGAATCATGGCATCAATAGATTTGATACCTGTTTGCAATGGTTGTTTAACTTCTTCCCTGGAAATAACGCCCGGGGCTATCTTTTCTATAGGGTAAGTTTCTTTGCTTTCCAGTGCCTCTTTGCCATCTATTGCTTCACCAAGAGGGTTAATAACCCTTCCAATCATATCCTCGCTTGCCGGAACAGACAAAACTTTTCCGGTAGAAACAACCGTATCGCCTTCTTTAATTAAATCGATATTCCCAATAACTATAACTCCCACTTCGCCTTCTTCCAAGTTCATGGCTAATCCATAAATATCCTCTCCTTTCTTTTCAACTTCAAATTTAACCATTTCCGACATCATAACCTCATCCAAACCGACTATCTTAGCAACCCCGTCTCCCACCTCAACTACTTTTCCGGTTTTTTTGGTCTCCATGCCGCTATCAAAGTCTAAAATTTGTTTTTTAAGATTTTCAACGATGTAGTCTTTGTTCATAATATATATTTAGCAATTTATTATAATAAAACTTTTTAAAATTAAACCAACGCCTTTCTTAATTGCTTTAACTTGCCGTCTAAAGTTCCATCAAAAATTTCATTTTCCGCTTTTATCAACAAACCTCCTTTGATTCTTTTATCTAAAACATTGGATATTTCAACTTTATTTTTAGATACATTCTTCTTTTTAGCCAATTTCTCTTTAATAACATCCAACTGATCTTTATTTAATTTTTCTCCGGAATAAACTATCGCCTCCAAAATCCCGCTCTCCCTTTTCTCAATATCATTAAAAATTTTCTCAATTTCCTTGACTTTTTTTTCATCCCTATTTTTTTTAATAACTTTGGCTATTTTTTTTAACAAAACATCCTGTTCCTCGTCTTTTCTTCGAGATATATCGCTTAAAAACTTGGCATACTGTTTACTAGTTATTTTCATATGTAATTAACTTACTTAACATCTTCTAAAAACTACGCTTATCTTTTGGCAATTCTTTTTCATTTCATTTTTCAATTTCTTTGACCGCCTTTTCAACTAATTTCTTATCTCCATCTTCTTTGATTTTTTCACTTAAGACTTTTTCAACAGCTAAAACAGTCAATTCACCCAGCCGGCTTTTTACTTCTTTGAGCATTTTTTCCTTCTCTTTGTTGATTTGCTCTCTGGCTTCTTCTATTATCTTTTGCCCTTCTTCTTTTGATTTTTCTGTAATTTCCCTTTTATTGTCTTCCGCTCTCTGACGAGCTTCTTCTAGAATTTCCTTGGCTTCCTTTCGAGCTTCTATGATTTTTTGTTCTTTGACTTTTTCAGCTTCACTTAGTTGCTCCTGAGACTTTTTGGCATCCTCCAGTCCTTTTTGAATAACCTCGGTTCTCTCATTCATCTTCTTCAAAAGAGGCTTGTAAGCAAATTTATAAAGCACAATTAAAACAACCGAAAAATTGATCAACTGAGCAATTAAAATTTTCAAGTCCAAGTGAAATGATTCAATTATAGCTTCCATAGTTTAATTTAATCGTTAATTTATCATCCATTGATATTCTCAACGAGACTTCGCCGAAACGAAGTCCTAAGAAAATAGCAATTAGCTAATAGTGAACGCTACAACCAAAGCATAAATAGCAATAGCTTCGGCAAAAGCGGCAGCTAAAAGCATGGGCGCAACAATTTTTCCGGACACTTCCGGGTTTCTGCCAATGGCTTCCATAGCCTTAGCGCCTATCATACCGATACCGATAGCCGGGCCAATAGAACCTAACCCAATTGCTAGACCTTTAGCAAGCATGGTCAAATCTACCGCTTGTCTCAACATTTCTCCTTCCATAAATTTAAATTAATAATTATTTACTGTTAAACTTTTAAATTCCTTTAATAAAATCAATGCCGGCCTCGTCTTAATGATCAGAGCTCATGGAAATACTCATAAACACAAGGGTCAGTATAGCAAATACAGCCGCCTGCACAAGTCCCACTAACACTTCCAAAAACATAAATGGCAACGGAACGGCAAAAGCAAAAATCATTGCCATGGAAGCCAATAAAACCTCTCCGGCAAAAATATTTCCAAAAAGCCTGAAAGAAAGGGAGGCCACTTTAGCAAATTCGCTTATTATCTCCATAAAGCCAACAAAAAATTTAATGGGATTAACAAAGATAACTGTTTTGTCTTTAGCTATCTTGCCGGGTATTTCCATTAAAGCTTCAAAATTAATAAATTTATTAAAATGTTTCCATGCTCCAACACTTAAAACCCCGATTATATGAGAACCTATTACCGCAAAAAGCGACAAAGCCAAAGTCATATTCAGATCAGCCGTGCCTCCTCGGAAGAAAGGTATCAGCACATCATGCCCGCCATGGCTTTGCACGACTCCGATTGTCCCAATAATGGGCAAAATTCCGAACCAATTATTTAGGAGAATAAACAAAAACAAAGTCAGTGTAATCGGCAAAAGTTTTTCTGAAGTTTTTCTATTTCCGGTAATGCTATCCACAAAGTCTAAAGCCCCCTCTAAAATAACCTCGAAAAAGTTTTGAAACCCTTTGGGGATATTCTTAATTTTCCAACCGGCAGCAATAAAAAAAGCCACCAACACAAAGGTGACGATTAAGCTACTCAAAAAAGAATTGGTTACTTGAAAGCCTCCTACCTCAAAAAGCGGTTCAGCGAAAATGGTATTCTCATGTTTAACTTCATGAGTCTCTTTGCCAGTCGCTTCATCCTGTGCTTGTGCAGAAGCAATCTTATCATCTTGGATTTTGGAGATTTTTCCTTCCATCAAATTATATTAAATAAATTTTAATTATTTTCAATCCAAACAAACAACATCACTATCACAAAACAAAACAGAAAACAACAAAACAAAACCAATACATTACACTGAATGCTTCCGAACTACTTATTGTTTTTATTGTTTTCTTCAATGTCTTTAATAGCTTTCAAAGCTTCCCTGACAATTCCAACACAAGTTATTATAAACGCAATTCCAACACTCGTCAAGAAAAGCCACGGTTCTTTTTCATACTTATCATCCAGCCACTTGCCAACAAAGATTGCCAACAGCACAGGAAAAACAATCCAACCGGATAATTTATAAAACAGCACTAGGTTTTTTGCCCACTCGCTATTTTTTTTCATAATTTTTTCAATTAAAAATTGCCAACTTATACAACTTCAATTTCAATCGTATAACTCAATTACCCAATAAAACTTTCGCAATCTTTTTCGCTGGAGCGGGTATCCGGCCCGCTCTATAAATTTACCAATTTCGCTACCCAAAGCGTGATCGCCCTCCGGACAGTAATTTCTTAATTTCACTCTCACTAACGAATATAACTAACTAATTTCAAATAACCATCGGACCAGCCCAACCGCCAATAACAAATAACCAATTACCTTTCTAGGGCTCATATATTTACTCTACCACTATTTCCATCTCATGGCCATCATCGTGGCCATCATCGTGGCCGCGAAGTACTAAACTAAAAAGAAAAGCCGGCTGTAGGAATTAACCCGCCGGCCTTTTTTGAATATTTTTCAAAAATTTTAGCCCAGACTGTCTTGATTCAAAACAAATACCAAATAGCCGGAAGTTCGATTTCGACCTTTGCTAAAGTCGGACTTCGGTTAGAATATTTTTTCTCTGCTTACATTTTTTTGCCGATTTCCCATCCTTCTTCGCTTCCCAAGGCGGGATCAAGCACTTCCTTTTGAAAAGCTCGGTTAATCTCCGTTCTAAAATTTTTCATAAAAAAATATTCCTTGGCCTCCAAGCTCTTAAAATCTTCAATAGCAAATTCAACCAGCACTCGATCATCGCTTTTTTCTATTTCTTTGTTTCGGCTCTGAATAAAAATTTCACAGAAAGCTTTTTCGATTTCGCTTGGAGTGTAAACCCTCCTCACCAACTCCATATAATTGCACGCAATCTTATGGAGCAGTATAATTTCTTTTACAAGTTCCAGATATTCTTCCGTGATATATTCGATATTACCCGAGAAATGATCAACCAGTTCATTGACTTCGGCTAAAGCCAGCAAAAAAAATTTCAGTTCCTTTTTGCTAGACAGAGAGATTATCTCATTTCCAGCTTTCCTCAAAAGACTCTTCAAGAGAGATAAATCCAATTGCTCCCTTCGGCATTCCGACCAAATCCGAGCCAAAGTTTCACGAAAAATTTCCATAGCACCCTCCTCGCTTGCTAAAATTGGTCAAAAAATTTTCAACGAACATCTTCTTTGGAAACTCACGCTATCACAAAAGTTAATTGCAGGCAATAAAAAACCAAGCAAGTTTGGTTTAATCTTATCCAGTGCCACTGGTTCAAAAGATAATAACAAGCGCCCTATTGGCTCTTCCAGTGGTTTTTAGCCTGTACATTAAACTCACTCAAATAACCCAGGGGTTCTTTTTTAAACTCAACTTATTATTGAATAAAAACATTACCTCCTTTTTTCTTTAAAGTTAAAAGCCGACAATAGATTTTGCCGACTTTTGCTGCTGTTCACACGTCCACTAAAAGACATTGAAAAAAATCCGCTCCTTCTTTGGTTAATTCATAAAAAACGCTTTGGTTGAAATCCGCCCCAGGATAAACACTGCTAATTTCAGTACCCTTGGAAATCAACCCAACCTCCACCATTTTAGACAAAATTTCCGTCACATGATATTTGCAAGGAACATTTTTACGAAGCTTGATCAAGTCCTTTACGCCTACCATTTTGTTATTGCGGATGTACTCCAGAAAAACCCTAAATACCTCCGCATCTCTTGAAGTGAAAATTTCTAGAGCGCCTTCTTCATTAAACTCTTTATTAAAGAACTCCTTCTCTTTCATGTATCACCTCCTTTGAGATTTGAATTTTGAATTTGAAATTCAAAACGCATCGTCACCGGCTGCAGCTTAATCATTATCCCTCGCCCTCTTTCGAGATCCATGGTATCCAAAAGCTAGTCCTCCATCTTCCGGCCTTCAATGGTCTTGGTTATCTCCAGCATCCGATCCGCCAGCGTCAACTTCCCATGATCTATATGTGCCAAAATTGCAAAATTGCGGATATTTTTTGATTTTATCATAGCGGACTCCTTATGTTCTTTAATTTCGGATTAGTCACCTTGGTATAAACTTGGGTTGTTCTAATGTTTTGATGTCCCAGCATTTCTTGTACATATCTTACATCAACCCCGTTTTCTAGCAAATGCGTAGCGAAGCTGTGGCGAAGTGAATGAAATGAAGCGTCTTTCTTTACTCCCGATTTTTTAAGCGCCTTGGAGAAAATCAACTGGAAAGACCTCACGGAAAGTTTGCCTCCTCTATTGGAAGCGAACACATGATCGCCCTTATTTTTTCTCATCATTAAATTTTGAAGCTCGCCGACTAATTTCTTTGGCAAAATAGTTATTCTATCTTTCCGGCCTTTTGCGCTTTTGATATGGATTGTCAAGCTATCCAAATCCAAATCTTCAACCTTCAAATTTTGAATTTCGCTAATCCGCAACCCGCTTCCATAAGCAAGAGAAATTGCCAAATAATACTTGTCATTTTTAATATTATCCAAAATTTTTTCAATCTCCGTTCTTGTTAAGACAACAGGCAGCTTACTGCTTCGCTTGGCAAATTTCAAGTCGATTTTCTTCTCGTCTTGTAAAACCTCCTTGTAAAAAAATTTAATAGAATTTAATGCCAAGTTGACTGTCTGGGACGATTTATTGCTTTCAAACTTTTCCATCAAAAAACATTCAACTGCTTCATTTCTATCTTTTAATCCCTTTTTTCGGGAATAATTTAAATATTGTTCAATATAATACAAATAAGCTTTTCGTGTTTTCATCGAATAACTTCTTAACATCATCAGTTTATCCGCTTGCTTCAAATAATCATTCATAGTAAAATGTCAATATAAGCGAGATTAATTTAATCTAATTTTAATTAATTTCGCATTTTATGTCAATTTATTATTATTAACGAAATTAATTTCGCATAAAAACGAGTTATATTCAATATTATTTTTGCCCCTTGACCGATAATTATTTAAAAATTCAAATTTAATTTTAATATTATGACACCAAAAGTTCTTATACTTGTAGATTTTGAAAAAGAATGGACTGATAAAAGTTCAGATTATTTTGTTGGAGATGTTTCCGAGTTAATCGAGAAGACCAACAAACTTTTAGATTTTTGCAGAAAAAATAATTACAAAATAATCTTCACTAAGCACGTCGAAAAAGATTCCAATGAAGAATTTGCTCCCAATTCGGAAAATGTCGAAATAATTGATGAGATCAATAAGCAAGACTCTGACGTGATTGTTGAGAAAAATAAAATTAGTCCATTCTATCAAACTGATTTAGAAAAGCATCTTGAGGGAATTGATGAAATAGTTATCTGCGGAATTTTGACAAATTTGTGTGTGAGAAGTTTGGCTCAAGATGCTTATGATAGAAATTTTGAAATTACAGTCATTAAAGACTGTTGTCAGGCTTTTGATGAAGAAACTCACAATTTTACAATCAAAGATTTGAAAGCAACTAGAGAAGAAATTGAGTTCATAAATTTGAATGAGTTATTGGATAGAACGGGGCAAAAATAATACTCTGAAATTTCCCTTCGGGACGTTGCACTAAATTTCAGCCCTTCGGGGAATATAACAAGGGATATGAGGTTACGAAGTCTTGTAGACTTCTCCACCCAAATACTTCGCACCCCAAGTGATGCCTAAACATTGTAGGAAATAAATAAAAAAAGTATGACAAGGACCAGTTTTATATTATTTCCAGGTCTTAAAAGGAAATATTTTTGTTGTGATAGCTTTGATATAGGTTTATAAAAATATATTTGTGTATCATGATTTTTAAAAATATTAATATGTATAAAAGGAGATTGATTATAACCACCATCACAGGAGCAATCCTGGGAATTTTCTGCATAATCGGAGTAAGCTTTAGGGTTGGTTTTATAGGAAATGAATTATTTATATTGGCTACGTGGGTTAATAGGGTTGTTATGGGTTTAGTGATTGGTTTGGCGCCATACTATAAAATTAAAAATAATACTAAAAATATTTTGTTGCGCGGATTGTTTTTTGGATTTATAATCAGCGGCTCGTTTTATCTTGCAACTGAATTTAGAGATGTTATTGGTTTTATGGCAGGGATTGTTTATGGAGTTATTATAGATTATGTTGCCACCAGGTATGAAATAAAAGGATATAAACACAAGCATAAATAATTTATTAAAATATATGGATATTAAAGATGCAACATTAAAAGACATTGATGCAATTATCAAATTAGGAAATTCGGTAAATGAATTCCAGGTTAGCGATGAAGTTGTAACTTTTTGGTCAAAGGATGTTTTAATTGATTGTATCAATAGTAAAAATAATCCTATTCTTGTTGCAAAAGAGAACAAACAAGTAATCGGATTTGTTATCGCAAATTATAATCCTTCTTTCAAAAAGGCAATTATCGAAAATATTTTTATAGATTCTAATTTCAGAGGCAGAGAAATTGGGAAGTTGCTTTTAGGTGCTTTGCTTGATAAATTGAAAGAATTAGGTTGTAAATATGTTTGTTCTTTTACTGAAATAGATAACAAGGTTGCAGTTAAATTTTTTCTTAATAATGATTTTAATAAGGGAATAAATTGTGTATGGATTGATAAAATATTAGATGGATCATTTAAGAAGTAAAGACCCTTTTCTAAACCGGCACGCTGGTGGGTATCGGCGGCATGATCGCCTCGTTCCTGTTCGGCGCGGGGACGGTGATGCTGTTCTCCGAGATGCACTTCGGCCAGCCGCTGGGCC
>JAWOGA010000068.1:0-5565 GCA_046497225.1 Candidatus Moraniibacteriota bacterium | reverse complement strand
TTCAACTAAGATGGAAGGTAATGATTATTTAAGTTTAATTCAAGAGGGAGAAAGTGATTATGTGGAGTTTAAGTCTTCCTTGAGGTGGGATTATCATAATGGAAATGTTAATAAAAAGTTAGAATATGTAATTACTAAAACCGTTGCCGCTTTTTTGAATTCCAGTGGAGGAAAATTATTTATTGGCGTTGATGATAATGGGGAAATTTTAGGCCTAGAAAAAGATTACAAGACAGTTAAAAACAATAATAAAGACGGATTTTTATTGCAGTTAGATCAAATAATAAATAATTATTTAGGCAAAGAAAATCATCATTATATATCCAGTCAAATAGTTAAATTGAAGGATAAGGATGTTTGTGTAATCGAGATTATTAACAGCGGTCAACCGGTTTATGTGAAAAGCAAAGAGAGTGGTGACCAGGAGTTTTTTGTGAGAGCCGCCGCTTCCTCTCAGCCAATGGATATGAAGGAAGCTAACGAATATATAAAACATCATTGGGCTAATAATTAGATTTTTGACAAAAGCGTTTTGAGTTTTTTGATCATAATTTGAAGTCTGACTAAATTTTTTACCGCATAATATTTAACCAATCACCAAAAAATGAAAAAGAATCCATTTGCTTTAATAATTGGAGGGAAGAAGGGGATTAGTCCGGAAAAGATGCATGAGTACGTTAAGAAGATTTTAGAAGCGGAAGGGATTTCGTTTTTTGAATTTAATTATGATGTTCTGTTTAATGATTTGCCAGAGAGAGATGTTGAGTATGGTGAGAATGATCTTTATGAGGCGGCTAAGCAGTTAGTAATTAGAGAGCAGCACGCATCAGCTGCTTTTTTGCAGAGCCGATTGAGAATTGGTTACACGAAAGGCAGTAGACTGATGGATAAACTTGTGGATGAGGGAATTGTGTCTGAGTCAAAAGGGTCGACTCCAAGAGAGGTTTTTTATGAGATAACGAAAAATGGAGGTATTAGGAAGAAGAGGAGAATTTGAGTAAGCGGGATAGAATTTTTTGGGGATAAAAATTATTTTAAATATTATGGGAAAAATTAACAAGTCGGTGAGTGAAATGGGGGAAAAAGACGAGAAAAAATCTGATGAAAAAAGATTTGAGGATTTGACTGAAGAGGAAATTTCTAAGGTTATGAAAGATATTCGGGAGGGATATACAGACAAAGCAGAAAGAGATAGGATGGCACAAGATTTTGTTGATGGATTAAATAGTCAAGACTAGCAACAAATCTGCCAAGATCTCCTGAAATACTGCCAGCTTGACACCTGGGCAATGGTGAGGATTTTGGAGGAGTTGAGGAAGGAGGTGGATTGGGGGAGGTTCAAGCGGACGCTTGAACCCGCCAAGAGGCGGGATTAAATAGATTATAAGAAATTATAAGCAGGGATAAGGTTCAGGTGGACACCTGAACCCGCCAAGAAGTTCAAGCGGACAATTGAATCCGCGGGGCGTCCCGAAGACTCGGGATTGAACCCGCAGGATGGACGCTTGAACCCGCGGGGAGTCTATATATTATCAAAATTATGCAATAATCGCTATTTCTATGTCATCAGCGCTACGCTTACGAATACCGTTTCCGTCTATCCAAGTATTACTAAAAAACGGCAAAAATTTAAAAATTGACAACACTAAGATTTATGAAAACTATCCGAGTGTTAATTTTAGAAGATGATTTGAAGGCCTGTGGGGTGATTTTGAGGGTTTTGGAGGAGCTGGAGTTTGAGGCGATTAAAAAGCAGGTGGAATTGTCTGCGGTGGTCTTGCAGGAGTATGGTTTTGTGGAGGAGTTTGTGAATGAGCGGGAGTGGAGCGGGGAAGACATTGTGTTTTTGGACCGGGAGGCGGACAAGGGCGAGCCTGGCAGTTTTCACGAGCTTGATTTTGAGAAATTCAACAAGGACAGGATCATCTCCATTTCCTCGGTTCCGGATTTCAACGAGGAGGCCAGAGAAAAAGGCGTTCATAGAGTGGCGCAAAAGGATTTTACTAGGATGGAGGAGTTTGGGGAGAAGATAAGGGAGGAGTTGAGGGATATTTTGGGGATTTAAAAACTATTTTAAAAATATGCTTTTACAATTATTTTTAATCGCTTTTGTTGTTTTTCTGGCTCTTGATATGCTTTGGCTCGGGGTGATAGCAAAAAATTTTTACCGGGGGCAAATCGGGCCTTTGATGAAAAAAGATGTTAATTGGCCGGCGGCTATTGTTTTTTACGGGCTGTTTGTTTTCGGCCTGGTCTTTTTTGTTATTTCTCCGGCGATTGAATTCTTGTCCTGGGCAAGCGCTTTTTGGCGGGGAGCCTTTTTCGGCTTAATCGCTTATGCCACTTACGATCTCACCAATCTAGCGGTTTTGAAAGACTGGCCTCTAAAAATATCCGTGGTGGATATTTTGTGGGGAGCGACACTGGCTTCCTTGGTTTCGATGATAACCTATTTTTCCGCGATGGCTCTCTTGGTTTAAGCCTTGCGGGTTTTTTGGATGTTTGCTTTTGTGGTTTATAATGGAATAAAAGGATTGAAAGTATTAAAGAGCTCTGAGTTTGCCTGTTTTTATCTAGCTGGATTCGGGGCTAACGCCGGCAATCTTTTAGTTAACAGCAGATTGGTGTGTTAAATTATTTTTTTAAAAAATGGCTGAAAAACGAGAAGAAAAAATTAATAAGGGGGAAGTTGTTATCTTCAAACCCGCCAAAGGCGAGGTTGAGTTGAGAGTGCGTTTTGAAGATGAAACCGTTTGGTTAACGCAAGCTCAGATTGCGGAGCTTTTTGGCACTAAAAGACCGGCTATAACAAAACATTTAAACAATATATTCAAATCAGGAGAATTAAACAAAGAAGCAGTTAGTTCCATTTTGGAACATACTGCCTCGGACGGCAAAAAATACAAAACTCAATTTTATAATCTGGACGCCATTATTTCTGTCGGCTATAGAGTCAATTCTAGGCGGGCGACCCAGTTCAGGATTTGGGCGACAAAAGTTTTAAAAAACTATCTCCTGGAAGGATACGCCGTTAATAAGGAAAGATTAGAAGAGGCGCGCAGCAAATTCAACCGGCTCCAGCAGACGATTCATTTCTTAAAAAATAAATCCAAAGTCAAGCGGCTACAAGGCCAGGAAGGAGAGATACTGGATTTATTAAGCGATTACGCTAACACTTTTTCTCTTTTGGAAAAATACGATAGCAATAGCTTAAAAACCGGAAAAGGTCGAAAAGCCCAGTTTGCTTTAAGCCACGATGATTGTTTGAGCGCGGCGCATCAATTGAAACTCAAATTAAAGGGCAAGAAAGAGGCCGGGGAACTTTTTGGGAGGAGATCGGGCTTTAAATTTGAGGCTGTTGTAAAGAATTTATATCAAACTTTCGGCGGCAAGGATCTTTATAATTCCATCGAAAGCAAGGCAGCGCATCTTCTATATTTGATTATAAAAGACCATCCTTTTGTGGATGGTAATAAAAGAATTGCCTCTTTTCTTTTTGTGTATTTTTTAGATAAGAATAATTATTTGTATCGCACAAGCGGAGAAAAGAAAATCAACGACAACGCTTTAACGGCGTTGGCTTTGTTAATTGCCGAAAGTAAAGCAAAAGAGAAAGATCAAATGATTGCTCTTATTGCTCAATTGCTAAAATCGTAAGGGGTATTATCATCATTAATAATTCGAATTGAAATTAATGGATTTTCAAAAGTTGGAATTGGCAGGCTTTCGGGTGTTGATTGGGAAAAATATAATTAGGGGCTGCTGATTTTTGTAAAAAATTAGCTGCCCCTGAAAAATTATTTAAACCAAAATCCCATAAATAAGGTAAATAATTTTTCACACCGCTTTAAAAAATATAAATAAATTTACATTAAGTGCTGCTGTTTCAGCAGAGCCTAATTAAATAAAAATTTATGCCAAAAATTGATATTAATAAAAAAAGGGGGGATCCGGAGGCGAGGGTGGATCTGGAGCGGTTTTGGGAAAAGGTGGCGGATCTGCGGGCTCTGGATCACTTGATAATGCCTTTGGATTGGAGCCAGTCTATTGATTCTTCTTCTTTCCGGAAGTTCCCGGAGGAGAGCGATTTTTTCATTCCGATCGGGAAAGCGGATGATGGGTGGGCTAGCTATGATCTGAGTATCGGAACAAATTTATTAGCTGCCGGCAGTATGCTTTCCGGAGTGGGGATGTTTTTGCGGGTTAGTTTGTTGCACTTGATCAAAAACCACGCGCCGGAAAATTTTCGTGTCTTACTCATTGATCCGGTGGATAATCTGGCTGATTTTGACGGTATCCCGCACTTGTTGAGACCCAGGGTTAGAAGCGTGGAAGAAGGGTTGGAAGAATTGGATTGGCTCGAGTCTTTGTATAATAAACGTTCCGAGGAATTGCGCGAAAAAGGCTATCCCACTATTTGGAAATATCAGGAAGAACACGGGGGAGCGAGTCCGGGAGTCCCTCATATTTTAGTGGTTTGCAGTGAACTGGGAGAGTTCTTCCGGGTTGATAAGGATAAAACCAACAAAGTCATTGTTAAATCTTTCTGCGCGCCTCGAGGATTAGGGGTGTACACGTTGTTTGCCACTCAACAGCCGGATGCGGAAAAGTTTGAAGTTTTTAAAATTGCGCCGGCTATTGCGGCTTTTCAAATGCCTTACGCAAAAGAGTCCAAACTGTTCACCGGAGCGGAGGGAGCGGAAGAGTTATTGGGCCAGGGAGATATGTATTTTTCCTTTGTGGGCGGAGAAGATTTTAAATTACTGGATAAGCTGAAAGGTTTCCCCGGCTTTGACTATGAAAATGATTCTCCTTTGCATCGGTTTAGAGTGCAAGGTTTGCACGTGGATTTGGATAAAACCAGGCCAATGGTGGAGGAGGCTTGCAAAAGCAATAAGGATAAGCGGGCAAGTTCAAATAAGTAATTATTTGTTTTAGTTCAAATGAAAACCATCCGAGTATTAATTTTAGAAGATGATTTGAAGGCCTGCGGGGTGATCTTGAGGGCTTTGGAGGAGCTAGATTTTGAGGCGATTAAAAAGCAGGTGGAATTGTCTGCGGTGGTTTTGCAGGAGTATGGTTTTGTGGAGGAATTTGTGAATGATCGGGAATGGAGCGGGGAAGATATTGTTTTTTTGGATCGGGAAGCGGACAAGGGCGAGCCCGGCAGTTTTCACGAGCTTGATTTTGAGAAATTCAACAAGGACAGGATTATCTCCATTTCCTCGGTTCCGGATTTCAACGAGGAGGCCAGAGAAAAAGGCATTCATAGAGTGGCGCAAAAGGATTTTACTAGGATGGAGGAGTTTGGGGAGAAGATAAGGGAGGAGTTGAGGGATATTTTGGGGTTTTGATTTTTGTTGTTTTTGTTGCGCATAATGTTAAAATAGTAGTGTGGATTAGTGATTTAGTGGTAATTTTAATTTTATCTATAAGGAATTTCTTATTAATACCTAAAATTAAGCTTTGCGTTTATGAAAAATCTCATTGTTTATGCCTCTATCCATCACGGAAATACCGAGAAAATTGCTCGGGAGATGGGAGAGGCTTTGGATGCTGAGGCGG
>JAWOGA010000084.1:0-2669 GCA_046497225.1 Candidatus Moraniibacteriota bacterium | reverse complement strand
GGCGGAAGATCTTGTTGGAAGGCCATCATATTCATCAGGAGGCGTCCGATGCGGCCGTTTCCGTCGGAGAAGGGGTGGATTTGTTCAAAGCGGGCGTGGATTTGGGCGATGTTTAGGATAGCGTCTTTGCTTTGGGGGTTGTTAATCGCGTTGATCAAACCCTCCATTTTTTGCGGCACCGACTGCCAATTAGCTGTCGGGACATTTGCGCCGACAATGCGGACGGAGTGGTTTCGGTAGTATCCGGCATCGCTTAAAATGCTGTTGGTAAGGATGCGGTGGAGTTTTAGGATTTCTTCCGAGGTGATTTTTTTCTTTTTAGAGTTAGTCCACTCGTTTAAGGTGTAATTAACGGCCGATTGATGGTTTTTAGCTTCCATTTGTTCAACCAGAGACCGGTTGGAGAGGTTTTGGTTATCGAAAATCACGGCGGCGGTATCCTCCCGGGTCATGGTACTGCCTTCAATCCGGTTGGTGTGGTAGGTGAGCAATAATAAAAATTGATCCTTCAAATCGCGGCGGCTTGTTATTAAATTTGTGACATATTGGTACTTCTTGGCTTTTTCTTTGATAGTCGATTTTTTTTCTTCCAGCTTGTTGGAAAGAATTTTTCCTTTGCCGGTAACATAAAATTCATACAAACCGTTGATCAATTCTTGATGTTTTTTGCGCGGGTATGATCTGTTGTTGATCCAGCTGTTGACAGTAGCAAAAGACACGCCCAATTTTTCGGCGATTTCTTCTTGAGTAATATTGGCGGCTTGCTGAAGGGAATGTAGTTTTTTAGAGAAAATTGAATTCATGAGATAATACTTAGGCTCTGCTGAAACAGCAGCACTTAATGTAAAATTATTTATATTTTTAAAGCGGTGTGAATCCCGCAATGCGGGAACTTTATTTATGGGATTTTGGTTTAAATAATTTTTCCCCGCTGAAGCAGGGGCAGGCAGAGGGGCAGCAGATTTTTTACAAAAATCAGCAGCCCCTACTTAAAACTTTATATAAATAATAAACTTTATATAAAGTTTTGTCAAGATGTGGTGATTTGAACGAATAATTCGAAGTTGGGTTTTTTTACAATTGGCCTGGAATGTGTTATCATTTTAAAGCCTTGATAAAATCAAGTTTAGCTAATAATTATCCTAATTATATGCCAAAAGAAAATACCCACACCTATTTTGCAGAAAAAGTTCTATCCGGAATCCAAAAAGAAAGCCCACGGCTTGCCAGTCAAATTCAAGAACAACAAAAATTTTATCTACTCGGCAGCTACTCGCCGGATGTTTTCTTCTATTCCAAAAATCCGGAAAACAAAAAAATATCCGACTTTATTCACGGCCACGAAGGAGAAAAAACCAATATAACCCCCATAAAATTGGCAGAAAAAATAAAACAGGAAAGAAACTCCCGGGATGAGATTTTTCTTTATGGCTTTTTAACCCACCTGGCTATGGATATCGTCTTTCATCCAATTATTTTTTATTTAACCGGCAATCCTTACTCTAAAAACAAAGAACAAAATCCCATGAACTTTCACCGCCATCGCCAACTGGAAACAGCTTTGGATAGAAAATTGCATAGCCAATTCAAACTCTTAGATCCTCAACGCGTCGATATCCCCTCATTGAAGTTTGCTTCGCTATTGGAAAATAAGTTTAATGTTAGCCAAAAAGAAATACTGGAAACCTATCAAAAGCATTATTCAAACAACCTCCTCTTTCGAAGAATGTATTTATACTATTTAATCTTATTTCTCAATAAAATTAATATTCTAAAAATTAGCGATTTGCTGGGACTTTTTTATCAAAACGCCAAAAAAGTCCAATTTCCGGAAAAGATTAAGTATAAAGACTTATTCAGCGGAAAGTCCAAAGAAACAACATTAAAAAAACTCTTCAAGGAAGCCGAAGATCTATCCAAAAATTATATAATAACTATTCGCAAGTTTTTAAACGATGAAATTTCAAAAGAGGAAGCGGAAGAAATTATTCAAGGCCAGAATTTAGATACTGGAGTTGTGGGTAAAACTGCTAAGGAAATTAATTACACAAAATTTAATTAAACAATATTTATTGCAAAACTTTATATAAGGTTTTTGTTTGGTATTAATTTTTGTTAAGCTGGAGCGTTTAAGTTTATGGACAAGCGGGTGGGTTTTTTGTATAATAAAAATACTTATCATTATTATTTATTCGGGGGTCTATGAAGAAAGCGGAGTTATTTTTTAGCGCTTTGCAGGTGCCGGTGGATTATGCGATGGTGGTTTTGGCCGGAGTGGTTGCCTTCTTTTTGAGAAGGACGGAGCTGGTGCAGGAGGTGAGGCCGATTTTGTATGATTTTTCGCCCCGGGAGTATTTGCAGATTTTGCTGTTGGTGGCCGCCTATTTTGTGGCTGTTTTTGCTATTGAAGGGCTTTACAATATCCGCTCCAACAAGGGTAAAGTGATGGAAGTTTACAGGGTTGCTCGGGCAACAACTATTGCTTTGATGGGAATCGTGCTGGTTTTGTTCTTGGAGCCGGATTGGTTTTCTTCCCGGTTTGTTATTTTGACCGGGGCGGCGCTGACGGTGTTTTTTGTTTCTATTGCTCGGATTGTGTTGAGGTATTTCCAGCTTTTTTTGCTGGTGAAGACCGGAATCGGAGTGCGGAGATTGTTGTTGATTGGCAA
>JAWOGA010000064.1:0-6800 GCA_046497225.1 Candidatus Moraniibacteriota bacterium | reverse complement strand
ACATAACCAAGGAGATTACTCTTAAAAAAAGAGGAGGTATTGAAGAGAAGCTGAGGGTTTAGTAAGTTTGGAAAGTGTGAAAGTGTGAAAGTTTGGAAAGTTTGGAAAGTAATTGGTAAATGGGATATTATTGGATCTTGAATTTTGAATTTGTTTGTAACTTGTTTCTTGTAATTTGTATCTTTTTATTTTATTCCCTTAATTCTTGCTTCTCGTATACTAAAGTCAATAGTTATTTAATATAATATGAGTGTTCTTTCAAGTTAAAATAAATCTCGCATAAAAGTTTTCTGGCTATTGCCGATAGGCAAGTGTAGTAATGCTTCCCTTCAATGTTTTTCTTGTGTTGATAATAATCCCGGTATTTATCATTATGCATCATAACACCCCATGCTGATTGATAGAGATAGTATCTCAAAGTCTTAGATCCTCTCTTGGAAAGAGCGCTTCTGCCTTTGATAGAAGTTCCGCTCTCTTTTACAGAAGGATCCAGACCGGCAAAAGCTATTACCTGTTTATGGTTGTCAAATCTTTCAACATTTCCCATCTCGGCTGCTATGGCTTTAAGGCTAAAGTCTGATACTCCTCTGATTTTAGGAAAATTCAATTTAATGCCTTTAATTATTTCCCTTTTCACTTTTTCGAGTTTTAGCTCCAAGTATTCCTTACAGTCTTGCAATTCATTGCTTTCAAAATCATCATCCAAGTTTAAGCTCTTAACGCTACTTAGCCTATTATTAATCCTTTGGAGTTCTTTTTTGAGAAAGTGATAAGTCCTGACTTTCCTTTTAAGGAGAATTTCTTTCTTAGTCTCGGTATAGTTTTTAAGTTCCTCTAAAAGACCAATCCTTGCCAATAAAAGAGCATCCTTTTTATCGGTTTTAATCTTACGGACAGTTCCTGATAAATGCTTCTTGGTAATGAGGGGGTTAATAACTCTGACTTGCTTGAAACCTTTTTCAATCAAAGAGAATGTGATACCATAGTGATACCCTCCGGTGGCTTCGATCACTATTGGTATATCCTCTACATTATCTTGGCGGGATTTCAACATTTTGACCAAGTTAGGAATGCCTTTTTGGTTATTGCCATACCGGAGGTTTTCGTTTGCCTGATTCTCAAAGATCAAGCCCGCATCCAGTTTCCCTTTGGAAACGTCGATGCCTATAGATATGATTTTCATAATCAATATCTTAATGATTAAACTTCCGGCCGCCAAGCTGTTTCAATAGACTGTCTCGTCAAAATTATTGAAGCATTTCTCCAAAAAAGAGAAAGCCTGATCAGTTTATTGGTCTTTATGAAAGAACTTGGGCAGCCAAAGCTGCGCGTCATAGACTTAATTGGAGAATGAATCTCAAGAAGCAAAGAGATGAGCGCCCAGCTTTTGCTGCATATTATATCATAATTATTGGGTGGTTTTAGTATAACTGACTTGATTCTTGATTCTGTTTGAAATTTGTGCCTTTCAAGCATTTTTACATTTTACTTTGTCATTTTGATTTTTGACTTTTGCATTTTGAATTTTTATCCCCTTGCTTCTTGCTTCTGTTTGGAGTTTAAGGCAACAATAAACCCGACAAACTAAGTTTGTCGGGTTTATTTTGGCGCCTGGCTCTGAATAGACGTTTTGTACCTTTTAATTTCGAATTTGTAATTTGTTTGTATCTTGTTTCTTGTACCTTGTTTCTTTCAAATCATCTTGCATCTTGTAATTTGTATCTTTTAAATATTTTTACATTTTTGATTGTCATTTTGACCCGTGTGGAATTCCAAAGGACTATTCCACCGGGTTGACCCGAGTGGAACGGCACTTGTTCCACCGGGTTGATTTTTGACCTTTAATTACCTTGCTTCTTGCTTTTACTTTGAATTTGTGATTTGCTTACCGAAAGTCTTTTCTTTTTTAAATTTAACTTGATAGTTTGAAAGTAGAAAGATGCTTTTAATTGACATTTAAAGGAAAATTGAGTAAAATGATTATAGGATTTGCTTGCAAGTGGCAAAAAAACGCAAAAGCTATTTTTGCGGGATATAGGTAGAAATAATTTATTTAGGGTTTTAGTTTTTTGATTAGTCTCTAAGTTAGTTGATTCTGCTGCCAAGCGGCAGTTTTTTATTTGTAAGAGAGTATTATTTATGGAAATTAGGAATATTGCAATCATTGCGCACGTGGATCATGGCAAGACGGCTATTACCGATTCTATTATGAAGCAAACCGATTCGGTTAGTAAAGAAGCAAGTATGGACAACGACGCGCTTGAAAAGGAGCGCGGCATTACAATATATTCAAAAAACACTTCTGTTGTGTATAAAGGAACAAAAATTAATATTGTGGATACTCCCGGGCATATGGATTTCGGCTCAGAGGTGGAACGGGTTTTGCGGGCCATTGACAGTGTTATTTTGGTGGTGGATGCCCAGGAAGGACCTATGCCGCAGACGAGGTTTGTTCTCAAAAAATCCTTGGAGCTTGGTTTTAAGCCGATTGTGGTTATCAATAAAATTGATAAGCCGGCTGCTAGGCCTCTTGATGTTCAAGAAAAAATTTTTGAGCTTTTTCTCGATCTTGGAGCAACGGAGGAACAATTGGATTTTCCCACTATTTATTCTATTGGAAGAGACGGAATAGCTAAAACAAATCTTGAAGATGAATCCGATGACCTAACTCCTCTTTTGGATAGTATTTTGCTTTATGTTGCTCCTACTCCGCAAAATTTTGATAAACCTCTTCGGATGCAGGCCTTTAATCTTGATTATGATGATTTCTTGGGAAGATTGGCGATAGGAAGAGTGTATGAAGGAGTTTTAAAAACAGGGCAAAATTTAGTTGTTAAGAAAACAGATGGTACGCATGAAACCGGACGAGTGGTAAAATTGTTTACCTTTGAAGGCACTGAAAGAAAAAGTGTTGACGAGGCTTATGCCGGGGATATTGTTATGGTGGCGGGATTCCCGAATATAAATATTGGGGAAACTATCTGTGAAGACAGTGATTTGGAGTCATTACCCAGGATCAGTGTTGATGAGCCGACAATTTCACTTCGTTTTCTTGTTAATGATTCTCCATTTGCCGGAAAAGAAGGTAAGTTTGTAACTAATCAGCAAATCAGAGAGCGCTTGGAAAAAGAGTTGGAGGTAAATGTAGGGCTTAAAATAGATTTTTCTTCTGCAGAATATGCCATTGTTTACGGAAGGGGCGAGTTGCATATTGCCATATTGCTTGAAAATATGCGGAGAGAGGGTTATGAAATTCAAGTCTCTCAACCTCACGTTATAACCAAGGAAATTAATGGTGTTAAGCA
Organism: Candidatus Moraniibacteriota bacterium; assembly: GCA_046497225.1. Taxonomy (GTDB): domain Bacteria; phylum Patescibacteriota; class Minisyncoccia; order Moranbacterales; family DUUL01; genus JAXHLG01. The sequence goes on along the minus strand of JAWOGA010000064.1, from coordinate 3,495 downwards.
TGAGCCTTATGAGGAAGTTACCGTGGATGTTCCGGCGGAAATGTCGGGTTCGGTTATTGAAAAACTGGGGAAGAGAAAAGCGCAAATGATTGATCTTCAAAACCAAGGAAAAAGGACCAGGATTATTTTTGAAATTCCTACCAGGGGTCTTTTGGGATATCGCGGGCAGTTTATCGTGGACACCAAGGGAGATGGAATTTTGTGTTCTAGGGTTGTTGAATTTAGACCGTGGGCCGGAGAAATTAATAAACACGAAACAGGTTCCATGGTTTCCTCGGTTTCCGGAAAAGCGTTGGGGTATTCTTTGGCTAACCTGCAGGAAAGGGGCGCTCTTTATATTAAAGCAAGCACCGAGGTATATGCCGGACAGGTTATTGGGAATACTGCTAAGGGAGATGAGATGGTTGTTAATCCCACCAAAGGAAAACAACTTACCAATATGAGAGCTTCGGGCTCAGATGACGCTCTTCAATTGGTTCCGCCTATAGAGCTTAATATTGAGAGAGGGATTGAGATAATGACTGATGATGAATATTTGGAAATTACTCCGGAAAGCATTCGGCTTCGTAAAAAACTTTTAACTGAAACAGAGAGGAAAAAAGGAAAAAGGTGAGATTTTAAATTTTATTGTGTTTATTTGTTATAAATCATGAAAGGCGCTTATTTTTAAAACAACAACAACGCATTTTTTAAAAAAGAGTTTTTTTAAACCCTATCTATTATGATGTTTGGCAATTTTTAAGTTGGGGGAGGAGTAATAATTAGTGAGACGATATAAGGAGATAATTATATGAAAGAAAAAACTAAAAGGTTTAACTTATTGGTATTGCCTTCTTTGAAAAATCTGAACTGCGTATTAGAAAAATTTCCATTTCCCGTTAATTTAACAAAAGGGAGTTTTAGCAGGCTGCAATTTTCATTTCAAGGAGATCGGTTTTCCATCACCCATAAGGGAAAAGATTTGAAGAATTTTTCCTTTGTTTGGTTGTCTTCATCTTGGGCTAATAGAGATTTGGCTTATGCTGTCGGATTATATCTAAAGAATTTTGGCGTTCCTTTTACTTATGTAGAAAAAAGCACTTCTAAGTTAACAGATCACACTATTTTTGCTTTAAATAAAATCAGAACTCCCGATACTTTGTTTTTCGGTGGCGGAAATTTAAAAGACCATCTTGTTGAAATTAAGAATATCTGCGGGTTCCCTCTGGTGGTTAAGGATATTAAGGGCGCGAGAGGAGTAAGCTCTATATGCGTAAATTCGGAAAAAGAGCTTATGGAGAAAATGCAAGATCTGCCCAAACACAAGAGTTATCTATTCCAGAAGTATATTTTTAATAAATATGACTGGGGGATATTGGTGGCTAATGGTGAAGTGATGGCCAGTGAAAAAAGTTATCCATGTAAAGGGGAATTTAGAAACAATGTTTGCAATGGAGCAAAAGAGGTGTTTGTTAAATCCAAATGTGTTCCGGAAGAGATAAAGCGAATAGCTTTAAAAACAAGCAGGCTTTTGAATCTTTCCTGGTCTCGTTCGGATATTATAATTGACGAAAATACCCAAATACCTTATTTAATGGAGATAAACAGATGGCCCGGAATTACGCCTGATACAGACGAGGTTACGGGAGCGTTTAATTTCTTGTCTTCACAAGTGGTCAATCTAAGCAAAGAGTAGTATTGTTTTGCTTCCCTAAATTACATTGTCTTAAATTATAAAGCCAAATTTTACCTGCGTCCCTTTTCTCCTATAAAGTTGATTTATTCCAAACTTTTTACTTGCAAACTCGGGCGAGGGGAGTGTCTTGATCTTGCAAATTCCAATTTGAAGTCAAAAAAACCTTGGATTTTATTTAATCCAAGGTTTTTTGAATGTATCATACGAGCGTGTGATACATTTATGAGTATTTTGGAAATCAATTAACAATCAAAGTTAGTTTAAGAGGCGTTAGCTAATAAAAGTCAAAGCAGTTCCCGGTTGGTCAGCCCTTCCAGTTCTCCCGATTCTGTGAATATAGTCGTCATGATTTTCAGGGAGGTCGTAATTGATGACATGGCTTACATTGGGAATATCCAGGCCTCTGGCTGCGACATCGGTGGCTACTAAAATATTGAAAGCATTACTCTTAAACATTTTTAAGACTTTTTGGCGTTTGTTATGAGGTTTGTCTCCATGAATAGCCTCAGCCTTAAATCCTCTAAAGTGAAGATTTTTGGAAAGCTTGTCTGCTCCTCTTTTCGTGCGGGTGAATATTAAAACTTTTTTTAATTGATTTTGATTGAGCAAATCATGCAGAAGTTCATCTTTGTTGCTTCCCGGTTGGACTCGAATGACATCTTGCTCTATTTGCTTGGAGGTTGCCTTGGTTTTAAGGGAAATTTTCTCCGGATTTACCAGGAAATTTTTTACAATATTGTCAATTTCCTTAGAAAACGTTGCTGAAAAAAGCATCATTTGCCTTTTTGAAGAAACCAAGGAAAGCAGTAATTTAATATCGTTTACAAAACCCATATCCAGCATTCGGTCGGCTTCATCCAAAACTACATTGTTAAACTCTGCCAAGGAAAGCTTTTTTCTTGCTATTAAATCTTTTAATCTACCGGGCGTCCCGATAATTAAATTATGGGGTCTTTGCAGTTGCTTGATTTGCATTTGAGTGCTTGCTCCTCCTACTACAACAACACAGTGTAGATTTAACTTTCTCACAAACGCTGAAAACTCGTCCTGAATCTGAGTTGCCAATTCTCTGGTAGGGACTACCACAAGTGTTTTATCTTTTGGATTGGAAAGTATTTTGTGAATTATTGGAATTAAAAAAGCCGCGGTCTTTCCGGTTCCGGTATTGGCTAGACCGATTACATCTCTTCCTTCAAGAACTAGAGGAATAATCTTGTCCTGGATCGGAGTGAGATTGGTGTATCCTCGATTTTTGACGGATTCTTTTAGTTGAGAGTTGATTGCCAGGCTGTTAATAGTGTTTTTGTTTTCAACAGTCTCTTTCGGCTGTACTTTTTCCGCTTTGTTGATGAATAATCGAGGGTCTATTTTTTGGGCAGTATGCTTTCTTCTTTGCCCGTAATTATTTTTTTGTCCGAATCTTCTTTGTCCGCCGGAGTTGGATCTCCTTTTCCAGCCTTTATCAGAGCGGGACTGAACCGCTTTCTTCTGTCTATACATTGTATCTAACATAAAAATTAAAATGTTTTTTATGTTTAGATACTTAGCATCTACTTACAAAGCATTAATGAAGTATTAACATAAAAACTAACTATACAATTTTATTCTAATTTTGTCAATGGCTCGTTCTAAGATAAAAATAGAAGATACAATACATTTTAGGATTTTCTTTAAAATTATCGCGATTAACATGACCAGCTCAACTTATGTAGTGGCTGGGGCGGAGGGATTCGAACCCCCGCATGCTAGGACCAAAACCTAGTGCCTTACCGCTTGGCTACGCCCCAATAGTATTAAATTACAAATCACAAGCAACAAAT
>JAWOGA010000063.1:0-3109 GCA_046497225.1 Candidatus Moraniibacteriota bacterium | reverse complement strand
ACAAGCGGGATGAAAGGGAATAATCTTTTCAATAGATCGCATGACAAGTTCCGGAAGATTTTGCAGGAGAAGAATTTTGAAATAGCAGGGGATTTCAATTGCCCCGGGTATGACACTTATAGCGTGTTGAAATGGATCGGCGGAGTATATAAGGGGCGGCCTAGTCAGAAAGATTTGAAGAGGGCGAGGGAGTTTGCCGAGTTTATCAAAAAAACGGATTAATTTTTTGGTGATTAAGCCAGAGAAGTGGAAGGATTTTTATATAATTTTAAATTATTAGAATGAAAACAAAAACCGGATTCAAATTCCTGCTTCGGTAAAAAAAGGAGGGATAAAACGGCCTTAAATTGCCGGATTAACTAATTTTTTATGAAAAACAGATTTTGGGAAATAGATTTTTTACGAGGGGTGGCGGTTGCGATGATGGTCCTTTTTCATTTTTTGTGGGATTTAAAATTTTTCACGGATGCGGAAATAGTTCTAGTTCGGGGCTTCTGGGATTGGTTTCGGATTTTTACTGCTTTTAGTTTCTTGTTTTTGGTTGGAATTTCTTTGCATTTAAGTACTTATGGCAAAGGTAACGTATTCTTTAAGCTTTCAAAAAGAGGTATATATATATTTTCCTTGGGTCTTTTGCTGTCAATCTTTAGTAGGCTATTCTTTCCGGAAAAATATATAGTATTCGGTATTCTTCACTTGATTGGAACTTCTATAATTCTCTCTTTTTTCTTTTTGCGTTTTAAATATTTGAATCTTTTGTTTGGTTTTATTTTTATTATTTCCGGAGTTGCTTTAAATAACTACGTTTTAAATATTCCTTTTTTATTTTTCTTAGGATCATTTTCAAGCCGTTTGAATACATTAGATTATTATCCGCTCCTGCCTTGGTTTGGAGTGGTGCTTTGGGGTATTTTTGCCGCTAAGATTCTTTATTTTCAAAGAGATAGGCGATTTAGTTTGCCCTGGAGAGGAGATAGCCTTGTTGTAAGAGTATTTTCTTTTCTAGGTAGGCGTTCTTTGGCGGTTTATTTTTTTCATCAACCGATTTTGTTTTTACTTTTTTATCTTTTTACTGAAATTGTTTTTTAAACTAGCTTAAAAAGTTTTGCTTTTATTGAAAAATTATGTAAAAATTTAAAAAAAGCAGGAAGCATTACTAAAATTTTAACAATTTTTAATTAATATAAATAATTATGAATCCGCTAATTTTTCTTTTCGGTTTTGGTGTTGGAGTGGCGGTGGCTTGGTTTTTTATGCGGGAAGTAGTAGAAAGACAGGAAATGGAAACAGAGCGAATGGAAAAGGAAAAGCAAGAACAAGAAGAAATCGCCTGCGGATTGGATGGGTTTAATGAGGAAATACAGAAGAGGGTTGAGAACCGCAAGGTCAGGATTATTGAGGAGATACGGCAAGCAGGCGCTGCTCAAAACCAGGAAGTGGCGGATATGCTGAATGTTTCTTCCCGAACCGCTTTGCGTTATTTATCTGAATTGGAAGAAGAGGGTAAAATCCGACAGGTGCAAAAACTCGGCAGAAATGTCCGTTATGAGCTGAAAAAGGATGCTTTAAACCCGCCAAACTAGGCTTGTCGGGTTTATTTTTTTAAAATGGGGTCTTGGGGGGGGCAAATCCACCCTAGTCCTCCTTTGCGAAAGGAGGGATTTCAAAAGTATTTGCAATTAAAAGGTAGTTTATGAAAACTCTAACCAAATCAAATTTTTTAAAATTTTGGCAGTACCCGAAAGCGTTGCGGTTTTGCTAGTATCGAAAGGATTTTTGAGGAATCAAGTGAAATAAGACAATAAGAGCAATGAAAGAAAAATCTAAAATTTATTGTAATTTTTAAAAAGAGGAGGAAATTGTTTTTGGGTTATTATTGCATTACCCATTGCAGTTTTTTCCAAAGAATTTTTGGCATTGGTATAAGATTTAATATTATCAATATTAAATCAAAGCAATTCTTTTTTAAATGTTCCTTTATAACCTATAAACCCGGAGGTCATCGAAGATGAAGAAGATTTGTGTGTTTCTGTGTGTCTCTGCGTTTTTATTGGTAGCGGTTCCTGTTAATGCTTTAACGATCTCGCTCGTGGGACATAACTACGAGTATAACACGGGAGAGGTGGAATTCGACTACTTCTACGATGCCGGGAGCGATCTTGGAGAAATCGATATTGGTATTGCTAATACCAGTATGTATGATCCTCTCATCACAGGCTTCGCTTTCAACTCCCCCGAAGAAGTGACAAGTTTGGAGAGCTTTGTCGGGCCTGACGGTTGGACTGGAGAATTCGACCGTGATAGCATCCGAACCCCCGAACAATACGGCCTTTTTGATGTTGCGGGGCTTACAGGCAATAACATTGGAGGCGGGGATCCGCAAGATGGGATCCCAGTGGGAGAAACCTTTGATTTTAGGTTTAACGTTGCCGGTTATGATCTTGATACGCTGACCGCAGCAAGCTTTTTGGAGGAGTTGTCTTATATCACAGTTCAAGGCAATGCCGAAGCTGTTTCGTTTTTAGCTCGTGCTCAGCAGGTCGGGTCGGACGGGGAATTATCCGACGTTATGATTCCTCAAGAAGGGAGTCCCAATCCGATTCCCGAGCCGACCACTATGCTTCTGTTCGGTACCGGTCTAATTGGACTGGCCGGCTTAGTGAGAAGAAGAAAAAAAACCTAAATTTTTCTCTCTTTAAAAATAAAACAAAAGGGATGGAATCTTCCATCCCTTTTTACTATCTGCGATTTTTCCAATTCTTTGTTTTTTTTTATTAGTATTTTAGGGTTTTATTTCTAGCTCGTTGGATTTTTGCCAGCATGACTTGCCAGTCACCCAGTCATTAGATTAGCAGATTTAATTTTATCTAATTTTCTATTGCGTCGATTATTCTTATTTAGATTAGTGTTCAAAAATGTTATTATTGCAATCCAGTTGGGGTTGTTTTAATATGTAAATATGATTTATTAGAAATTATATGAATCCATTAATTTTTCTATTTGGTTATAAGCTGAAAAAAACTCTTTAAACCCGCCAAACTAGGCTTGTCGGGTTTATTTTTTTAAAATGGGGTCTTGGGGGCAAATCCACCCTAGTCCTCCTTTGCGA
>JAWOGA010000077.1:0-12398 GCA_046497225.1 Candidatus Moraniibacteriota bacterium | reverse complement strand
CCTTCTTCTTTGTTTTGGTATTCCATCCAACCGGTTTGGTCGGTTTCATGATCGGCAATGTTTTCCGTGTTGCCTCCGGACCAGTCGGATTGAATCCATTCATAAGCGGCAGACCTGGCTTGGGGATCGGAGAAGAAATAAAAGGCCAAGGCGGTTAAGGTTAGTAAACTCAGAACAATTAAAGGGATGATTGTTTTTTTGGATTTGATTTTTTGATTGTTTTCCTGTTTGGGAGGCATGGGTTTTTTTAATTTAACTTTTTTATGATTTAATTTGTTATTTTTATTGTATTTAATTTTTTGAAAAAAGTCAAAAATTTTTTAAAGAAACAAGATGTAAGATGATTTGAAAGATACAAGGATACAAGGAACAAGATACAAACAAATTCAAAATGCAAAAATCAAAAGTCAAAATGACAATTAAAAATGTAAAAATATTTGGAAGATACAAAATGCAAACAGAAGCAAGAAGTAAGAATCAAGAGTCAAGGGAATGAAAATTCGAAATGCAAAAATCAGAAATCACCCTTTTTCTGTAAAAAAACAAGCCCTGGAACCATGATTTTGCCCGCTAAATGTATCACACTGCCGTGTGATACATTGAAATTCGAGTCTGGTTTGTTTTATTTTGGCAAATTAATAAACCGGGTCGGGATAACCGCCTTAACAGTGAACATCTCTTCTGTTTTTAAGGCTATGTTTAATCAAAGCCTAGCACAGCGACCAAAAAATTACTCCAAATATTTTTTATTTGCCATCCAATATTTTTTATAAAATGAATTAAATCATTTTCAAGGCCTTTTTGTTCTTTTTGATTTTTCTTGTTCAAGCGAGATGAGGCTTCTTCTTTATTTTCACTCTTCTCGGAATTAATATTTGATTGAGAATTTTTTTCTACATCCTTATTGTTCTTTTCTTCTTCCGCTTTTTTTATTTCTACATCAATTTTCTCTTCAGCATAATTTCCTGCATAATCATAAGCTCTAACTTGAACAACATAGGAGCTCTCTTCATATTCTTCTTCATCGGAGAAGATAAAAAAGCGTTTTTCTTGTCTTTTCCAGTCCTGGACAACGGCTTCGTTTTTGTCTAAAATTTTGATTTTATAATAATTCAAGCCTGTTTCATTGTCGGTTGCTTGAAAGTTAACTTTACCACCCTTTTCAATGACAGCCTCTCTTTGAAAAGAATCTTCAAAAACCGGCTCCCGCTTGTCCAATTGGGTGGCGCTGATATATTTTGATGACTCGGGAATAAGGTTAATTTGCCTCGGATTGTAAGCAGTTTCCACAGAATGACTCACAATATCTTTCTCTACATCAAAATGAAGCCTAATAATTTTACCGGGAAGCGCGCTTACTTTTTTCGATATCAGGTCTTCGCCTCCTTTAAATACTATAATTTTATATTGATTGTTGATCGCGTCATCAAAAACTCCCTCGCCCCCCCCTTCTTCCATCTCAATTATATCCCCTGCTTCAGCTTCATCGGAAGCGTGTCCTCCGGCTCCGGAAGAGCCGAGAAGATACATTCTTACTTTATATTTTTCCGGGTCCGCCTTGCCTTTGATTTGATAATAAATTAAAGATCCTCCATGCTTTAAAACCCAATTCTCATCACGAAATCCTTCTCCCCACCAAGCATCGGCCAAAACATTATTTGAAGCAAACAAAAGAAAAGAAGACACAAAGAAGACACAAAGAAAATTGCCCCTCAAAAAAGATTTCTTCCTAATAATAAAAATGTGCTTGGGCATATCTTCTTTTCAAATAATAATGTTACGCCAAAAGAAGGCCGCTAACCTTAAAAATTAGACAACTATCGACTCCTGAAAATTAGGAAAATTTATTTCAATAAGAGAAGGGGGGTGCTTTATTTTAAGTAAAATAAAATTTTACACTCTTTGCCACTCCATTACTAAACTCTAATTAACCATTTTTTCCAAATTTTCAATCTTGTCGCTTTCCGGATTTTTTTCTAAGCCTTTATCGATAACATCTTTTGCTTTTTCTTTTTCTCGAGGCGTTATTTCATATAAATACAAAATTACGAGATTTTGATAAGCTGTTTCATAATCAGGTTTTGCTTCAATGGCTTTTTTGTAATTCTCTTCGGCCTTTTGAGGTTTTTTCTGATCTCTATAAATATTGCCTAAGCTATTATAGTATTCGTATACATTGATTTCGTCTCTTTCAATAAGCTTTTCAAAGTTTTTTTTCGCTCCCTTAAAATCTCCCTGATTATACTGAGAGACAGCCAGCATTTTTAAGTTATCTAAAGAATCATCTTTTTTCACCCTTTCTTTCAACGCCCTTGTCGCCTCATCAAAATTTCCGCTACTCATGCTTTTTTGTATATCCACTTGCTCATTTTTAACTCCACTGATTTTCGGACTCTTATTTAAATAAAAATAATAGCCAAGAGAGCTTCCCAAGAAAATAACCACGGCAATAAACAGGGTGAATCTTTTTTTATTTTTAATAGTCATTTTAAATATTTAATTTTTAAGTTCTTTAGGCAATTCTATGGATGAATAATATTGCCGACTATTTTTATATACATCTTTTAATTCCAAGTGAAAAAATCCTAATGACAAATCAAGCTCAAAGACTAATTATTAAAAGAATCATTTGACATTTGAGGATTTAGTTATTGATTTAACATTTGAGCGGGTTAGTCATTTGACATTAAAACTGTTAAGCATTGTTTAATTGAAATAGTTCTATTATATTTACCTATAATTTTATCTGAAATAGCCAAATTTAAAATTAAAGACTTCTAATGATTTTTAACACTTCTTCTCTTTTTTCTTCCATTAATTCCTTATTTTTTGCTTCTAAGTTCAATCTAACCTTAGGCTCGGTATTGGAAGCTCTAACATTAAACCACCAGTCGGGATAATCAATTCGGATTCCGTCCATTTCGTTCAATTCACCATCGACATACTTTTCTTTTAGTTTATTAAAAACCTTCTCTTTATCACCCACATCGGAGTTAATTTCTCCGGAATGATAATATCTTCTCAAATCCTGCGTTAACTCTGACATAGTTTTTCCCGTCTCGCTTAATAAATTTAAGATCATGATCACTGCCAAGGTAGGCATCTCGGCTTTAAAGTTTTCATCAAAGAAATAATGTCCGGAAAGTTCGCCGGCAAATACAGCGCCTTCTTTTCTCATTTGAGATTTTATCAAAGAATGCCCCACTCTGCAATGCTCAACTTTACCCCCCGCTTCCTCTAAAAATTCTTTCACCGCATTGGAACTTCGCAAATCCACTAAAATTAAGCCGCCGGGATGTTTCTTGAGAATCTCCTCTCCTATTAAAGCGGTAGTGAAGTCCATGGGAACAACCTCGCCTTTTTCATCAATAAAACCGACTCTGTCGGCATCACCATCATAAGCCACGCCTAGGTCCACCTTGTTTTCAACTACTTTCTTGCTTAACTTTTCCAGCGTTTCCGTTTTTAAAGGATTAGCCTCGTGATTCGGGAAATTTCCATTTAAATCCTCAAAAAGATAAGAAACACTCAAATCTTCCGGAAATTGCTCAAAAACTTCTCTATCCAAAATTCCCATAGCGTTAGCGTAGTCCACAACTATCTTTCTTTGTTTTCCACTTGTTTCAAAAAATCCGGTCATATATCCAATGTAAGATCTTCGGACTTCATCATTCTTGAAAACTTCGCCTTTTTCTTCTGCTTTCGGAAACTCTCCCTGTATCGCAAGATCTCTTATCTCTTCCATTCCGCTGCCTTCGCCTATAGGCAACGCATTTTTCTTGCAAAACTTTAAACCGTTAAACTCCGCCGGATTATGCGAAGCAGTGATAACCACCCCGGCATCCACGTCCAATTTTCCGGATGCAAAATACACCATAGGCGTAGTAGATAAACCCAGCAAAATAACATCGCATCCTCCGTCGGTTATTCCTTCAACTAATGATTCTTCAAGGGACTCCGAGGAATTTCTAATGTCCCTGCCAATTACTATTTTTTTTGCTTGTAAATACTCCACCAGAGCTCGGCCGATATTATAGACTGTCTTCTCGTCAATCTCCTCCGGATAAACCCCTCTGATATCATAAGCCTTAAAAATTTCTTTATTTATTTTATTCATAGCTTTACTTTAATTAAATATAATAATTTTTCAACGTACTACCATATAACGTAATATGGTAGTACTAGGTTATTTACTCTTAAATTTATCAACAAGGTTAAAAATTAGAAAATGAGCAGGGTGCTTCTTCTTGATGCTTTCCCATTCGTTTTTGGGTAAACTATCAACAAAGTCTTTTTTGTTTTGAGCTTCTTTGATCACTCTTAAATAACCCCCGAAGCCGGTATACAACCATCTATTAACATTATTTATCGTAGTATAACCAACGCCCAATTCTTTTCTAATGTCCTCATAACTAAATCCTTCCATTAATTTTTTAGCTATTATAATTCTATTAGACAGCATCAAGGCCTCGCTCGGAGTTAATAAATCTTTAAAAAAATCAGCCGCCTCCTTTTTACTCTTAATGTTTACCACCATTTCAAAAAGATTGCTCATTCTTTTATACCGCTCATTTTTGTCCACTTCATAAGGTTTTCTTTTTGACATATTTTTTATTTAATCTTAAACAGCAACACTTCTCTCCAACACTACCATATAACGTAATATGGTAGTAGGGAAAATTATGTCCTTATTTTTAAGGCTCAACAAGAAGGAATTTTTTTATTTTTTAATAACTTCCAGTTTCCTTTTTTCTTTTCCGATGATTTTTAAAATAATTTTAACATATTTTTCCGGTAAAATATTCTTTATCCTCTCCGGCCATTCTATTAAAATCAAATTGCTTTTATTGGCAATTATCTCCTCCCATCCAAGATCTAAAATTTCTTCTTCACTTTCAATTCTATAACAATCAATATGATAAACGCAATCGAATTTTGAGTTCTTTTTATGTTTGTAATTTGTTATTTGGGATTTGGGATTTGTTTGGAATTTGGAATTTGTATTTTGGGATTTTTCTAAATTGTATTCCTTCATAATCACAAAAGTCGGCGAAGTAAACGGCCCTTCCGCGCCGAGATTCTCCAAAACAAACTGGGAAAAAGTCGTTTTTCCGGCTCCCAAGTCTCCTTCCAGTAAAATTAAATTGCAATCTTCCGGCAGCTCTCTCAAAATCATTGCGGCAATTGTTTCGGTTTCTTGATTATTATTTGAAACAAAAAATTTTTTCTCATTTTCCATAAAAAGCATTCTTCGTACTACCATATAACGTAATATGGTAGTATTGTGTCAATTAATTTTTACTTTTCTCGACTAATCTTTTTCCTAGCTCAAAAACATTCCCCGCGCCCATAGTCACAACCACATCATCAGCTCCGAGGTTACTCCTTAGTTTTTCATAAGCTTCCTCCATTCCCGCTATATATTCGACATTATCTCGAAAGAACTTCATTTTATAAACTAAGTCTTCCGAATGAACTCCTCCTTGCGCTTCCCTAGCCGAGCCGTAAATATCCAGAATATAAACTTCGTCGGCTAAATCAAAACTCTGAGAAAATTCATCCAACAAAGCCTTAGTGCGAGAAAAGGTGTGGGGGTGAAATACGCAGATTATGTTTTTCTTTGGATATTTTTGCTTGACTGCCTCCAAAGTCGCCCGAATTTCCTCGGGATGATGAGCGTAATCATCAATAACTTTTGCTCCATTTCTCTCTCCCAAAAACTCGAAGCGTCTAGAAGCTCCCTGGTAATTATTCAAAGCTTTTACTGCTTTCTCCTGAGAAACTCCCAACTCCAACGAAGCCGCCAAGGAAGCCGTAGCATTTAATAAGTTGTGTTTCCCGGGAACTTTTAAATTCAAATCAACCGGCATAGCAAAGCACTCCACATTTGTCTTTCCTTCTCGAGCAAATTCCTCTTTGACCTGCTCCATAACTCTCTCATTAATTTCCAAATCCTGATATTTCTTTTTTTCCTTCACAAAAGAATAAACTCCATTAAAACAAATATTCCGAAAAAGGCCGTAAACAATCACTCTGCAATTAGCCTCCTTAGCTACCTCCACCGTAGCCGCGCTCTCCCCCCAAACCACCAAAAAACCATGCTTGGGGATTTTACGAACAAACCGCTTAAATGCTTCTTTATAAGCATCAAAGTCTTCAAAATAATCCGGATGATCAAAGTCCACACTGGTCAATATAACGCCCATGGGAGAATAATGAGAAAATTTGTCCTGATATTCATCCGCCTCTATCACCATATATTTGGATTTGCCAAACAAAATTCCCGATTCAAATTGCTTAACCTGAGATCCTATTATTGCGGTGGGATCCAGACCGCCCTCTCTTAAAGCCAAAGCCAGCATCGCCGAAGTAGTAGTTTTCCCATGAGTTCCGCAAACAGCAATAGCATATTTATTCTGCATCAGCCTCCCCACCGCTTCCGGATAAGAGGCCATAGCAAATTTCTTTTTCTTGGCAAATTTCAACTCCTCGTTATTCTCCGGACTATAAGCGGTAGAATAAACCACTAAATCCGGCTTTTCTTCTTTTTTGATATTATCTTTGGAAAAACCTTCAAAGTATTTAATCTTCCTTCTTTTTAAAATTTCATCGGTAAAAAATTTCTCCTGCGTGTCCGAGCCAATAACTTCCTTGCCCATCGATTGGAAAATCTCAGCTAAACCGGCCATCCCGGAGCCTTTAATCCCCACCATATAAACCCTCCTAACCCTCTTCAAGTCAAAATTTTTCATTGGATTAAATAAATATTATGAATACTGTATCAAGTATTATGTATTATGTATTATGAACTGTGTATTGCAAAAACGCTACTATACATTTTGGCCACCTTTTTGTACACAGGGGCTATACACTTTTGAAAGTATCACGAAGCAAGTATTATGTATTTTACTTAAATGTTCGTATACTAATGCCAATTATTTTTTTAGTTGGAGCGACCTTCCCTTGCCGCTTCCCGATTGATCGGGATTTACGTGGCGGGTCGGTCAATCTGTTTTTCCCAGTTTAAATCCATGGACAACAATGGAATAGTATATCAACCTTATATCAATCGTATATCTACTTTATATCAAAAAAATAACTAAGTAACATCCGCTAAACCCGACAAACTACGTTTGTCGGGTTTAATTTCTCCTTTTAAATCTACCACGCATCAATCTTGCTTCAATTGTTTTTTTAATCCTCCTTCTTAAAATTTTCTTCGATGTCTTCAATAATTTCATCCAAGCCGATAGTCGGCTTTGATATAATATTTATCCACGCCCAGCGCTATGTGTCTATGTAGGATTGGACTTTGTCTTGTGTGGAGGTATTGGAAACAACATACACGGGTATATTCTTCCATCCTTCCTTGTTTTTTACTTTGACAAGAAAACTCAGCCCGCCATCGCCGCCCAGCAGGTAATGATCCAGTCAGATCACATCCACCCTTTGAAGCTCTTCTAATTTCTTAAGGGAGCCTTCGGCCGATCGGGTCGGGGTAAAATTGAACCCTTTTTGCTTCATTTTAGCCTTAATGGCTTTCAATAGGATTTCCTCATTTTAGACGACAAGCACATTTCTCTCTTCCATTTTTAACTATTAATTTTAATGATTAAAAATTATACCTGTATCCCTTTTTAAAAAATGCTAAATGCAACCTCACTTTATCTCATTCAGTCCCTTATTTCCCTCTTTTTTGCTCATGCCTTTCAAAGGGAATCGGACAAAAAAGGTGGTACCTTTATTCTTAGCAGACTCAAACCCAATTTTGCCCCCGCATTGCTCTACTATGGATCTTACAATATACAACCCTAGCCCGGTGCCTTCCGTATCCTTTTCTCGAACATTATCAGCTCGGAATAATTTTGTGAATATTTTGTCCTGCTGATTTTTGGGTATGCCGTATCCATTGTCAGAAACCTTAATCAAAACATAAAAGTCTTCTTTCTCAGTTTTCAAGGTAATCTTGCCGTTTTCGGGAGTGTATTTGACAGCGTTGGAAACGAGGTTTTGAAAAACCATTCTGACCAGCTTGGGATCTGCCTTGATTTTGGGAACTTTGTCATCCAGTTTTTTCTTCAACTCCTGTTTCTTGTTCTCGGCCTGAGGTTTGATCTCCTTCAAGACGCTTTGAGCTATCCGGTTGAAATCAGTCGGCTCAGGATCCACAGCCAGAGTCCCCAGCTCGATGCGGGAAACGTTCAAAAGAGCATTTACCAAATCCACCATTCGTTGATTTCCTTTATAAATTTCTTTCAAAAACTCTTTCTGCTCTTTGTTAACCTCTCCGGCATCTCCGTTAAGCAGCATTTCCGCATACCAATTAATACTGGAAAGCGGCGTCCTCAGCTGATGAGAGGCCAGGGAAACGAATTCCGTTTTCGCCTTATCGATCTCCTTTAGCTCAGTAATATCTTTCTCTATCCCCACAAAAAATTTAGGTTCTCCCTCTTGATCCAAAACCGGAGATATACTGGTCTGGGCAACATATTTTTCTCCGCTCTTGCGCTTATTGGTAAAATCATTCTCATAATTTTCCTTTTTATCTTTTATGGTATGCCACATTTCTCTGTAGACATCCTTGTCCATAAGCCCGCCCCAATTGTCCTTAGTGCCGGCTTTTTCACCCACCACTTCATCCGCTTTATAGCCGGTGATCTCTTCCGCTCCCTTATTGAAATTCATAATAGTTCCTTCTGAATCAGTGATAATGATATGATCGGACGCATTATCCACCGCCATTTTGAACTTTTCCAAATTATCGACCATCTCCTTTTGTTTTTCCAAACTTTTTTCCAATTTTTCCTTAGACTTTTTCCTGTCGGTTATATCCCAGATCATGACCAAATAGGAATCATCTCCCATCCAATATGTTTTTACGCTCCTCACTTCTCCCACTCCGCGTTCACCGTTCTTCCTGATGACATCGATCTCGAAACCTTTCTCGGTCAGATTGGTAGGAACGGAAAAATGCGTACCCGCCAGCTCCTCGTGTGATCTCTGGAATATCCTTTCCGCCGCCTTGTTGGCGAATTTTATTTTGCCGTCCTTATCCACTATTAAAATACCTTCCCGATGTTTCTCCACTATATTATCAAAACTCTTTTTTTGTTTTTCCAGCTCTTTCTTTGCCTCCTTGCGTTCGGTAACATCTCTGGAAATGATCAAAAAACCTTCCCCTCTATTTAAAACTCTACCCTGAGACTCGAAATGCCTACAAGATCCGTCCTTGGTCTTTATCCTGACCTCGGTCTTTCCTTCACCCTCTTTAAAAGCTTTCTCAAAGACTTTTTGTGTCTCTTTCTTGTCTTCCGGGTGAATAATATTAAAGACCGACTTCCCGGAAAGATCATTCTCGATATCCCAACCCAATGTCCTTTCATGGGCTTTATTAGTGAAAATAAAATTGCCTTCCTCATCCACTATACTCAACAGGTCGTTCATTTCCTCGGTCACCTGTTGATACTTCTCTTTTTGTTGCCGGAGTTCTTCCTCTTTTTCTTTACGCGTGGTTATATCTCGGGCGGCGCTTATAATCCTTTTTTCTCCATCTATCTCAAACAGATGTGAACTTATTTCTATGGGTATTTTCTTCCCGTTTTTGGCGATATGATAACCCTCAAATGTGGTTCTTCCTTTAGAAGACAGTTCTTTTATTGCTTGAGGGATCTTTTCCTTGTTCTCCTTGGAGTCAATGTCCGCCGGACTCATTTTCAAGAATTCTTCCTCGCTATAACCGAGCATCTTACAGGCTACCTCGTTTACCTCTATAAAATTACCCGGTTCTCCTTTCTTGGTTATTGTATGTAAATATAAAGCGTCGTTCACATTACTGAATATTTCTTGAAATCTTTGTCTTTCTTCCTCCACCTCTTTTTGTTTTTCCTTGATCTCGGTTATATCCTGGAAATCACCCATTAGCATTTTCTTGTCTCTCAGTTCAACTACAGCGGCGGTTATCAAAATGGGAACCTCTCCTCCTTTTTTAGTGAGAAGCTTGGATTCCGCCACTTTCAAATCTCTTTTCAGCTGTTTCTCAAAGATTTCCATTGTCTCTTTCCGTATTTCCTCGGGATGCAAGTCCGGAGCCTTCATTCCCAGCAGTTCTTTTTTGGAATAACCCGTCATCTCGGATGCTGCAGAGTTACAGTCGGCGATCTTTTTTGTCTTAGGGTCGGCGATAAAGATAGCGTTCTTGGAACCTTCAAAAAGCGCCTGAAACTTCTGCCTTTCTTCTTCCTCCCTTCTTTCTTCCTCCTTTCTTTCAGTGATATCCAAAGTAAACCCAAGAATTCGATCCTCCGAGAGTCGTACCGCCTTGACCACCCAGTACCTTTTGGTGCCGTCCTTTTTCAAATAGGGAAGCTCTATCTCCAGTCCTCCGGTTTTAAGAAGTTTTTTGAAAGTTCTCTCAGTTCTCTCTTTGGCCTCGGGAGAAACGATATCCACAACATTCATTTCAAGAAGTTCTTCCTCAGAATATCCTGTCATTTCAGAGGCTTGAGTATTTACTTCAATATAATTCCCTTTTTCATTCGTTACAAATACACCGGCCGGCGCTTCTTCCGTATAGCTACGGAATTTCTGTTCGCTACGACGCATCCCCTGCTCCGCTTCTTTCCTCTTCGTTATATCTTGCACGCTTCCAATAACCTTTACCGGCTTCCCTTGATCGTCAAGTTTTATATCTGCTTTCTCATGCACCCATTTCACTCCCTCGTTTGTAACTATGCGGTGTTCCACATCATAGTCACCGGTCTCAATGCCCTCCTTCCACTTTTTATCTACCCCATCCCGGTCTTCCGAGTAAATAAAATTTAAGAATCTCTTGTATGTCATCGGTTCATCGGGCGACACCCCGAATATTCGATAGGTCTCTTTTGACCAACTCAAAGAATCGTCTTCAAAATGATACTCCCAGCTGCCCACTTGGGCAACCTCTTGAGACCGCTCCAGTCTTTCCTTGGTTTCCCCTAATTTTTTTTCTCTTTCTTTTCTCTTATCTATATCTATTACTATTCCCGTAATTTTCTTGCCCTTTTTACTCTTTTCCGTTATTTCGCCTATATCCCGAAACCATTTATATGTCCCGTCCTTCTTTTGGATGCGGTATTCTACCTTATATCTCTTCGTTTTCCTTTTTAGATAGTCACGCATGGCCTGCATCGCTCTTTCATAGTCGTCCGGATGCAAGATTTTGGTAAAATCTTCATAAGTTTTAAAACTTTTCGGGGAATACCCGAGCATTTCAGCCTTCCTTTTATTAAAATTCACTTCCCCGGAAGGAAGCTCCATTTCCCACCAGGAGATATTGCCCGCTTTCATGGCATCCTCCAAACGGTCTTGGGTCGTTTCCAATTGTTCCTCGTAGTTCTTCTGTTCGGTCACATTCCGGCTGACATGCACATAGCCAGTTAATTTACCCTTTTCTTTTAAGGGATAAACTGTAATATCAATATACCTTTCTTGGCCGTTCTCATCATAATGGAGATGCTGACAAGTCTTGGGCTTGCCTTTTTTGGCCTCGGTCACCGGACATTTATGTTTTTTGGAATCGCATGGAGTTTTTAGACCATGAGTAACCTGGTGACAGAACTGACCCACTGCCTCTTCTCTCTCTAATTTATTCGCTTTCAAAAAGGCCTTATTGGCATAACGGATCCTTAGATCCGGGGATAATACTATCACCTCTTCCCGGAGATTATCCAAAACAATTTCGCCGTGAGGGCAGAGATTGAATTCCTCTATTTTTTTGCTTTTGCTTTTGAAGATCATAATATATTGATTTATATCTTTTTCTCTATATTTATTCCATTATCAACGAGGTCATACTTAAAGATGCCCCGGTCATGAGAACTGCCCCGGAGTTTTAAAGTGGTCATCATCTTCTCCACTCCTTTTTCATGTTCGTGATAACGCAACAGGATCACTCCGTCCACGATAGAACTCAACCTCATCTTGTTGGAAGTAACCTCTCCCAATAACTGTCCGTCGGAGGCGCCGAATATCTCGGAGGTTAAATAATTAAGTACACAAGTTACACCCCGGGTCTTAAAGGCGCTGGTCAACTGGATCAAAAACTGCCTGACCTCATCTTTGCCCAAGGTGGCCGATTCCAAGGAAGAAATGGAATCAAACACCACTCGCTGAACTTTATTTTTATCAATAGCTTCTATAATATCATAAAGGAGTTTGTCCGGATCAACATCAAGCAAGGTCGTTTCAATAAAAGTGATCTTTCCTTTTTTCTCCAATTCTTCCAATTCCCAATTCCGTTGCCGGGCCACTTTTTTGAGTTGGGAGACCGACTCTTCCAGCGCCACCCAGATGCAATTCTCTCCTTCTTTCATTCCCTGTTGCAGGAAATGCATCCCCATAGTGGTCTTGCCGGTACCGGT
>JAWOGA010000071.1:0-11720 GCA_046497225.1 Candidatus Moraniibacteriota bacterium | reverse complement strand
AACTTTAGAAAATTAGGCGCTACTCGAGTAGAAATCGGAGTTCAGCATTTGGACGAAAAAATTCTCAAACTAAACAAACGCGGGCACACCGCCAAAGAAACCGCTAAAGCTACTAAACTTCTCAAAGACGCCGGCTTCAAAATCAGCTATCATCTTATGCCCGGTCTGCCTGGTAGCGATCCGGAAAAAGACCTGGAAATGTTCAAAAAAGTTTTCTCCGATGAGAGATTCCAGCCGGATTTAATTAAAATTTATCCCTGCGTAGTTACCCAGGGATCGGAAATTGAAAAATGGTGGAGAGAAGGCAAATACCAACCACTTACCAACAAAGAAAATCTGCGTCTAATGAAGCAAATCAAAGCCATTATTCCTCCTTATGTTAGAATTTCACGTTTAATTAGAGACATTCCGGAAGAGTCTATCCTGGCCGGTCCCGATATCTCCAATCTCCGGCAAATTATCCAACAAAAAAAGTTCAAATGCAGCTGCATTCGCTGCCGGGAAGTAAAATCATCCTATCAACCGAATGAAGAGATAATTCTCAATCGCATAGATTATCCCGCCTCCGGAGGAAAAGAAATTTTTTTGGAATACGTATCCAAAGATAAGAAAAAGCTTTTTGCTATGTTACGGCTCAGAATTCCGCCGGATAATTTAATAAACAAATTTTTCCCCATTCTCAACCAAAGTGCCAATATTCGAGAATTACACACTTACGGCAAATTGATTTCCCTAGACAAAAAAGACCAAAACGCACCCCAGCACATGGGAATGGGCAGAAAACTGGTAGCGGAAGCAGAAAAAATCGCTCGGGAAGAGTTCGACCTTAAAAAAATGGCTATCATTTCCGGGGTAGGAGTCAGAGGTTACTACCGAAAACTGGGATATAGACTGAAAGAGGAGTACATGGCAAAAAAGATAAAAGAGTAGCAAGGGATGAGGGTTTTTAATTCTTAGTTTGAAATTTTTAATTTTGATTCAATTTTTATTGATATAATTTTAAATTTTCAAACATCTTTTTTTCAATCATTTCAAAAACCTTACCGCTTTCCGCTTGTCTTTTATTACCCTCTCTAAACCCGCCAATCACTGTTTGTCGGGTTTAGAGAGGGAAAAATTAGATAACAAATCCTAAAGATTGGTCCGAGACGACTCAAAGTTTATTTTCAATGAAGCGGATATCCCTTGCCGCGATTCCAGATTAATCGGGATTTACAACGCTTATATGATTACATAATCTTGACCAATAACTATAACCAATTGCCAGTTAATAATTACTATTTTATGCAAAAAATCATCATCGCCTCCGGACCGGTCATCGTAGAAAACAACAAAGTCCTACTCAACAAGCACGGCGACACCGCTTTCTGGAAATTCTGCGGCGGAAAAGTAGAAGACTTTTCCCAAGACTTGATCGAAACCGCCAAGCGTGAAGCAAAAGAAGAAATGGGGATCGAAATAAACATCAAAAACCCCGAACCTTTCCTGATGCACACTCGCAAAAAAACAGAGAAAGGAAAGGTCGATATAATTCTGGTCCACTACCTGGCCGAACGAGTCGGCGAAATCAGCCCCGGCGAAGACATCCGGGAATGGGACTGGCTGGAAATCCAAAACCTCCCCCAAGACATCGGCCCCAACATCAAACCCGCCCTGAAGCACTTCAATCTCCTATAAACCCGGGCAAACCCCTATAACAAAAGCCTTCCCAATCCGGATTACAATCAAAAAGAGCGCTGCCAACCGGCACCGCTCTTTTTTAATACAAAAATTTCACAACTTGCTATACTCTTTCTTTAGCCTTTCCAGGTGCTCTTTTGTCTCTTTTTCCATTTTGCTCAGAGCTTCCTTTACAGTGCTATTGCTGGTTATAAAAAGCTCAAAACACTTTTTTTCCAAAACAGATTGCTCTACCCTTAAGGCCGTCTCCACCGCTTCCTTGTAAGACATTCCTCCCCGACGAGCTTTTTCTATGCCTTCCTCCACAAATTCCATCACCTGATGCACTACTGTTCTGTGAAAAACGCTCTCAGAAAAATCCTCGTCTTTACAATTTTTCCTCATGTTCTGCACTTCTTGGGCATGATCATTCTCTTCTTGAACCAGCCTTAGCCAGAAATCCTTCTTATGCGGGAATTTTTCTGCATAAATCTTATATAACCTCCCTACCATTTTTTCATTTTCTTCAAATATATCTAGTATACTTTTTGCCATATTTATTTTTAAATTTAAATATGCAATTCTTCATACGCTCCCAAAAAATTTTTCCTTCACCTTCTAACTTATATCCATCACCCTTCATATACACCCTGCAACCAAGGGGGACTCATAAATCATAAATCTGCCTTTTATGAAAAGCAGTAAATCAATTTTACTTTCTTGACTTTCCCTACTTGCCTTCACTTTCAGACTTTTTATACTTCTCAATCTCCTCCCAAACCTCATCCGGCACAAAAATCTCCTTGCCCTTAGGAGTCACGCCCGGGTAAATCCAAGCGGAAATCACCCTTTTTTTGTTTCCTACATTCTGATACATCACCCATATTTCTCCCTGCTCATCTTTTTTAGATTTTTTTTGCATCACTGCCACCGTTTGAGGCGCAATGCCTTCCTCCTTGCGGAGAGGATGATTGATTATTCTTTTGATTTTATTGGGCATGATAGCATACTGAAAAATCTTACACACCACGTGCCTAGTCCAAATATATTTGTGATCATTTTGAGGAAGTTTGATTTGCATAAACGAGTGTGAAAGTGAAAAGTTAATTAGTAATTCGTAATTCGGAACGAGTCATTAGTCATCAGTCATCAAATTGTTTTATAATCCCTATCCCAATTAACCAAATTAATTTCCTAATTTCTCAATTTCTCAATTTACATCAACTATAAAACAATCCGTTCAATGCTTAAATGACAACAATCCCCGCCAGCATCGCCTGAACTCCGCCGTTCTTTTTCCCGTCACGCCGAAAAGAGAAGTATTTATTTTCGAGGCAATAAGCACAGTCTGCTTTTACACTAATATTTTCTTCAAAGACACCCTCTTGTAACAACAAAAATTTCGCCAAACCTTTGAGGTTAAAAAAGGTTTTCTCTTTTTGATAAATAAAAAATTGAGGAAAATCTGAAAATCTCTCTTTGAAATCTTCTTTTACCTCAAAGTGGCAAGCGCCGATTCCAGCGCCGATTCCAGCTAAAATTCTTTTGGAATCAATATTAAAGCTGTGTCTCATTTTTTCCGCCGCTTCCTTGATGATTCCTTTTTCCAAACTTCTCCATCCGGCATGCAAAACACCATAAACCCTTGTCTCAGGGTCAAAAAGATAAATCGGCAAACAATCGGCTACCGTTACCGTCAAAATCAAGCCTCTTTCTCCGCTCAATAATCCATCCGCCTCTTCTATAATTTTTGATTCAACTTTTTTGATAATCTCCACCTCTTTTCCATGTTTCAGCCTAGCAGAATTTATTTCAAAGCCGTTCAATTTATTTTTCTCAAGATAAACTTTCCTGTTTGCCAAACTCTCCTTGCCGGAAAGCTTCATATCGCCATCTGCTTTCTCAGATAAAAAAGTTACTACCTCCGGATGATGAAAAATATTCATGGTGAATACTTACTTTTATAAACACGACAAACACAGTATGGCGTATTTAGATTCAAGAAGCAAGATATTATTAACTCAAAACTCAAAAGTTAAATCTTAAAACCATAACTTAAAATTCAGAGTTTTAACCCAAAAGTTAAAATGACAAATTATAGATTACAAAGTTAGAATTAAGAATCAAGAATTAAGAATCAAGGGAATTCAAAATTTAAACAATTAAAATTTATTTGAAATTTGAAATTTAATCACTGATGACTGATCCCCGATGACCGATGACTATATAGTAGTGACAAGTCGCCAGTGACCAGTGACTTTCTTTATTTGCCTTCACTTCCTCTACTTTTATCAAAATATTCCGTATGCAAAAGCTTCTCGGCAATTTCGCTTCCCGGACTTCCCAAAAAGTCTTTGTAAACTTTTTTAATAGCCGGATTTTCGTGGGATTTGCGGATAGGCAAGTCCTTATCTCTCTTGTAAATAGCTTCTCTTCTTTTTCTTCGAATTTCTTCATTAGCCGGCCGAGGCTGGCCTCCTCCTCCCAAACAACCGCTTGGGCAAGTCATTATCTCTACAAAATCATACTCACTTTCACCTTTTTTAATTTTTTCCAGAATTTTTTTAGCATTTCTTATCTCGTGAGCCACGGCAATTTTTACCTTAATATCTTGAGGCAAGCATCTTGATTTGGGAACAGTTATCTCTGCCTCCCGGATACCCTCTTCTCCTCGCACTTGATTATAATCAAGTTTTCCCATTTCTCCGCAAGTTATTTTTTCATAAGCAGTTCTTAAAGCGGCTTCCATTACTCCTCCGGTAGAACCGAAAATTATTCCCGCTCCGGAATAAATCCCCATAGATTTATCAAATTTTTTGTCTTTCAACTTAGCAAAATCCACTTTCTCTTCTTTAATTAAGCGCGCCAGCTCCCTGGTGGTAATAACCATATCCACATCCGGATTGCCTTTCTTTGACATCTCTTCTCTCTGTGCTTCATATTTTTTGGAAGTGCACGGCATAACCGAAATTACGGAAATGTTTTTTCTGTTTAATTTTTCCTCATAAGCATAATAGTTTTTCACCATAGCGCCAAGCATTTGCTGAGGTGACTTGCAAGTAGATAAATTGGGAATAAATTCCGGCCAAAATTTCTCAATGTATAAAACCCAAGACGGACAACAACTGGTAAACATAGGTAGAGCCTGCTTTTCTCCTTTTATTTTACTTTTAATTCTTCCCAACAACTCCTGAGCTTCTTCCATAATAGTCAAATCGGCGGCAAAAGTGGTGTCAAAAACCAAATCCGCTCCCATTTCTTTTAAAGCCGAAACAATTTTCCCTTCTACTAAATCTCCCGGATCCATCCCAAACTCCTCTCCTAAGGCAAACCGGGTAGAGGGAGCAATTTGAAATACCGTCATTTTTTTACCATCACTTAAAACTTTTTTTACTTTTTTAATATTTTCTTTTTCTTGAATAGCGGCCGTAGGGCAATAAGCCGAGCATTGCCCGCAATAAATACAGTCCAAGGGAGCTTCTCCCGGAGTTCCCACGTTGGCGTTGATATTGCGATAATTCATCTCATAAGAAGCAATTGTTTGAATATTCTTACAAACACGGATACATCGCCTGCATTCCACGCAATATTGATTATCCCGGTAAATGGAAGGGTTTTTATCATCCACCACCCGGTTTTTCATGCTGTTTTTAAGGATTTTTAACTGTTCCTCTTTGTTAAAATCTCCGAATTCGGGAATAAAATCATTGATATCTATCCCGACTTTTTTTGCCAATTCCTGTAACTCGCAATTTCCGTTACGCGGGCAATCCGGGCACTTGCCGGCATGATCCGCCCATAAAAGCTCCAAAATATATTTTCTGGCTTTGGCAATATCTTCATCTTCAGTAGTAATTTCCAAGCCCTCTTCCGATTTTATTTGGCAAGAAGGAGTCAAGCCTTTGTGTCTGTTAGTTTTTACTAAACAAAGCCGGCAAACACCTTCGGCAGGCAACAGGTCTTTACTAAAACACAAAGAAGGAATAAAAATGCCGTTCTCTCGACAAACTTCCAATACGGTTTGCCCCTTCTTGGCATTATATTTTTTATTATTGATAATAATTTTCATTGAAAAAGTTAATTGGTTATTAGCTACTAGTAACTCGCAATCACAAATTACTAATTACTATTAGCTAATTACATTGGATTACTTTAGCTCCTCTATTATTTCCAACTCCATCACATCTTTCAGCGCCGCCACCGAAAATTTTCCCAAGGGACAAAAGGTGGTATTATCCAAAAGCCAGACCAGTTTTTTTAAATCCTCTTTGTCATTTTGGTCAAAATTTCCGTTGTTCAGCCTTTCTATAATCCCTTTTAATCGAAAAGTTCCTTCCCGGCAAGGCACGCATTTTCCGCAAGATTCTCTTTGAAAAAATTCAATCCAGCTTTGGAGGATCTTTTTCAAATCTTGAGCTTCATCAATTGCCAAAAGAGAGCCGGAACCCATCCTAATTTCCGCCTCTTTGGAATAACTCGGGATTTTGGAAAACATTTTTTTGGGAATAATATTTCCGGAGCTTCCGCCAATTTGGGCAAGGCTTATTTTGCAGCCAGATCTTGCGCCTCCGGCAATTTTAATCAATTCTTGAATACTTCTCCCCATTTCAATTTCATATAGACCCGGATATTTTACAGCCCCGTCTATAGAAAAAAGCTTAGTGCCGGGAGATATGCTTGTTCCTATTTTTCTGAATTCTTCAGCGCCATTTTTGATAATCCAAGGAATATTAACCAAAGTCTCGGCATTACTTACCAAAGTCGGCTTACCGTAAAGACCGGCTTCGCATGGATAAGGAGGCTTCACTCGAGGCTCTCCTCTTTTTCCTTCCAAGGAGTTAATTAAAGCCGATTCTTCACCGCAAATATAAGCTCCGGCGCCATAAAATAATTCCAAATCAAAATCAAAACCCGAATTTAAAACATTTTTACCCAAAAAACCGTTTTTATAAGCTTGTTCAAGAGCTCTCTCTAGGTTTTTTCCAGCTTGGTAGAAATTGCCGTTTAAATAAATATAACCCTTGCTAGCTCCGACAGCATAAGCGCTTAAAATAGAGCCTTCTATTATTTTATGCGGATCTTTTTCCGCCAAAGTTTTATCCTTGAAATTCCCCGGTTCAGATTCATCTAAGTTGCAGATGAAATACTTTTGCTTGGATTCATAACCAGCTACAACCCTCCACTTGTCTCCAGCCGGAAAGCCGGCTCCACCCCTGCCCTGAAGACCGGATTTTTCAACTTCTTCAATAATCTTTCCCGGGTTTTTCCCTTCAAAAACTTCTTTTAAAGTTTCATATCCTGCAAACTTAAAATAACTCTCTATTTGAAGAGGATTAAGTTTATCCCAATTTTGCGTAATTATTTTTTTCATTTTTTGTATTCTCATTTTAAACTTCCGGCAAAATTACGGGTCCGCTGAACCGCAAATCAAATTACACAAATATCAATTCTCCGCCCCTAGATATTCACTAATTATCTGAATAGCCTTAGGAGGATCCATTTGTGTATAGACAGTTTCATTAATCTTCATAACCGGGCCATTCAAGCACCTTGCCATACAACTTATTTTTTCAAATTTAATTTTTTTATTAAAAGAGTCTCCAAATTTATTTCCAAAAAAGTTTTCCAGTTCTTTAATTATTTTATCTGCGTTCTTGGTTTGACAATTAGCGCTACTGCACACCTGAACCAAAACAAAAGGAGGTTCTTGGACATTTATTTCGTCATAAAAACTCGCCTTGCTGTAAACAGCTGATTTAGGCATAGAAAAATGCTTGGCTATCTTCTCAATTGCCTCCGGAGAAACCCAGGTAAAGTTTTTGTTGATTTCTTTTATAGCCCTCAAGAGATTTTCTTTTTTCGGTTCATGTTTAAGAAGTATTTTTTGAATTGTCATATTTTTATTTTGATTTGATTTAATCTCAGCTGAAATCCTAAAAATCAAGTTAAACAAGGTGTTTTTACATAAAAAAGTTTTTTTATGCTCCCCCGTATTATGATAAAAATTTTACACTTAAAATTTTCAGGCGTTTGCGCATTTTTTATTATAACAAATTTTTCAATTTTTCAAAATCCAAAATTTATGCTATTTTGCTAGTGTGTAATATTTATAAAAATAGAAATGGAAAAACAACACTTAGCCACCATAACCATCCTGGTCAAAGATCGTCAAAATAACTCGGTAGAAGTCAATCGGTTATTAACTGATCACGGTCATCTAATCCTCTCTCGCCTGGGAACCAACTTGGAAAAAAGATGTATTGAACATTGCTCCGCTTTAATTGTGGTCACCATAGAAGCATCTATTAAAGAAATCAAAAACCTTACGGAAAAAATAGATTCCCTATATGGAATAGTAGCTAAACACTCTATCGTCACCAACTGATAATTACAAAATATAGAAATTAAAATTAACTAAAAAATATGAAAAATAAAGTTATTGCTCAAATAAAATCTACCTCTTTTATAGGGTGGCAAACCCGGGAACTAATTTGGACCATTAGTTTAATTACTGCTTCCATTATCGCTCCGGCCATGTTAGCCCATACTCCCGCCAATCAATGGATCACGGGAACAATAGTTAACCTGATTTTATTTTCGGCTGCCTATCGACTTCCTCTTGCCAACGCTTTTATGGTAGCTATTTTCCCCTCCTCGGTAGCTTTGTTAAGAGGATTATTACCGGCGCCTATGGCCATGATGATTCCTTATATAATTTTCTCAAATATCACCTTGATTACAACCTTTTATTTTACTAAAAAAAATCCCTTGGGAGGGATAATAGGCGCCAGTTTAGTAAAGTTTTTTATTTTATACGCTTCTACTTTGTTTTTAGCAAATGCCTTAAACAGTAAGCTGGTATTTATGTTCAGCTGGCCCCAGCTTGCGACCGCTCTAGCGGGAGGGGTTATTTTTGCGGGGATATTAAAAATTGTTAACAAAAAATCAAAATAAGCAGTAACTGCCTGTAACATAGTGGAGTAGTTGGAAAGTTCATAAAGTGTGAAGGTTTTGAAAGTGAAGGCAGGTGGGGAAGGTGAAGAAAGTAATTTAGTCATCAGTCATCAAATTTGGTCACTGGAAACTGGTCACTAGCTACCAGCAAATGAGCCATCGTTAAATTTTGAATTTGTAATTTGTTTGCATCTTGTTTCTTTAAAACAATTTTACATTTTACTTTGTCATTTTGCTTCTTGAGATTTGACTTTTGAATTTTACCCCCCTCTTTTTTGCTTCTTGATTCTTGACTCTTAATTCTATTAGTATATTCCCATTCAAATTCCTTTTTTTCAAAAAATAAACTCGGGTTTATTTAAGTCTATTCAATTCAGTTTTATTTTCTTTAATTCTTTTTTCTAAAGTTTTCAATTCTTGTTCACTTTGGAACTGTTTTTTGTCTATTTTTTCCTGCTCTTTATCTAATTTTTCTAATTCTAATTCCAATCTTTCCTTTTGTTTATTAAGGCGGCGTTTTTCAATTTCTATATCTTGCTTTCTATTTTCTGTTTTGCGTATTTCGGCATTTAGCACACTTTTTTTGCCCTGCAATTCACGGCTCATATTTCTCAGATTTCTTTCTTCTTGGTTTTCCATACTATTTTTTACAGCTTAATCAAGCGTGGTATCAACCTCCAAATTATTTTTTAATCAACTTAAAAACAAAAAACAAAACTCCGCCAACGATAAAAACATCTGCCAGATTAAAAATAGGAAATGCTCCAACTTTTAAATAATCCACCACGCAACCTAAAAAAATTCTATCTATAAAATTGGAAACAGCTCCGGCCAATACTAAAAATAAAGACCAATTGTAACTAAAATTTAAAATCAAGAAAACCAAACCAAGAAAAGCTAAAATCCACCCCAACCAAAATAACAACCCCTCTAAGGGAATACCCCAGGATAAAAAAGGATTACAAATAGAGATAAAATCAAAGAAACCCTTTGTTTGAGGTACAATCTCCTGTCGAGCCAAGTATTTTAAGGATTGGTCGGAAAAAACAACTAAAAGAGCTAAGATAATTTTATTTCTCATTTCCTTCCTTGCAAGTTATGCAATTCCTGGCAGCCGGATACACTTTCAATCTTTCTATGGGGACCTCTTCATTGCAATTTTCACAAATTCCATAAGTCCCCTCTTTTATTTTTTGCAAAGCGTTTTCCACATTTTCCAAGTCTTTTTCCAATGACTCGGTTATCCCGATTCTGTTGGTGTAATCTTCAACTTCTTCCGCATTATCCTCCCTCTCTCTTCCATAGTCTTCATATTTTGCTTCATAGTCCCCGTCTTCTTCCTTGTAGGCAATTCTGCCCAACTCTTTTTCCAGCTTCTTTTTTTCCTCCAAGAGCCTCTCTTTAAACTCTTCTTGCATCTTTTTGTCTAACATAACTTTACTTTATTTTTAATAATCAAATGCTGTTTAGCTTACTACAATTTTAGCATTTTCCAAATTTTAAATCAAACTAATTAAAAAACAAAAGGGTAAAATTATTTTCCCAATTCTTCTCATTTTTTTATTTTCATTTTTTATAGTTGTTTTAGATTGTAATATATTATTTTTCCTTAAAAAGTGAGATCATCCTCTGATTCTAAAATTTCAAACTAAAATTCCATTTCCACTTCCGGCAACGCCCGGCGTAATCCACCCCGACTCTCGGTTTCTTGATAATTTTCTTCTTGCGCAAACTCTTATTTTCCTCTATCCACAACTTCTCCCCAAGCGTTAAATCCCATTCGTTCAAATCTTTGGCTATCCCAAAATCCCTTGTCAGCTTCCCCGGCCCGTCAAGTTTTTTGGTTTTGTTACCGCTCTTATCCACCATCTCAACGCCTCTTATTAACACCGCCGCCGGATAGCCCTCTTTCTCGGTAACCACATTCAGCATCCAATACATCCCATAAATCAAATAAACATACACCCTCCCGGGTTCTCCAAACATAACCTTGTTTCTTTTCGTTTTTGCACGCGAAGCATGACTAGCCAAATCATGAAACCCGCGATAACACTCCGCTTCAGTAATCATTCCCTTATAGATTTCACCATCAACTTCCCGCGCCAGCCGGCAGCCCAACAAATCCTTAGTCACTTCAGGCGTATAGCGATTGTAGAAATTTTTATCTAAAATATCAGCCATAAATTAAAAGTATGTACTATAGTATGTACTCAAGTACGTACTAAAATCAATATACTGAAAAAAGTTTCTTTATAAACATTCTTTAAACTTCCGCAAGAATCAGAACATCATAATTCTAAGGAGATGTTTCTTGTTGTCTTTGTATGTGTATTCTACAATCCCTTTCCGCGCTACAATCCGCATCGCTAAAACCTTCATCTCCAAAACACTTCCACTTAAACATGTCATTTGACTTATCTCCGCCGGCATCTTCATAAATAACCACGGTGTCTTGAAAGGTAACTTCGCAAAGATTTTCTCTTGGAGGTTTATCACAAAAACTCTGTCCCTCGCTATCGGCCGACCCGCATACTCCATCATAAACACACTGAGCATCAATACACTTTCCTTCTGTATTACTATTAACGCAAGAACAAATTCCTTTAACTCCATCTTTTATACAATCATCAAAAGCACCCTCTCTGTTCCAACAAGAATCATAACAATAAACTTTTCCCCCATAACACTGCTTATAAGCGCAAGAAGCGCATTCAATAATTTCAATTTCATGAGAAGCCCAAGGCGATCTGGCTCCGTGAACATCTTCTGCAACAACTTGAAAAGTTTTATGACCGGAGGTTATCCATTGATAATTAATAGTCTTTTCCGTTCCCGATTCTACTGCCCCTGAAGAAGGATACCATTGATCTATACTACCATCATTGTTCCAATCCACGCCATAACGGATATTGTCATTGTCGGGATCGCTTGCGCTCACCTGAAATTCAACTATCTCTTCCGTATTGCCTTTATCCGGACCCTGAATAATAGGATTATGCGGCGGATTACTTGGAGGCGCGACAGAAAAATTGTAAGCAATTTCACTTGGAGGAAAGGTTAAAATGTAGGTATCATAATTAAATCCAGGTCCTCCGTCAACCCAAAAT
>JAWOGA010000050.1:0-37959 GCA_046497225.1 Candidatus Moraniibacteriota bacterium | reverse complement strand
AATCAATTTTAAATGTTTTAATTTTTAATTATTTAATCATTAAGACATTAGGATTTCATTCGAAATTTTAAATTAAAAATTCGAAATTAAAGTTCGCGAAGCGAACGCTGGGGGGTAGTCGATGGACAACAGGTTAATATTCCTGTACTGCTATGTTATCTGATGGAGTGACGCATCCTAGTAGCTTTTGCCGGTTATTGGATTCCGGTAGGCATTTTGAGGTGGTCGGATAGGTAAATCCGTCCGGCAATACACCAAGAAATGTCTGGAAAACCGAGTTTACTCGGGAGAACAAAAGTGAGCAGGGTGCCAGGAAAAACTTCTAAAGTTAATAGCATAGCAACCGTACCGCAAACCGACACAGGTAGACAGGGCGAGTAGCCCAAGGTGAACGGGAGAACCTTCGTTAAGGAACTCGGCAAAACAGCGTCCGTAACTTCGGGATAAGGACCGCCGTTCGTTCGCATCACACTACGTGTGATACTCACTAAACTCAAAATGTAAAAGTCAAAAATCAAAATGAAGGTATCCCTTCGGGATGATTATTTTAAATCCATCCCGAACATTCAGGACACCAAAATTTTGACATTTGAACTTTAATTTTTGAATTTGAGCGAGTCATCGCGCGGAGCGCGATGCGAAGCGATCGGCCGCAGCTAAAGATGCCTGGCGACTGTTTACCAAAAACACAGGTCTCTGCAAACCCGCAAGGGGATGTATAGGGGCTGACGCCTGACCAGTGCCGGAACGTTAACGGGAGCGGTGCAAGCCAATCCCCGAAGCGCCGGTGAACGTCAGCGATAACTATAATCGTTCTAAGGTAGCGAAATTCCTTGTCAGCTAATTACTGACCCGCATGAAAGGCGTAACGACTAGGCAACTGTCTCAACGAAGGACCCGGTGAAATTGCAATGGGGGTAAAGATGCCCTCTACCTACGGCAAGACGAAAAGACCCCGTGGAGCTTTACTACAACTTGGCATTGCGTTCGAGATTATGCTGCCGAGCATAGGTGGGAGACTTTGAAGTCCCGATTCCGGTCGGGATGGAGTCATCAGTGGAATACCACCCTGCATAATTTTGAATGCTAACCCTGGGCTGTTAATAAATTTTGAATTCTAAATTTTGAATTTTGATTGAAGTTCAAATGACTGAATTTTGAAAATTTGAATTTATTTTTTTAAAATTGATTTAAAATTCAGAATTAGAAATTCGAAATTTGTTACCAGTCCGGGGACAGTGCCTGGTGGGTAGTTTATCTGGGGCGGATACCTCCTAAAATGTAACGGAGGTGCTCACAAAGGTCGGCTAGATCCGGATGGAAATCGGATCGATAGGACAAAACCATAAGCCGGCTTTACTGAAAGACTCATCAGTCGATCAGTTGCGAAAGCAGGATTTAGTGAACCGACTGTCGCTTATAGTAGCGCAGAAGATCAGCAGACAAAAGTTACCCCGGGGATAACAGGCTAATAGCGCCCAATAGTTCATATAGACGGCGGTGTTTGGCACCTCGATGTCGGCTCATCTCATCCTGGGGCTGTAGCAGGTCCCAAGGGTTTGGCTGTTCGCCAATTAAAGAGGTACGCGAGCTGGGTTCAGACCGTCGTAAGACAGGTCGGTCTCTATCTGCCGTAGGCGTTGTTGCTTGAGAGGATTCTTTCCTAGTACGAGAGGACCGGAAAGAGTGCAACCTCTGGTGTACCAGTTGTTCCTGCCAAGGGCACAGCTGGGTAGCTATGTTCATTCGGGATAACCGCTGAAAGCATCTAAGCGGGAAGCCTACCTCAAGATAAAGCAACCCCGATGCACAGCATCGGAATTTTGAAGATAGAATTTCGAATTTTGAATCAATTTTGAATAATTAAATGCTTTAATCATTTAAAATTCAAAAATTATTTATTTACTCGAAATTCAAAATTTAAAATTCGAAATTCCGTTGCTGTGCAACGGATAGTTTCCCGGAAGAAGACCGGGTTGATAGGCTTCAGGTATAAGTACGGCAACGTATTTAGCCGAGAAGTACTAATAAACTATGGAGTATTCTTGCTTTTGTTCTCTAAGATTACTGCATTATTGTAGCAGTCTTTGAGAACTTAGACTGGCAAATATCAGGGATTGAAAATATTTGGACTTGATATTTTATAAAGATTAGATTATACTTACTTTTATATTTTGTTATTCTTTGGTAAAATTTAAACATTCAATAACCTGAAATATTTTTATTTAAATTAAGAAGAAATAGGCATGATTAAGAATAATACTTTAGAATTGGTCTTAATGATTTTTGGCATTTTGGCATTTTGTACATTAGCTTTTGTTTTTTCTTCTCCGGTTATTCAAGCTTTTTGAATTTGTGTTTATTGTTTCCGGTGCCTATAGCAATGAGGAAACACCTGACTCCATCTCGAACTCAGAAGTTAAGCTCGTTTGCGCCGATGGTAGTCCCGAGTTCTCGGGATTAGAGTAGGACGGCGCCGGGAACAATGAACATAAATTAATAAAAAGGAAGAAGTATGCTAAAATCCTATCACGATAGGATTTTTTGTTATGTTTAATTTTTTAAATAAAATGACTTATAAGGATGAATCAATTGTGTTGAGATCTTATGATTGCAAGGAGTACGATAGACTTTATGAAGTTTTCTCTAATAATTTTGGCAAAAAAGTTGTTGTAGCCAAAGGCGTCAGGAAACCCAAGGCTAAATTGGCAGGAGGGTTGGAGCCGATTACCGCCTCGGAAATTTTTTTGGCTCATGGAAGAGGTTTTGATAAAGTAACGGGGGTCATAATAAAAGATCAGTTTCCCGGGATAAAAAATGATTTCACTAAAATTAATGAAGCCAAGAAATTTTTTAACAATATTAAAAAAATTTTTGCAGATAAATCTTTGGAGAGTGAGGTTAATGAGAAAGCATATGATCTAATTTATTTCTATTTACAATTTTTAGAAAAAAGAAGTTTTGTCGAGTTAGACAATCTAAAGATTAAGCTATCTGTATATTGGAAAATAATTAATTGGCTTGGGTATCAGCCCGGGATTTTTAAATGCTTTAACTGTGGCAAAAAAATAGAAGAACTAAATTTCTATTCTTTCTTTGTGCCTTATGGAGTTTCTTGTGGGGCTTGTTTAAATATAGAAAAAAAGGATTTTTTTCAGGAAATAAAAATAGATAAAAATTCGTTAAAAATATTGAGGCTTTTTTTGGCTAGTTCCCAGGAAAAAGTAGTGAAAGTTTCAATGCCTTTTGGTTCAATTAAAAAAGTTGAAAAAGTTGTGAAATCAACACTGGAGCAGATACCGGAAAAAAGATTGGATATTTAATTGAGAATGTTCATTTTTTCGTCAATAAGGATATTTCTACAATTGTTTATTTTTCAAAAAGTGAATAATTATTTCAGCCTATTGGCAAATTACTGTTTATGAGGTATTATTTTATTAGTATTGATCTTGAAATAATCAATTACGTTGGGAGAGTTTATTAGATAAATAAAAAAATTTAATTCATAATAAATTTAGGTTAAATATTAATAAAAATTTATGAATGTTGTGTTAGTAATTTTAGGTGCGGTTCTGGGTTTGTTTTTGGTGTGGTTGATTTTTATCTACAATGGCCTAGTTAGGCTCAAAAACAGAGTTGAAGAGGCCTGGTCGGACATTGATGTCCAATTAAAAAGACGGTATGATTTAATTCCTAATTTAATCAACACTGTTAAGGGTTACGCTAAACATGAAAGAGAAACTTTGGAAAAAGTTACCGAAATGAGAGCCAAAGCGATGAGCGCTAAAGACACTAAAGAGCAAGCTGAGGCGGAGAATGCTTTATCTGAAACGCTTAAATCCTTGTTTGCTGTTTCTGAGAATTACCCGGACTTGAAAGCCAATCAGAATTTTTTGGAGCTTCAAAGAGAGCTCTCTGATACGGAGAACAAAATCCAGGCTTCCAGAAGGTTTTATAACGGCAATGTTCGCGATTTTAATACCAAAATCCAAACCTTCCCCAACAATATAGTTTCCGGAATTTTGGGATTTAAAGAAAGAGAATTCTTTGAAGCAGAAGGTGAAGAAAAGGAAAATGTGGAGGTGAAATTCTAATCGCGAGCTCGAATTTTAAATTACAAATTTTAAATTTTGAATCAATTTTAATTGATTTAGTTTTGATTATTTCAAACCCATGCCAACTTTATACAACGAAAAAGATAGAAATGTTCGTTTAACCTGGGCTTACCTGGTTGGTTTTTTGGTTTTTATAATTGGCGTGGGCTGGATTTTCTCTCAAGCCATGGGGAATTCTTATATTCTTTATGGAGCGGTAATCTTTGCGGTTTTAATGAATTTTGCCAGTTACTGGTGGAGTGATAAGATCGTGTTGGCTATGAACGGGGCTAAAGAGGTGAAGAGGGAAAATGCTCGCGAAATTTATAATTTAGTGGAAAATCTTTGCATTACAGCCGGGTTGCCAATTCCCAAGATTTATATCATAGAAGATTCTTCCCCCAACGCTTTTGCTACCGGAAGGAATCCTGATCATGCCGTAGTCGCTTTGACTACCGGTTTGATGGACAAACTGGAAAAAACTGAACTGGAGGGGGTAATAGCGCATGAATTGTCACATATCGGCAACAGAGATATTTTACTTGGAACTGTGGTAACTGTTTTGGTGGGTTTTGTAGCTCTACTTTCAGACTTTTTTTTAAGATGGAGCATATTTGGAGGATTATCCGGAGGAAATAGCGATAACAGAGATGGGAGGGTGCAGTTGGCAATAACCATTGTTGCTTTGGCTTTAGCTATTTTGGCTCCTATTGCGGCGATTATAATGCAGTTGGCTATTTCCAGAAAAAGAGAGTATTTAGCGGATGCGGATGGAGCGCTTTTGACTCGCTACCCAGACGGACTTGCTAATGCTTTGGAAAAAATTTCTCAAGACAATGTCGGGCTTCGGAAGGCTAATAAAGCTACCGCTCATATGTACATTGCCAATCCTCTCAAGGGAAAAAGGGCTAAAGGCTTTACGGCTAAACTATTTATGACTCATCCGCCTGTTGAAGAACGTATTAAAAAGTTAAGAGGAATGGCGTCTTCAGCCGGTAATTTGTAAATAGAACTTTGAAGGATATTTCCGGTAAAATATTGCTTTACTGGCCAGTTGCTAAATTTTTACCAAGGCTATGTTTAATTAAGCAGAGTTTGGATTTGGTGAGAATATTCAACCTCTTATTTGTTAAAAAATAGAACAATAAAATCATCACTATTTTCAATTTTAAATTTATATGTTTAAATAAAAATAAGACAATTTACAAATTACCAATTACAAATAGCTAACAATATAAAACTAGAAAGGCAGGTGGAAATATGAACGAAAAAGATCAAAATACTCAAGAATCCGAAAAAGAAGACCAGGATCAAGAGCAGCAACCAGGGGTTGGCTCTGAGGAGAAGGGAGATCAAGCGCAAGGACAGCAAAATTCCCAAATCAATGCAACAAGTAATGCCAAACTCTGGAGCATTGTAGGTTACATTTTTCCTATTTTATTTTTTATTCCTCTGGTTATAGAAGATTTGAAAAATAACAGCTATTCCAAATTTCATGCTAATCAACAGTTAGTTTTGTTGATTGCTTCCTTGGCTGTTAATTTTGTTGGTGGAATAATACCTATTCTGGGTTGGTTTATTATTATTCCCTTTGGAAATCTGGCAATTTTTGTTTTTGCCATTATGGGAATTATCAATGGAGTAAAAGAAAAAACCAAGCCTCTGCCCCTGATTGGAAAAATTGAAATTATAAAATAAGGCGAGGTTTAATTTAATAACATAAACCTAGAAAGGAAGGTGAAAAAAATGACTGATAAAAACCAAAATTCAAAACAAAGAGAAGATTCAGAGAAGAGCTCCGCTCAGCCCGAAAAATCTCAACAATCCTCCGGAGAAAAAAGCAAAGAAGGAAATGTTTCCGGCGATGCCAAACTCTGGAGTATTGTGGGCTATATTTTTCCTATTTTATTTTTTGTTCCTCTGGTTATGGAGGAGTTGAAGCAAAATCATTACTCCAAATATCATGCTAATCAGCAATTAGTGTTATTGCTTACTGCAATTGCAGTTAACATTGTTGGTGGAATAATACCTATTCTGGGTTGGTTTATTATTTTACCGTTCGGTGGTTTGGCTGTAATAATATTTGCTATCATGGGAATTATCAATGGAGTAAAAGAAAAAACCAAGCCTCTGCCCCTGATTGGAAAAATTGAAATTATAAAATAACAATCTTCATTTGAATGGAGGAGGAAAAGGTGTTTAAGTACTTATTTTGAGTATAAGTGTTGTTTTTGGATTTATCATCTATTTTTTAAAGAATAACAATTATTAACCATGAGAAAAACAAAAATCACGGCCACCATCGGCCCGGCAACGGAAAGTATTAAGAACTTAAGAAAAATCATAGAGGCGGGAGTGGATGTCTGTCGGCTTAATTTTTCTCATGGAGAACATGAGTGGCATAAAAAGGCAATCAAGAATATCAGAAAAGCTTCCAAGGAAGTGAAAAAGAATGTTGGGATAATAGCTGATATCCAAGGACCTAGAATTAGAGTTGCTAATAAAAGTTCTTTGAAATTGGAGAAAGGAGAGAATGTTTTTGTAACGGATGAGAAATGTGTTCATACCTATGGTTTTAAAAAGGAACTCCAACTTGATTGGGATAATTTTTACAATTTTGTGGACTTAGGGGAGCGCATCTATATTGAAGATGGGCTGAAAGAATTAGAGGTGATAGACAAGAAAAAAGATGGATGTGTAGCAGAGGTAATCACAGGAGGAGTTGTTAAATCTCATAAGGGAGTTAATATTCCCAAAGCTTCAAGCCATATGGGGTTTTTAACGGATAAAGATATAAAAGATATAGAATTTATTCTTCCTTTGGGAGTGGATTTCTTGGCGGCTTCTTTTGTTTCTAATGCTAAACAATTAAAGAATTTAAGGCACATAATTAGAAAAACTCTTCAAAAAGAAAAAAATCTACAACGGTCCAGGAAAGGATCAGTGAAAGCAAAAAATAGCGGATTGGCTTATCCTTGGATAATTTCTAAAGTTGAAACAAAAGAGGCTATTAAGAATATTGACGAAATTATTGAAGAATCAG
This sequence comes from Candidatus Moraniibacteriota bacterium, assembly GCA_046497225.1. GTDB lineage: Bacteria > Patescibacteriota > Minisyncoccia > Moranbacterales > DUUL01 > JAXHLG01. Next base: position 30,822 of record JAWOGA010000050.1, on the reverse strand, counting down.
ATGCTATAATGATAGCCAGGGGAGATTTAGCTATAGAAATGCCTCAAGAAGAAGTAGTAGTTTTGCAGAAGAGAATAATCAACAAATGTCTCAAGAAAGAAAAACCGGTCATCGTGGCCACCCAAATGTTTGCTTCTATGGTGGAGAATCCTCGTCCAACCAGGGCGGAAATTTCAGATGTCACCAACGCAGTTGTAGATTGTGCTGATTCTATAATGTTTAGCAATGAAACAGCTGCTGGAAAATACCCACTTAAAGCCGTTGAAACAGCAGTTCGCGTGATAGAAAATACCGAAAAATCTCCTTATAACGATAAGCCATTGAAAAAGGTGGGAAAGTTTGCTAAAATGATTTTCCAGTTGCGGAAAGAAGAAGAAAAGAAGAAGAGTAGGATTATTAAAGTTGATAATCTAAAAGATGCCAAGAAGCTTGCTTGCTTGAGACAAGAAGATGTTCATTTAAAATTGAAGTCTGATGATAAGAGCGTTAAAAGAAAAGGAAGTTTAATTTGGGGAATTGAGTGATTTCGTAATTTGCAATTTGCAATTTCGCCCGTCTTCGCGGGCTGTAGGTTGGATATATTTTATTAGAATCGATTCTGTGCTAATTGATAGGTTTTCGCTGGAGCGGGCCTCTGGCCCGGTCTATTAGTTTCTATAGTCATTCAAAATTCAAAATTTTAAATTCAAAATTGAATTTGGTGAGGTGGCCGAGTGGTCGAAGGCGCACGCTTGGAAAGCGTGTGTAGTTTATAGCTACCGAGGGTTCGAATCCCTCCCTCACCGCAGTTAACGAGGGTTTTGCCCGGCATACGCCGGGCGCCCGCTGAATAGCGGGCGAATCCCTCCCTCACCGCATGGTACTTTCATCTTATTACACAAGAAGTATTCCTGAATGTCCAACTTTTTGAGATTCGAACTATGAAAGGGTTTCGTCAAAGCCGTACAGGTGGAAATCGGTAGTTTTTATTGTAAACAACTCTACGGGTTTGTTCTGCGTGCGTGGAATGCATATGGAGCTAGGAGGGTGCAGGACGAATTTGTTTTTTCTACCTTTAATTCTAATATTTTATTAAAAAAATATGAGTGAAAAATTCATGCCAAATTTTGAAAAAAAGAGAGAAGCACCAAATTTAGAGGAGGTGAAGACAGTTTTTGAAAAGCTTTTGGGAGGAGCGGAATTTAATGAAATTGAAAAAAAGAAGATGAAAAAGGATTACTTCTTTTCAGAGTTGAGCTGGAAACGGGAGAAGAAAAAATAGAACTGGAGTACACCAGAGAAGGCCAGAACCCCAAAGGAAAAATCATGTACCCTGTTGTTTATAAAGCTATTTATGATGAAACAGGTTTTCCTATTGGAGGATTTTCAATCAGAAAGATTGATGATGAATGGGAGGGTTTATAAAAGTTTCCAAGTTGTTACTCCATTATTGGTTTTGTTAAGTATCAAAATAATTAATTTAATTGCAAGTAGCTAATTGGCAACTTAAAAAGCTAAAATAACGGAGGCGTGGCTGAGTGGTCGAAAGCGGCGGTCTTGAAAACCGTTGTTGTCTTATCGGCAACCGGGGGTTCGAATCCCTCCGCCTCCGCACATTATAATAAATCAAGTTAATTCGAACCGGGAAAGGGTCGGAAAACGGTAGTTTTCCGTGGAGGAGAGCAGCGAAACGCGATAGCGGTGAGCGTTGAGAACCGTGGGTTCTCAAGATGGGTGAGATTCCCTCCGCCTCCGCACATTATAATAAATCAAGTTAATTCGAACCGGGAAAGGGTCGGAAAACGGTAGTTTTCCGTGGAGGAGAGCAGCAAGCCACGTGGCGAGCGTCTTTCAGACTATCTATTCATAAACTAAAATCTATTATTTTTACTATAAAGTTGATAAGCTAATCAGCTAAAAGCTAAAATAAAGCTATGATCAAAGTCGGAGCTCATGTTTCCATTGCCGGAGGAGTGGAAAAATCTCCTAAAAACGCTGCGGAAATCGATTGCGAATGCTTTCAAATTTTTACCAGATCCCCAAGAGGTGGGAAGAGAAAGGAAGTTGACAAAGAAAAATTTTTTCAAGAGTGTAAAAAATATGGTTTTAATGTTGGAAGAGATTACATTATCCATACTCCTTATTATGTTAATTTAGCTAGCGCAGATCAGAAAATTTTTAATAATTCTATTCGTGTTTTAAGAGAAGAATTGGAAGTTGCTAATCAAATTAAATGTCCATATGTGATTACGCATTTGGGCAGTTCCAGAGATTTAGACAAAAATAAATATCAAAAACAAATTCAAGAAAAAATTTTGGAAGGTTTAACCGCAATTCATCAAGATTATCAAGGCAAAGCTTTGCTTGTTTTGGAAATTGCCGCCGGAAGCGGAAACATAGTCGGAGATAATTTGGAAGATTTTAATTTCTTTTTTAAGAAAGCCTTGGATAACAGTGTTCAATTGGGTTTTTGTTTTGATACTTGCCATGCTTTTTCCGCCGGTTGCGACTTGAGAACCCCGAATGATGTAGAAGAAACTTTTCAAAAAATAGATGATCAAATTGGATTGGCAAATTTGAAGTGCATTCACTTTAATGACTCCAAGGCTGATTTTAACTCTCACATTGATCGCCATGAACACATAGGAGAAGGTAAAATAGGGAAAAATGGAATGAAAGCAGTAGCGCAAAAAGCTCAACAACTGGAAGCCAATTTGTATCTGGAAACCAAGCATGATAAGATAATTGAAGATTTAAAAAGAACTGGAAATTTTTTAGATAAATAATCTACAAATTCTAATCCATAATGAACAAGCAAATCAAAATTTTAACACAAGTTTAAATGTTTGCGTGTTGTGCTTTTGAATTTGTTTATTGTTTGGGATTTGTAATTTGTGTTTTGTGATTTTAATTCCGAAAGAAAAGAAAAATATTAAAATAAGGTAACAGTAACCAAAAAAAGATAGCTATAATTAAAGCATTTTTTATGTTTGATTTTGAAAAATTTTCCGAATTAAACAAAAAGCGGTGCGATGAGGTTTTTCACAAGCTGGAAGACTGGTCTTATTCGGATTGGGGCAACGCTATGGCCGGCGAATGCGGAGAGGCTTGCAATAAAATAAAGAAGTTGAGACGGGGAGAAAGTATTGACAAAAAAGATATTGCTGAAGAAGTGGCTGATGTGGTAATTTATGCCGACTTGCTTTGTACGAGACTAGGATATTCTATGTCGGATTTAATTAAAGAAAAATTTAATAAAGTTTCAGAAGAACGAGGAAGCAAGTATAAGTTTTAGTAATTACAATGAAAAGTTTTGCAGAATTGGAAAAACAAATCAAAACCTGTGTTGCCTGCCAGCTCTCAGAAGGTAGGACCAATGTGGTTCCCGGATCTGGAAATCCCAAGGCGGAAATTATGTTCATTGGAGAAGGACCGGGGAAAAATGAGGACTTGCAAGGAGAGCCATTTGTTGGAGCTGCCGGCAAGCTTTTGGATGAAATGTTGGCTCAAAATAATCTTCAAAGAAAAGATGTCTATATTGCCAATGTTGTAAAATGCCGTCCGCCCGGGAATAGAGATCCTCTCCCACAGGAAGTTGATACCTGTTGGCCTTGGCTTGAAAAACAAATTTCTATTATTCAGCCAAAACTAATTGTTTTACTTGGTCGGCATAGCTTGCAAAGGTTTTTGCCAAAAGCCAGAATCACAGAACATCACGGTCGAGCCTTGCGTAAAGAATTTCCACCCTTTGGAAAAGTAGTTTTTTTCCCTTGCTATCATCCGGCTGCCGCATTGTATAATGGAGGCTTAAAAGACACTCTCTTTACAGATTTTGCCAAAATCACCAAAGTTGTTAAAATTATCAAGGAAGAAGAGGAGGGCAAATCATCTCGAGAGAAAGAAGAGTCCAGGCAAAGTTCTTTGCTTTAAATCTGAATTTGGAGGTTTTGCAATGGAAGTTGAAACAAATATAGGACTATCAGAACCGGTTATCGTTGTTAATGTAATTGAAAAAAGCTTAAAAATTATCTTCAACAGAAACCCAACCAGTACTTTAGAAAATCAGCTAACCAAGGCTGACATTGCAAAAATAATGGGACTCGCCTCAAAAGAGGAGGCTTTTATTCTTTACGGCATGGAGCATCCTCCCAGAGAAATCAAGGAGGTTATTTCCAATCGCCTAGGGCGGGAAGGCTTAGAATTCAATTTCGTTTTAAAAATAATTTGCTAAAATCCAAAAAGTCCTCGGCAGCGGCCGCGGGCTTTTTTTCGTTTTTAAACCAAGGAATTAAAATATTAGCGCTTTTTTAGGAGATTTTAGGATCCTTGGACCGGGTCGAAGATACACTTCAACACAAAGTCCAACAAAAAAGGCCTGCCAAAAGATATTGACAGGCGCTTAGGTGTCGTTATTAGGAATTAAATGTTTGGGCTTTCTTTTTTGTGAATTCATTTTCCTAAAAAAGTCTTTTTGGATATTGATTTTTTTGAATTAGTTAATTTTCAAGAGGTTAATTGTCAATTTTTTAACTGTGTTAATTGTTCGCAAGCGCCCCGTAAAGTTTCAATGAAACCACGCTACTACCACGTAATAGTCGAGTACTAGGAATTTTACGTGGAGCCCCGCTATCCAAGATGCAAGATTATTCAGAGGCAATACGCTAACCGCGTATTGCTCAAGTTCTGAACAATAATCTTTTTCTAGGGATTTTATTTCTGGAGTGGTATTTTTCCAGCAGGGCACTCATTTTTCTAACTAAAAAACAGTGATTTAGAATCACTGTTTTTTAGAGAAAAATGGTGCCCGGGGCGGGATTTGAACCCGCACAGGATAAATCCCAAGGGATTTTAAGTCCCTCGTGTCTACCAATTCCACCACCCGGGCAATCTAGTCATTCAGTTATCTGATTAATTGGCTTTTCCGTTAATATATAAACTACAAGCAAACTAGATAACTAGAAGACTAAGCAACAAACCTGAGGTCGCGCCCGGAATTGAACCGGGGTACAGGGTTTTGCAGACCCTTGCCTAAGCCACTCGGCCACGCGACCTAATATTGTTATATTTCTTGGAAATTTGCGAGATTTTTTCCTTTTTTAGGCAGGTTTAATTTTTGGCGGTTCTAACCGACTTCTTCTTGCCTTGATTCTTTAAAAGTATCTTCCAATTCTCTCCTAGTCTTCAAGTAAACCATTACAACTGATTGAAATAATATCATTAAAATACCCTACGGTCAATCGAAATGTTAGTTAGACAAGAGGGGGTCCTACTTATCTTTTTTGTCTTCCATTGCTTGGTTGATCAGTTCTTTTAAGGAGTTATCATTTTTGTTTTTTGAATAATTTGGTTGCAAATCATTGTTTTTGGAAAAATTGGATTTGTTTGGTTGTTTCTTAGTTGGTTGTTTTCCGGAGGGGGTATTATTTTTTGTTAAATCTTCTTGAAGTTGACTTTGCTGACGTCTATATTCCCTTAGACACTCTTTGCAGAAAACCGGTCTACTGCCGTCGGGTTTGAAGGGAACTTCAATTTCAGTTCCACAGGCGGAGCAGTTTGTTTTGTGTAGTTCGCGACCCTTTTCGTCTAATGCTCCCTCTTTTTCGTTCTTCTTTTGTTTTTCGGTGTCTTTCTCGGAGGGAGACTCTTTCCTCGTTTCCTGTTTTTTTTGCTCTTGGTTGCTGTCGACTGGCTTTGGGGTATCGGTTTTTTGGAAGTTTTTTTCTTCTTTTACGAGCTCTTTAACTTTGCTTTTAACTTCGCTTTTCAAAAAACCGCTCCATCTGGAGATTTTTTCTTCCACTTCGGCTCGCGGAGAGGCGTATCTTTCTCTGGATACTTTAACGATTTTTTCCAGATTTTCATAGGTGCTCTCTATTTCAACCGGAGGTAATGTGGTTGCGGAAAATGGTTGAGTGGAAACCCCGTCTATCATTAACTTTAAGTAAACATTGTATTTTGCCAAATTTACTAAATCGTTGGCGTAGAAGACTGGCTCAAATTCTTTTTCCAAAAATTCAGCATCGGCGGCTCCTACTCTGAAGGTTATAATGGTGCCAACGTTTCCCATAACCGCATCTCGCACTTTTTCATCAAGTTGACTAATATATTGATGAGCTAAAATTAAATTCAGTCGGTATTTTCTGGCCTCTGATAAAATATTAGCAAAAGACTCTGTGGCAAAGTTTTGGAATTCGTCCACGTACATATAAAAGTCCTCTCTTTTATTTTCAGGCATGTCCACTCTGGCCATGGCTGATAATTGAATCTTGGTAATCATCATAGCTCCTAAAAGAGCGCTGTTGTCTTCTCCGACTCTTCCTTTGGAGAGATTCATTATTAGGATCTTCTTATTATCCATAACTTCTCTCATAGAAAAAGCTGATTTGGTTTGTCCTACAATATTTCTAATCAGAGAGCTGGACAAGAATTGGCCGACCTTGTTTTGTATCGGGGCGATTGCTTCTGTAGCGAAGTTGTTGTTGTATTTAGAAAATTCTTCGGTCCAAAAAGCTTTTACTACCGGGTCGGTTACTTTTTCTACTACTTTTTCTCGGTAAGACTTGTCTATTAAAATCCTTGGAACTCCCAGTAGGGTAGAAGTGGGGTACTCAAGAAGTGCTAGGATGGCGTTTCTTAATAAATATTCCAATCTAGGTCCCCAGGAATCAGCCCATATTTTTTTGAAAACTCCTACTAGCCCGGAAGCTACTAGGTGTTTATACTCCGAGTCCACTTTCTCCATTACATTCATAGCTATAGGGAAGTCCGTATCAGCCGGATTGAAATATATGACATCATTAATTCTGCTTGACGGAACCGCTTTTAAACACTCTTCTGCAAATTCTCCGTGTGGATCTACAATTGCTACGCCTTTCCCGTCCCGAATATCTTGCATGGCCATATTTTGAATAAGGTTGGTTTTGCCCATTCCGGTTTTACCCACTACATAAGAGTGGCGCCTCCTGTCATCGGTTTTTATACCGAAAACCCTTTCCTTGTTGCGAAAATTGGTTTTTGCGAAAAAGTTTATTTCTTTGTTCATATTGCTAACTTGTTTTATTCGTCTTGTATTAAAAATAGAGAGAATCGATTGAGGGGTATAGAGATATTAAATTTAAAAAAGATTTTATTCTTACATTGGTAGATTAGTCGGGGCTTCGCTCTTTTTAGCCTCCACTCTTCGGATAGCACTTGATTTAACAGACATATCCGGGAAGTGGTACATGCTGGCAAGTTCTTCCGGAATAAAAATGTAACTGATTCCGGCTCCGTCCCTGCCTCTAAAATCGCTTACAATTTTTCTTTGCCGAAATTTCAGCCTAGGTTCTCCAAAATAGTAATTGGCAAAAGTTTTGGTTCTATTATCAGTCAAAAATGCATTTAGATTTGAATCGTTGAATTGCTTGATTGCGCCCATAGTTCCTGCTACTCCTCTAGCCTTATTGAAGAATTCTCTCCTGCCAACATATACAATTCTGACTGTTGTTTTAAATCCAGGTTTGGATAGTTTCCTCTCCATTTCTTCCACTACATTTTGTTGAACAGGAGTTAATTGGTTTACATTAAATTCTTTTTTTTCCTCTTCTTTTAATTCCGTGTACTGCAATTCTTTCCCGCCGGCGGCCCTGAAAATATTGGCAAAAAAATCCGAAATTGTTGTAAAAAGTACAGTTCCTGCTCCCGGGGAGGTGGCTTTTTTAAGACCGCAAAATTCATCTATTTTCTCTTTAAACGGAGGTCTCCAATTGGGTTCATTGTCGGGAGTGATAATGATTTGAAGCCAGATTTGCTCATGCGGGGAGAGTTTATTCATAACTTCTACTAACGAGCCTAAAGGATCTATCATATAACCGGTGACGTCCTCCTTAAAGTTTTTGTAAGTTCTAATGGGTTTGGGGTTTTTCATATCCAAAAGGGTCAAAACAGTTCCCCAAACATCCCAGTTTTTATTGGGGATATTTTTGGGGATATTCTTGGTGTAATCGTCTACTTCAAATATTTCAGCATCCGGATATTGGGCGTAAATTTGAGCTTCTACTAAATCTCTGGCCGCTTTTGGACAACGGACGAAAAAGTGAACTGCCTCATCTCCAGTGGAAGCAATTTCAAAACTGAATTTATCCTGTAACGGCCTCCACCCGCAGTATTTTTCAAATAAGTTAGGCGCGCTCCAAGTGTGAATTCCCGTGAATATTTGTTCTACAATTTTGGGGCTTTTTTCTACATCAATGGGAGGGATAAATTCAAGAAAAACATAATCCTGCTTACTGCCAAAAGAGAAGGCTCCGTATTCAAACCAAGCTTTTTGAAAAATCATCCAAAGAGGTATAGGAAAAATTATCCACCATAAGTTGGCCAGAATTTTCCAAGTGTAAACAAGAATAACTGATTCTTCCGAGGTAACAAAAAAATAAGAAGCGGCAAATACTAAAACCCCCAACCCAATCAAGAAGAGGATGAAGTTCTTATATTCTTTTTCCGGATTTCTTTTAGCGGCAGGCATTTTTTATATTAAAAATTATTTTATATTTTCTGCCTTTAAAGTATAACGCCCTTTTGATAATTTTTCAAAGATATTTTTATCGGCAAGGTTTACCAATACTGTCATTCTCTTAACTTTTCTATTTTGAAGCACATAATCAATAATTTCTTTGCTATGGAGAGGCTCTTGTTTATTCTTTAGTAATTCTATGATCAGCTCTTTGACAGTTCCTTTTTTAAGCCCCCATTCTTTGAGTCCATAGATACCTCTGCCTACTAGTACGAATCTTTCATCTTTAATGAGTTCATTATGAACAGTTTGCGCAAGAGACCTTCTGTTTTTTTCTTCATAAGTTTGGCGATAGGCGACTTCATCAAGTATTGCCGGATTTGGCTTGGTGGACCAGTAGTTGTTTATATAATTAGTTATATCTTTATAGTAAAGAGTTTTTTGTTGTTTTTTTAAAACCAAATAAGCCTTTTCTTTATTTCCTCTTTCTGAAACGGTCGACCAGCTTTTTAGTCCCCATTCTCCCAAAATGTTTCTTTTTAGGTTTTTGTTTAATATTAAGCAAGTTTCTAGAATTCCATTCTTTTTGAAAAAAGAATCAATTTCCTCTTTTTGGATAATATTTTTTATCTCATTAAATAACAAAGGTTTTTTTTGTTTTTTAATTATTTTAGTTAATAATTCACTGAAAGCGGAAATTTTTTGAGGATTAATTTCGTTATTTATTGTCCAATATCCTTGTAAGTGAACGGTTTCTTTTTTATAGTTGATTTTTTTAGAACAATTCAATAAGAATATTAACTGATTAATTTCTTTTTCTGAGGGATTGTCTACTAAAGATGTTTTTAATAGCATTTTTTCGCAGATACCTTGCCTTTTTTGGATTATTGCCAGAGCTTTTTGTTCAAATTTATCAAAGTCTTCTCCTTTTTGAGACTTTTTTATTTTATTAAAGTTTTCCGACTCTATTTGTCTAACTCGTTCTCTGGTTATATTCATTGATTTCCCGATTTTAGCTAAAGACCAAGGTTGTTTTCCGTTCAATCCAAATCTCAAAATGAAAACCTTCTGCCCCCTTTCTCTTGCTTGGCTTAAGACATCCCAAGTCAATTTATCTAAATTTTTTCTTGTTATTTTCATAAATGGAAATTTGTGAATTTAAATTATTTATCCTTTGCTGAAATCCTGATAATTCAGTGCATATAAAGTAAATTTATATAAACTTAAATAATTATTTCCGAGTTATTCGGATTATTGATTTCAATCAGTTGTACTGCTTCTTTGAGTTATTTAAAATTATTATCCTCAAATTTAATAAGTCGGAATGTTTGAATTCTAATCGTCCGACATCTGATTTGATAATTAATCATATCACGGTTGTTGATTTGTGTCAAATTGTTTTTTTGGATTTTTTTGGATAAAAATAAGCTTTATGGATATTTTGTTTTTCTGCAATTTTTTTAAAAAACAAGAGATTAAGATCTTTGGCTCTTTCAGAGAAAATTGCAGGTAAATATAATAGAATTCTAGGATTAAATGGCTAAATGTCAAATGATTCTTTTAATCAATTGTAAATAAGGAGTCTATAGCTATATGAATCAAAAAAACAGGTTCTTTCATTATTTTATCATTTGGTCTTTGAACTTGATTTGTCATTAGGATTTTGTCATTTGGAATTAAAAGATGTATATAAGAATAGCCGGCAATATTACTTATCCATAGAATTGTCTAAAGAAATAAGATCTTTATTTTTATCAATCCACTTGATCCCTTTTTCTTTTTTAAGCCATGTTAATTGTTTTTTGGCATACCGTCTTTCAGCTAAATAAATTTTTTCCAAAACTTCTTCCTCGGTGATTTTTCCTTGCAAGAAAAGGGGCATCCAATAATAAGCTAATCCAAAAGATTGAATTTTCTCAAAACTTAATCTGCGTTCTTCTTTTAAATATTTGACTTCCTTTACCATCCCTTGCTTATATCTTTTATTTATTCGTTCTTTTATCTTTTTTTCAAGTTTTTCAAAGGGTATATCCAGGGCAAATTGATAGAAGTTAATTTCATAATCTTTAATTTCTCTGGTTGTGATGTTGCCATTGGTTTGAGATTTTGTTTTTAATTGAGGAACTTTGCCCATCTTTTGGGCAATTTCTATAGATCTTATAAGTCTGGCTTTATTGCTCGGGTCAATTTTTTCAGCCCTCCTTGGGTCCAGTTCTTCTAATTTTTGAAATAATTCTTGATTATTTTTTTCCTGAAGAATTTTTCTTAAATCCGGATCCGGTTTGACTTGGGGCAGAGAGATACCATGAATCACTGAGGAAATCCAAAAACCTGTTCCTCCGCAAATAATAGGAAGTTTGCCTCTTTGATATATTTCAATAATTTTTTCTTCGCAGTCCTTTTTGAAGTGGGAGATGTTATAGTCTTTTTTGGGGTCTTGAAAATCTATTAAGTGATGGGGAATATTTTTGTATATAAATATTTTTGTATCGCGCGTTTTTATCCATTTGCCTTCAACTTTGCCGGTTCCCAGGTCCATGTCCTTGTAAATTTGTCTAGAGTCAGCCGAGATGATTTCTCCATTGTTTTTTTGGGCTGCGCGTACAGCTGTTTCGGATTTTCCGGAAGAGGTTGGTCCCAGGATAACTAGGCACTGAATGGTCTTTTTGTCGGAATTTGAAATCATGGTAGTAAATTAATTGATTTGCAGATTAGAGTTGGCTTCCAGGTCCCTCCAGTTGGTTTTTAGCTGATTCAGTTTTTTCTCTTTGGATAATTTTTTAAATCTCGCCAACCCGGCAACGGCTATCATAGCGGCATTGTCTCCGCAAAAATTCAATTCCGGGCAAGAGAAGTTTACTTCAGAGCGCTCCTTTTTTATTTCTTTCTCAAGTTGCTTTCTGAGTTCTTTATTAGCTGCCACTCCGCCGGAGAGCAACACTGTTTTTGGATTCCTTTTTTTAACTTCTTTTAGCGTCTTCTGGGCCAAAACGTCAATAACCGCATCTTGAAAGGCTTTACAAATCACTTTTTTCCAATTTTCCATTTTCTCTTCATCAAGATTTTGGTTTTCCAATTCTTTAAAAAAGTATAAAACAGCGGTTTTAAGCCCCGAAAAAGAAAAATCAGAATTTCCGGATTTAATCATAGGGCGGGGAAACTCCAATTGAGAGAACTCTTTATTATTTGCAATTATTTTTTTAGCCTCCTCAGCTTTTTTTGAAACAATGGGTCCGCCGGGATAGCCTAAGTTTAAGATTTTTGCTACTTTATCAAAAGCTTCTCCTGCTGCATCATCTTGAGTTTGGCCGATTATTTGGTAGTCCAGATGGTTTTTCATTAAGATTAATTGAGTGTGTCCGCCCGAAACTACCAGATTTAAAATAGGAAATGCGTGTCTATTTAAAGATCCGTTTTTATTGTTTTTGAGAAAATTAGCGTAGATGTGGCCTTCAATATGATGAATTCCCAAAAGGGGTTTTTGGTAATAATAGCTCAAAGTTTTAGCTGCATTGGTTCCGATTAGTAATGCGGGAATAAGTCCCGGTCCTTGGGTAATGCAAAACAAATCAATTTTTTCCAGGTTTGTTTTTGCCTCCTCTGTTGATTTTTCAATAATGGGAAGAATGTTCTTGAGGTGCTCTCGCGCGGCAAGATTGGGAACTACGCCTCCCCATGCCGAGTGGATTTTTACTTGAGAGGAAACAACGTTGGAGAGAAGTTGAAATTTATCAGAAATTGGTTGAAATTCCAGAACAGCTGCGGAAGTTTCATCACAGGAAGTCTCTAAAGCAAGGATTAGCATATTGATCTAGTTAGCTAAAAATTATAGAATGAAGCTTAAATATTAGGCTTTTTATTATACATTAAATAAAGCCCGAAAGCAAGTATCGCCAGGCTCAATATTTGACCCGTGGTAAAAAATTGAAAGACAATTTGCTCGGGCGGCGTTTGTCTTAAAAATTCTATAAAAAACCTAAAGAAAGAATAAATAATTAGAAATAAACCTAGAAATTTTCCTTTTAAAAATTGTTTATTTCTCAGTGGCCAGAGAATTAAAAATATAACTAAACCCTCGAAAAAAGCTTCGTAAAGCTGGGTGGGGTGCCTCAGGGGACCATCACTTGAATTAAAATGCATCCCCCAAGGCTTTTCGGTAGTTTTCCCAAATAACTCTCCATTGAAAAAATTTCCCATTCTGCCCCAGAAATATCCCAAAGGAATAGCGGGAAGAATAAAATCCGACAATTTCCAAAAATTAAGTTTTTTAATTTGACAATAAAAGAAAGATCCCAATAAAGCCCCAATGGCTCCTCCGTGGAAGGACATTCCAAAATATCCCTGAATTTGGCCGTTTTGTAAGGGGAGAAAAATTTCGATGGGATTATTTATTAATCCTTGCCAGTCATAAATTAAAAAATAGCCCAGTCTGCCTCCCACAAGAATTCCTATTGCGGATACGATGAAAAGATTGAAAAGCTGGTCTGTTGCTTGGTTCCGAGTTAATTTAAAATGAGAAAAGCGGGGCAGCTCTTTTTGACGGAGGCGATAATAAATTAATAAAAAAACAGTAAGAAAACCGAGTAAATAGCCGATAGAATACCAGCGCAAGGAGAATATCCAGATTTCGGCTATTTCCGGGTCTATTTTTAAAGGCAGGCTTTGCCATAGATTTAAAAAATTTTGCATAATCAGTTTTGCTTTTGTGTTTAAGCAATTTATGATATTATTAAAATTGTCTGGATGAATGCTTATAATAACACATTATTTAAAAATTTAACAAAAATAAAATGATTGATTTTTTGACAAAAATCGGTGTCCCGGGCGCTTATGCAGGGGATACTTGGCTCTTTTTGGTTTTTGTGGTGGTGGGTATGGCTCTTTTGGTTGTAATTAATAAGAAAAACCTGGGAGCATTAATTTTATCTGTATATGTAGCTTATGTGATTCTTTCTTTTGCTTATTTTATTCCAGGAGAGGGCGGCCTGAAAGCTGTTTTCTTTGGGGTTCTTATCTGGCTTTGTTATACCGGGTTGAAAAAGATGTTTAATTTTTCAATTAAAGGCAAGAAGATTATTGTTTGGGCACAGACACTTTTCTTGTCTTTGCTGGTGGTTGGAATGATAAGCAGTATGTCTTTGGATTGGTTTTCTGCTAAAGAGCTTCAAGATTTTTTTACACCATTTTCCAAGAAGATGTTAATTTCAGAGAACGCTAAACTCATATGGACGGTTTTGCCTTTTTTGAGTTTGTTTTTAATGAAAAAGCACAAAAATTAATTTAAATTAAATCAAAATATTATCAAATAATTTTGAAGTTTGAAAAATATTTTTAAAAAAGCAGAAATAGGAAATTTTGACATATTTTTTTAAAATGGTAATATTTTTTATAGGTAGATTTTAATAAAAATTAAAAAAAGAAAATGAAAATAATAATAAGTAAAAAAGTACTATCTTTTGTTGCAGTGAGTTTTTTGGGAGCCTTGGTATTTAATCTCGGGGCGGCATATGCTCAACAAGTAGTAAATCCGTCTAATAACGCCGGAGGGAACAGCAATGAAAATACCGAAGAAGATAATACACCCACTTTGAAAGATGACCCAAGTTCTTCTGTTGAAAAGAGAAATTTAAATGATGGTGATTCCAATAATGAAAGCCCGGGTAATTCCGGCAGAAATGTTCCGGGAAATGCCAATAATGAGAATAATAATTTAAAAAATCAAGGAGAAAATCAGGAAAATCGGATACAAATTCAAGAGAAACAGGAAGACGCATCCGGAAGAGGCGTTGATAACAAGGGTAAGCAAATTAACTCATCAAAAGAAACTTTAAATAAAGCTCATCAAAAAATTGAAGAAAAAATTTCCCAATCAAAAGGAAATAAATCCGGGCTGCATAAATCAATTTCCAATGAAGTAGCTCAAAGGTTGCAACAAGCAGCTCAAGGAGAATCTGAGAAAATTCAAAATAGAATAAATCAAGTAGCAAAACAGCAACAAGAAGAGGGCGAAGATACTTCCAGGGCGATTGAGAAAGTTGAAAAAAGAAAAGGAGTGGCAGAGTTTATCATAGGGAGTGATTACAAAAACCTGGGTCAACTAAGAAGCAGTCTTGTTCGGAATGAAAATCAGATTAGGCAATTAACTCAAACTTTAAGCCAGATGGAGGATGAGGAAAATAAGCAGATTGTTCAGGATCAAATTGCGCTTTTAATGGAAGAAAGAGAAGAAATGAAGAATTTTATTCAAGAAAACGAGGAAGGCTTTAGTCTTTTCGGGTGGGCGTTTCGTATGATTAACGGATATGAAAAAGATGCTATTGTTGATCAAGAAAAAGAACAGGGCTTAAGAGAAGAAGTGTTGAGGGCATTGAAAGAAGAAGCTCAAGTTGAAGCAAAAGAAGAATTTGAAAATAAAATTGTTTACGAAGAAAACCAAGACACCTCCTTGTTGGCCAAAGACTGTGAAGAAAAGGGTGGAGCATTTGATGAATGCGGATCCGGATGCGAGCCCGGCGCCGATGTTTGCGCTACTGTTTGCGTCCCAGTTTGTGATTTAGAAAACGAATAATCTTCTAAGAACAAAAAAGAGGCAGTAAAAGAGAATTTTTCTGCAAATCAAATTGATTGCTTTAGAGTGCTTGATCTTTCTCTTAAAATTTTTTAAAATGAAAGTAAATTATTTATCAATAAATAAAACAAACAAATGCAAAGTACAAAAAATACAGTCTTGATACTTCTTTCCATTTTTCTCTTTGCCATAGCGGGAGTCTTTATCTACCTTTCCATTCAAGAGAAAGCGGCAAGAGATCAGCAGTCAAGTCAAAAATCCTTTTCTGAAAATGAAACTGAACCCGGAAAAAATCTTCCTAAAGATGAGGAAATGGAATCGCAAATCAAAACCTATCAAGAACTAAAATCTGAAAGTAAAGACACTTTCCAAGCAGGCTGGGAAGCCGCAGAAAAGAGATTGGCAGCATTAGGATTTACTCCAAGCAGTGAAGAAGAAATAACTTCCGTTTCCGGAGAAATAATTTCCACAGGAAACAATCAAGTAAAAATTAATACAGATTCCGTTTCGCCTCTTGCCGATAAAACCAGACTGGAAAGAACTGCAAAGATTACTGACGAAACTTCAATTTATAAACTTACCGAAAATCCGGAAGCTTTCAATGAAGAAAATTTTGAAGAAAATCAAAATCCTCCGGAACCTTTTAACCGCTCTGAGGCATCCTTGCAAGACCTAAAAGAAGGCCGATATATTACTGTGCTTGCCAATGAAGATATTCGCGAAAAAACCCAACTGACCGCTGCTGAAATTGAATTTGAAGTGTTTGAAGAAAAACCGGCAAATAAAGAAAATGCAATGGAAGAATCTAGTACAGATCAAGTTCCTGCTCCCGAGGAAGAAAACTCCAACCAAGAACAAGGAGAGCAAATTCAGCAAGAGGAGATTGACGAAGCAGTTAATCAAGAATAATAATTTAAAAAAGAAAAAATCTCCCCTTGACACACCCCAAAAAAAATATAAACTAAGGTCAAGGATTATTTAAAAACAATCAAAAAAAATATGCAAAACAAAAGAGATATCTTCTTGCTAATCCTCGGAATTACCCTCTTTGCCATAGCGGGAGTATTTATCTATCTCTCTATTCAAGAGAAGGTTAGACAAGAAAAAGAAGCCCAAAAAGAACAAGAACTGCAAATTCAAAAAAAACAAGAAGAATCTGCTCAGAAAGAAGAACAGGAAGAATTCAATCAAGAAGAAATAGAAGATCAATTAAATCAGCTGGATGCCATAAAAGAAAAAAAGAAGCAGTTAGAAAGTGAAGAAAACTCAAATACTGACAATCAAGAAACAGAAACCAATCCAACCCAAGAAGACAACAATATAAATGAATCTGACATAGAAAGCCAGCTTCAAGAATTGGATAAACTCAAGCAAGAAAGCGAACCAATGTCGGAAGAAGAAATAAAACAGCAATTGAAGGAATTAGAAGAACTGAAGCAGTCTTAAATCTAATAAAAAATAATACCTTATATTTTTTAAAGATATATTTAATAACTGAAGCAAAAAAATGAAAAACCTCAAACTCAAAAAAATCACCGACCAAATCTCTTGGTGGCTGGGTGTAGTAACCATCGGATTATCCCTAGGAGTCTTTATTCAATTCACCCAAGCCTGGGTAAGTCCGCCCAGTAATCCGCCCAACAGCAACATTGGCGCGCCGATAAATACCGGGGGCCAACCTCAGTACAAAAGTTCCGGCATTGGAGCCACGGTACTAGAAGGAGACCAAGCTGTAATTGCTGATGACTATTCTTGGTCTTATGTCAAAGGCAATAGGGTTTGCATTGGCAATGACTGTCGTTCTAGCTGGCAAGATTTGTATAAATCCGGAGACAAGATTTGTATTGAAGACGGAGGATGTGTGACGGCTGAAGATGAATATATTGGAGACTCCGGAACTCACTATGCCGGAGGGAATTTGAACATGGCAGGACATGACATAACTAATGTGGATGATATTAGATTAAATGATATCTATAAGAGTGGATATGGTAGCATTGATATGTATGACCACCTGGACATGAACGGTCGTAATATATTGCATGTCGGCAGAATCTATCTTGACAATATCTATCCTACCGGTTGGAAAAAGCCGATAGACGTTCGTGCGGATATTGATATGAACTATAGAGACATATCAAATCTATCTTGGCCAACAAGCGGAAGAGATGCGGCGACTAAGGAGTATGTAGATGACCAAGTCGGTTCGGCAGGAGGAGATATCTCCTGCGATTGGAATGGATGGTACCCAAGCTGTTGGGATGATTGGCCGTAT
This sequence comes from Candidatus Moraniibacteriota bacterium, assembly GCA_046497225.1. Classification (GTDB taxonomy): domain Bacteria; phylum Patescibacteriota; class Minisyncoccia; order Moranbacterales; family DUUL01; genus JAXHLG01. Next base: position 13,509 of record JAWOGA010000050.1, on the reverse strand, counting down.
TGTTTTAAAACTTGCAACAAATGCGTCTCTCGGGCAACAAAAAAGGGTATTTATTGCTCAGGAGGAAAAGTTATTAAAATGGAAACGGCCTCGGGTTGTGTTGAATGTGCTGGTGCACGTTAACTATTCTGCCAGGAACTAGAGAACAGACCACATAGGGTGAATTACCGATGAATATAGAAGAATGTAGAGGTGGAGCAAGATAGTTCCTTCTAGGTGATAAATTTTGGTATTTCTTATTTCTGACTAAGCCAATCTTTCAATTCTTTCTGTGTTCTCGGAATACCGTACAAGTTTCATTTCAGCTTCACAATAAGGGCAATACCTTATCTTTCAAGCCCAAAATGATAAGGTTCAACTGTTTCATATTTGATGGGGCTTTGTTGGTACCGTATTAACTTATTTATTTGTTTATTGTCTAAAATCCTAGAAAACCCAATTTGTTTATCAAAACAGTCGAATTTAATTTATTATTTTTTATATAATAAAGAGTTTGATTGCCCTTGTCGTAAATAACTGATTTTTCAGGGAAGCTTTGGCTGGTTGTAATCATATCTTTGAGGTTTAGTTGATTGCGAGGATCGGCTTCAATGGATTTTATAGTGTCACCGACAGTAAAAATAATATTTTCATAGTTTTCCATCCATTGAATATTTTTGATGGAATTGGAGAAGCGAGTGATGGTTATTTTTTCTCCGCTTTTTCTTTTGGGTTGAATATCCCAATCTCTCAGCATATAGTACCAGATTTCATGATTATTCCAGCAAAGAATTTTTTTTCCATCATCGGAAAATTGAACATTTTTAATATTTTCAGATAATTTGAATTTTTCAGTTTGATTCTTGTTGGGATTTTTATTAAACAAAAAACCTTCATTATTTTTGGTTTTAACAAAAATTCTATTTTCATCATAAGCTGTTAATTCTACAAAATCTTCTTTTGATTGTGTTGGGAAATTACTATTTGTAATTTGTTTTTTCTTGTCAAGACTGCTTTGATTTGATTTCCAAATAATATTGTTGGGGAGCTGGGAATAGTAAAGTTCATCTCCGGCAAAATCAAATCCGCTGACATTATCGCTTATTAGAGTTTTTTCTTCCGGCTCTTTGTAGTCAAAGTGATAAAGTTTTTTGTCCTTGGTTAAAATTACCATTTCATCTTTTTTGTTGAACATCCAACGAACTTTTCTGATAGATTCAGCGCCTTTGCTTTTTTTGAAAATTTGATTTAAGTTGAAACTTTCCGAAATTTCATCATCTTCCATTTCTCCTAATATATATATTTTTTCTCCATTTTGGTCCTCAAAAGGAAAAAGAATCTTTTTATTATCAGAGTTCCACTCGATATTTTCTTTTTCATCAATCAAAAAGTTTAGCTTGTCTGTGGAATAAAGGGTGGAAGTTTCATTATCTTCAGTGTTTAATAACTTGACATTGCGGGATTCCCCTTCTCGGTCTTTTGTGAAATAAATAATCTCTTTCTGGTCTCTGGGAGAAAGAAAAAATCCTTCTATTCCGGCGGTGTTATAAGAGAGGGTTTCTCTAGTATCTTCCTCGGGAAACAGTAAGACATTCCAGAATTCGGTGGAAATTCCGGAGTGAACCCAGATCTCCTTTTCCCAGTTTGTGTAGCCTTCCTTGCGGCAACTGAGAGTATATTTTCCCGGTTTTACTCCATTAATAGTGTAAGCATCGTTGATTATATTGTAATTTTTGTTGCTTTGTCTTTTTCCATTCAAGTATATGTTTACGTCTCTGGGCCAACTTTTTATGGTAATTGAGCCACTGTATACAAAAATCCCTTTTTCTAAATTGAAACGATATCCCTTAGCAAAAAGCACCACCACAGGGGCAATTGCAGTAAAAAGGATTATAAAAAAAAGCATAAAAAGCCTTCTTTGCAATAGAGTCATAATTTTATCTTAACATTGACGTTTTAATTTTAACACTAGGATTAAAAGGTGTCAAAACTGGGTATTTCGATTTTGCTCTTGCTAAATTTTTTTGTTTTGCTATAATAGACATTGTTTTGAAATTAATTTATTTTTATGGCAGTACCAAAGCAAAGGCAAAATAAGAGCAGGAGAGACAGAAGAAGAGGCGGGCAAATGAGGCTAAAAGAGGTTAAAGCCGTTTTTTGTTCCAATTGTTCTATGCCCATTCTTCCTCACAGAGTTTGCTCTCATTGCGGTTTTTATGCGGGAAAACAAGTTATTACTCCCAAAGTAAGCAAAAAAAACTCTAAATAACATCTAAAGTGTTATTTCTTTTGTATTAACTGTAATTATTTTGTGCAAAGAGCGCGCAATATTTGCATTTTGCGGATGCGGGATAAGGCTAAAACATTTGTTGTTTTTTTGATTAAATACCTTAAATATTAACTTTTAAAAATGGGAAATCGCCACTTAGCAAGAGCTGTTATAATGAAAAGTTTATATGAATGGGACTTTAACAAGAAAAAAGATGAAGAGATAAAGGAGATTATAAAGCATAATATTGAGGAATTTGCCCCTAAATTAAAAGGCGACAAGTTTGTAGAAAAAAACATTGAAGGCATCCTAAAAAAAAGAAATATAATTGATCCCATTATTGAAAAGTGCGCTCCCGAGTGGCCGCTTGAACAGATTACTATTGTAGATAGGAATATCTTGAGGCTGGGTATTTATGAGTTGCTTTTTGGGGATTATGAAGAAGTTCCTCCCAAGGTAGCTATAAATGAGGCTATTGAGTTAGCTAAGGGCTATGGAGGAGAAAGTTCTGGAGGTTTTGTGAACGGAGTTTTAGGCGCTGTTTATAGAGAAATGGGAGAACCAATGAAAGAAGATGGCAAAAAAGAAGAATTAGATATCAAAAAAGCGAAGAATTCAAAAGACGGCTATTTAGAGCCCAATGGCGATGTGAATACCAAGAAAAGTAACAAATAATAATAAATTAAGTAAATTACTGGCTTAATCTTTTTGGTTTACTGGAAGCCGCGTTATTTATTTAGGATGGTTTGATAAAGCTTATTTAATTTTTTGGAAGTTGTGATTAAAAGCGCAATCCCCGAGGTCCCAAAAAATGGAAAATATTAATCAATATTACTTCAATTTTTACGAGACTTTGAAGAAGATCCTTAGAAAACATTTAAAATAATACCTTACTTGGGGCTATTGGTTCGATGTTTTATTTTACCGGTTCAGGTGGAGAGAATGGATAAATGCTAAATGGAACAAAAATAATTTTTTTATTTCAAATATTTCTAGACTTACTTTCTGGGTAGTGTGTAGGATCATAATAGAGGGCTTAGGGAGAAACATTACACCAAAACTCAAAACCCAAATTGACCCAAATTGTCGAAGTCTTAGGGGCTGTTAAAATAAAAAATAATAAATGTCAAAGAAATACCATTATTTTTCTATTGATAAAACCTTCCAATTACTCAAGTCAAAAAGAGAGGGAATTTCTTCTAGCGAGGTCCAAAAAAGGCTGAATATTTATGGTTTTAATAAAATTCCTGAAAAGAAGCGTTTTTCGGTCTTGGGTATTTTTTTAGGTCAATTTAAAAATCCTTTAATTTATATTTTATTTTTTGCTTTAATAATCAGCTTTGCCACCAAGCACTATACCGATGGTTGGATAATTTCAGCTGTAATTGCAATCAATACTGTGGTTGGATTTCTGCAGGAATATAAAGCTAATACTGCTCTTTCTCGTTTAAAGCAAATGATTAAGTACAAAGCTAAGGTGCTTCGAGAAGGAAAAGAAATAATTATAAAGCAGGAAGAAGTTGTTCCGGGAGATGTTATTAAATTAAGCTCTGGAGACAAAATTCCGGCAGATGCGCGTTTATTTGAAGCAACAAATTTAAGAGTAGAAGAAGCGGCTCTTACGGGTGAGTCTACGCCGGTTTTAAAGCACACCAAAACCTTAGACAGGAAAACCGCCATGGCCGATAGGAAAAACATGGTTTATATGGGAACCATAGTTTCCCAAGGAACTGGACTTGCGGTTGTTGTTTCAATCGGAGCCACGACTAAAGTCGGGCAAATTGCTAATTTGGTTCAGGAGACAAAAGAGGAGACAACTTCTTTGCAAAAGCAGATGCTTGCTTTTGGTAAAATTATAGGGATATTCTTAATTGTTGTTAATATTTTTATTTTCGGGCTGGGTGTCTTTAAGGGTGAGCCTTTTTTTGAAATGTTTTTAACCTCGGTTGCTATGGTTGTAGCAGCCATTCCCGAGGGTCTTTTGCCGGCCATGACGGTTATTTTAGCTGTGGGAATGCAAAAATTGGCCAAAGAGAGAGGGTTAATCAGAAGAATGATTACCACTGAAACTCTAGGGTCAATTTCCGTTATTTGTTCTGATAAGACTGGAACTTTAACCAAGGGGAAGATGAGGATGTCCAGGATCGTAACCGAGAAAAAGGAAATATTAATTGGAGGAGAGGGTTTTTCCGGAGGAGTTGATTTGTCAAATAATGCTAGTTATGTCACTGCTTTAAAAATTGGAGTATTATGTAATGATGCTATTGTAGAAAATTCAGAAGAGAGAGTTGACAAGTGGTCGATCTCGGGCAATCCGACTGAGAAAGCCTTGCTTTTAGGAGGGATATCTGCTGGATTAAACAGAAGGATTCTTGAAAAAGAAATGCCTCGTGTGGCTGAAATTCCTTTCGAGTCAAAAAATAAGTATATGGCGACTGCTCACAAATTTGGTCAAAATGAAATAGTTCAATATCTTAAAGGAGCCCCGGAGAGAATTTTGTCTTTCATTTCTCATTTCGATAAAGAGGGAAAAGTATTAGAGATGACGGAGGAAAAAAAGAAATCCATTGAAGAGAAGTGTAATAACTTGACCGCCCAGGGACTGCGAGTGATAGCGCTTGCTTACAAGAAAGAAAAAGGCGATGATCAAAATTTCAGTCTTAGTAAAAACAAGCTCCAAAACTTTGTCTTTGTTGGCTTTATAGCACTCAAAGATCCCATTCGTCCGGAGGTAAAAAAAACGATTAAAACTTGTTGGAGTGCCGGCATTCGGCCGATGATTATCACGGGAGATCATAAGTTGACTGCGTTGGCTGTTGCTAAAGAGCTCGGCTTAGAGGCTGGAGAGAAAAATGTTTTAGAGGGAGTGGATATGAAAAATATGTCTGACAGGGATTTAAATAAAGCCATTGATAAAATTATCATTTTTGCTCGAGTGGAGCCTAAACACAAAATTCGCATAATTAAAGCGCTGCAAAGCAAAAAGGAGATTGTTGCCATGACGGGAGATGGAATCAATGATGCGCCGGCGCTTAAAAAAGCCGATATTGGAGTTGCGGTTGGCTCCGGAACTGATATTGCCAAGGAGACTGCCGATTTGGTTTTACTGGATGACAATTTTAAAACCATTGTAAAAGCTATTGAAAGAGGAAGGGGGATTTTTGACAACATCAAGAAAATAACACTGTATCTTTTGTCTAGTTCTTTTACAGAGATAATATTGATAGGACTTTCCATTCTCTTTGGCCTACCTTTGGCTCTTTTACCAGTGCAAATTTTGTGGATGAAAATAATAGAAGAACCTTTTTCTGCTATGGCTCTAGCTTTTGATCCGACGGATAAAAATGCTATGAAAAGAAAACCCCGCAAGTTTGGAGAAATGATTTTGAATAAAAGTATGAAAAAAATGATTTTATTTTTTGCCGCTATTTCTGACGGACTTTTATTTTTATTGTTTTTTATTGCTTGGAGGTTGTCGCAAGATGTGTCTTATTCTCAAACAATTGCTTTTGTTGGTCTAGGAATAGCTTCCCGGTTGTATATTTTTTCAGCTCGTGGACTAACTCGCTCTATTTTTTCCTACAATCCCTTCGAAAATAAACTAGTGAACTGGTCAACAGTCTTTGGGTTTTTAATGATCGCTTTGGCAATTTATGTACCCTTCTTAAATGAGCTGCTCGGTACTGTTCCCTTGGGAGTAAAAGAATGGCTGATTCTGGGGACTTATGCTATTGTTAGTCTTGCGATTTATGAAATCGGAAAGAAGTTGTTTATTTCAAAAGATGACGATTAGCCTTAATTTTGAGGTGATTTTGCAGGTTTTTGATAACGCCTTTTTGTGTGGTGTCAGTTGCTTGTTTTGTGCTTTTGAAAAAATGTGATAAATTATCAATAATCAATTGCTGTGAAATTAAATTAAGAATCAAAAAATGGATCCGGAAACAAAAAAACGTCTTGATGATCAAGATAAACTATTAAAAGAGATTTATTTCTCAGTGGAAAAAACCAGGCAGTATTTTTTATGGACTTTAATAATTTCGGTAGCTGCTATTGTTTTGCCTTTAATTGGCCTTGCTATCGTTATTCCCAAAGTGATAAGCATTTATTCTTCCGCTTTGGGCGGATTTTGAAATTTTATTGAATTTCAAGTGTGGGTTGGCGGAGTAAAAACGGTTTCGTTTATTAATAAATAAAAACAAAAAATGAAAAAACAAGCAAATCAAAAAAATGAAAAATCGGCCACCGTAACTTTATTATGTTTAGTATTGTTTTTTGTTTCCTTTGGTTTTTTTGCCCACTCCGGATATGAGTGGGTGCAGTATATTTTGAGCGCTATATTTGATGTAGAGACTGACAAAGATGTTTTTGATCTATTGTCGAGTATAATTGCCTTAATTTCAAGTATTCCTATTTTTGTTGGAGCAATTTTTGCTTGGAATTTAAAATTTCATAAAACGAATATTTTAATAGCTGGAGCTGTTGGTTTTTTAATAAAAAATATTATTGATATTATTAGCCACGTGTTTTCTTTAACTGAAATTGCCGAGGTTACTTCTGATGATATAGTGAAAACGACTGGAGACATTGGTGGGGAGTTTTTTCAAATAGCATTCTGGACTTTTGTTGCATTTTTATTTTGGAAAAAATATAAGAAATATAAGAAAGGTCTAAAATAAAAAGGATGAATCCTTTACAGTTTTCTAATCAAATTTAAAATTAATTTTTATTTTCTGTTCAAATTAAAAAAATCAGAGTGGAGAATACTTATTTTTACACTCCTGTACATAGCCGGATTTACGGTCTACTATATCAGTATTAAAAACTACGAATTTCTATGGTACGCGGCGGTGTTGATGCTGTTTTTTGTTCTAATAGCGGTCACTTTGTATCGCTCTGAATTTGACGAAATTATTCTCGGCGGCCTCTCCTTGTGGGGTTTGTTGCATATGGCCGGAGGAGGATTAAAAATCGGAGGAGATGTGCTTTACTCCTTAAAACTGTTTCCCATTCTTGAAATTCAAAATACGATAGTCCTGAAATACGATCAAGCTGTGCATTTTTTTGGATTTGCCATTTCCGTCCTGGTAGTTTATCATCTTTTAAAACCCTACCTCAATCAAAAAACCAACTGGAAAGTGGTCTATCCGATCATAGCCGTGGCCGGCATGGGCCTAGGCGCGATAAACGAAATAGTGGAATTCATTGCAGTCGTCGCTTTTCCGGAAACCAACGTCGGAGGCTACGCCAACACTGCCCTTGATCTCGTTTTTAATTTTCTAGGAGCTGTTGCTGCGATTTTATTCATTCATTTTTTTTATAAACAATATAAAAATTATTAGATAATTATGAAAGAAAAGCTAGATTTTTTTAAGCAAGAAAAACCTAAAGAAGGGTTTGCGAAAGACAATCAGGTTGACTCTGAAGGGGATGGGGGAGATTTAATGAGTCGGGAGGAGAAGGATAAAGTTCACCAAAAAGAAATAAAAGGAGAAGAAGAGGCTAGGCAAAAAGTCGAAGATGCTTATCTTGATAAGAAAAAGAGCGGTCTCAATACCGAGAATTTTCTTTTAAGTAACGGATTTTACAAAGAAGAAGCGAGGGCTTTGCTGGCAGGTGGGGAGGTTGATAATCTTAATCTTAAGAAATGGGTGGATGCGCTTTCCAACGAGATTGTTAAAGAAAAAAGCGCGCTGGAAAAAGAAATCTCCAAAATTAAAGAAATTAGTTCCGATTATGATTTTAGCTCAGATGAAATTTTAGCAGAGGCAAGTAAAGATTTGGATCGAAAATCAGAGGATTTTGGGAAAGGGGATTTTACAAATTTACTTAAAAACCAAGGATGCGTGGCTTCCGATGATAGCTTATTGGAAATTAAAAGGGCTGTAAAAAGAGCAAGGAGGATAAGAGGAGATTTAAAATTGGAAGAAAACACCTCGCTCTGATTTTCTGGCGGTATTTCTGTGATAATTTTAATTTCTACTTTTCGATTTCAATCTCAATCGATTTTCCCTGAATAATCGCCTGGGAAACTTTTTTTCTGGCCCGGGAGAGAATTCTTTGGAAAGTGCTCTGCGAGGTGTTCATTTTTTTGGCGCATTCAATTTGACTTAAATTGAAAACATCCTTAAGTCTTAAGGTTTCGGCTTCTTCTGTTGAGAGGTGAATCAACTCCAGATTTCTTATTGGCACTCCTCGGGGTTTAAAGTAAGTGACTTTGGGGTTGAATTTTATTCGTCTGCACATTTTAGATCTTGGCATGGAAATTGAACTAAGGAAATGTTATAATAAATTTAGCCTTCTTAGATGTTTTTATAATAATAATTCCACCTTCCGCTTTTTGCAAGCGGAAGGAAGGGCTTATTGTTATTGATTTTTCTCTTCTTTCAAGGCTTCAATTTCTTCTTTGATAGCCTCTAATTCATCTTTGAGCATCTCCTTTTCTCCTTCCAGAGCTTGAAGTTCATTCTTCCTAGACCAAAACCTTCTTCCTCGGCCAAAGCCTCTGCCACGACCCCAACCGGATCCTCCACCACAAGGGCCCATTCCTCTTCCGGTGCCGGGTCCCATTCCAGTTGGACCGGTCTCATCAAATCTTGGCATAAATATCACCTCCTTTCCGTAATAGTTCATAGGTATTTTCATAATATTATTTAAATTTCTAGGGGGTATATTATTTATTATGAATATATACCCAAAATTATTTCAAGTCAAAATTCAGGGATTAATAATCTTAAACTAAAAAATTAATAATTTTGCTATACTTGTAAAGTTATTTCAACTAAAATCCCGTACAAATAATTTGATTGTTTGAAAGTACTAATAGCTAATTAATAATTTAAACTGTTTCAATTTTATGAAAAAAAAATTAACTCAAAGCAAAGCGCGTAAAATATTTAGAACCGGTGATAGTTATGCATTAACGTTACCTAAAGGGATGATTAAGAAATTAGAGTGGAATGAAAAAAAGAAGGTTCTAGTTGAATTTAAAAATAACACTATTGTTATTAAGGAATGGAAGGAATAGTTGGGGATCGGAATTGACAATTTTAAGGTTTGGTGATTTAAAGAAGGTGATCTTATTAGTGGTTTATAAAAATTTATGAATTGGGTTTATCATGTCCCAGCTCTCTCGAGGATTTCTTGGAGTGTTGTTTTTTGTGTATAACTCTTTTGTTGCTAATGTTGGACGTTTTTGAAATTTATAGCTTTAAATAACTATTTGTTACTTTGCCAATTTATTCGGCGAAAAAATAATCACTAATAATAAGTTGAAATTAATGTCTGATGTAACGGACCAAATTAAAGAAAGACTAAGTGTTGTCGAGTTAATCGGTGATTATCTAAAGTTGGAAAAGGCGGGGACTAATTATAAGGCCCTGTGTCCTTTTCATAATGAAAAAACCCCTTCTTTTATGGTAAATCCGGAGAGGAATTTTTGGTATTGTTTCGGCTGTCAAAAAGGTGGTGATATTTTTACTTTTATAATGGAAATGGAGGGAATGGAGTTTAGGGAGGCGTTGGAGAGATTGGCGGATAGATCTGGCGTGGAAATTCCGAAATTTAACAAAAAAGTTAACCAACAGGAAAAAAACCAAAAAGAAAAACTTTACGAAATCACTGAAATTGCCAACAATTTTTTTCAAGAACAACTTTGGAAAAATTCCTCAGATAGCGAGAAAGTTGTCAATTATCTTGCGGGTAGGCATATAGATAAAGACTTGTCGAAAAGGTTTCGTATTGGATTAGCTCCGGAGAGCTGGAGTTACTTGTTGGATTTTCTTTTAAACAAAGGCTGTAATCTTGTTGATATTGCCAAAACCGGACTTGTGGTTCAAAAAAATAATACTCTAGGGGATAAAAAAAATGATTATTATGATCGTTTCAGGGGGAGAATTACTTTTCCCGTGACTGACCAAGTGGGGAAGGTGGTTGGTCATTCGGCTAGAGTTTTGCCGGGAGCGGATGAGTCAAGCGCCAAATATATAAATACTCCCCAAACTCAGATATATGATAAAAGCCGAATTTTGTATGGTCTTGATTTAGCGAAAACGGCGATTAAAAAGATGGATTTCGTAATTGTCGTAGAAGGAAATTTAGATGTTATTGCTTCTTTTGCCTCCGGAGTAGAAAATGTTGTAGCGGTTTCAGGTACCGCGCTTACTCCTCAGCAGGTGGATATTTTAAAAAGATATACTAAAAATGTTAAACTTTGCTTTGATATGGATGAAGCGGGTCAAAATGCTATCTCAAAAAGTGTGCAAACCTGCCTGGAAAAAGAAGTTGATACGGAGATTATTTTACTTCCGGAAGGATTTAAGGATGTTAACGATCTCGTTATTTATAATTCTCGGGATTGGGAAAAATCAATAGAGGGATCATATCCCGTGATGGAGTACTTTTTTTCTGTAATAACAAAAAAGTATGACCGTAATAATGTTAAAGGGAAAAGGCTTATTGCTCATGAATTTTTAAATATAATTAAACACATTAGTGACCCCATAGAGCAGAGCTATTGGATTAAAAAGCTTTCGGAAAAAATACAAGTGGAAGAAGATACATTGACGCAAGTTCTAGAAAAAGTTAAAATAAATAGTGTTGGGAGAAATGAAAATAAATCTGAAAGGAAAGAAACGTTAGGCGGAAATACCAAAAAAACATCACAAGATAGAGTATCTAGTTTGCAAGAAAGGTTGCTGGGTCTTTTTAGTTTATATAGAGAAGAATTAAAGGATAAGATCCAAGGGTTTGATAGCGGAATCTTTGACGAGGAATATCTTAAAATTTGGAACAAAATAATTGAAGGTGATTTAGGCGAGGTGAAAGACAAGGTTGGCAAGTATGAAGTTAAGGTCAAATATGACTATGATGACAAAGCGGGTTTTGCGGAATTAGAGGTTGATCCTGTTGGAGAATGGGAGAAAACCTTGAATTATCTCATTCAAGAAAAAAAGAGGAAGCAGTTGAACGAAATTGTTTGGGATATTAAAAAAGCTGAAGAAGAGGGAGATAGTCAGAACCTAGAACTTTTAATGGAATATTTTAGCCAATTGTCCAGAGAATTAAAAGAATTAGAGAATTAAAACTAATTGGTGCTTTGTTGGGTGTGTATTTCGTTGAGCTTTTTTTGCGGGAAAACTTTCTGATTTTAGGATTTTTGAAAAATAAAAAATTTAGTCGAAGTTTTTATTTTATTAAAAATTGGTTTGAAATTTATTTAGAAATAATTTTGATTTGCAATTTAGCGCTTAAGGCGTAAAGTAGCTAGTTTAGGTCTTAGAATTTTCTTAAAAGCCAAAAAATATGATCGCAATGGCTATAAATAAAATATTATTTTTTTAAGAAGGAACTTCTTTTTTAATACATAAGCTTTATTAGGTAAAAATATGGCAAATAATAAACAATCTTTAAAACGAGATTCTTCCTTGGTTGATAAACAAGCCGGCAAGAAAGGCTCAAAAGACTCAAGCAGCAATTCCGGGGAAGAAAATCTAGAAAAGAATTCCACAGCACCCAAAAGACAGACTGCAAGCGAGAGAAAAGAAGCTGCCTTAGAGAATCAAAAAAAAATCTCCTTTGCTAATATTAAGGATAAATCCGTCAAAAAATTACTTCAAAGGGGAAGGCAGAGAGGGTTTGTAACTGAGGAAGAGATATTGCATGAACTAGGAAATATAGAAGAAAATCTGGACAGGCTTGAACAGCTTTATGATAAAGCTGATTTATGCGGGATAAAAGTAATTTCTTCCGAGAGTGTTCTGAAAGATGAAATAGAAAGAGAGACTAAAAAAGAAGAAATTGACAAAAATAATGAAAAGGAGTTAAAAAAAGAGGTTAAAAAGGAAGATAATATGAATTTCCAGGATGCTGATTCTATCCAGATGTATTTACGCGAAATCGGCAAGGTGGGGCTTTTGAGCTCTGATGAAGAAATTGCCTTAGCCAAGGCTATTGAACAAGGTGATCAATCCGCTAAGCAAAAATTAACCGAAGCCAATCTTCGGCTGGTGGTTTCTATTGCTAAAAAGTATGTAGGCAGAAGCCAGAACCTTTCCTTTCTGGATTTAATTCAAGAAGGTAACATTGGGCTTTTTCGCGCGGTGGAAAAATTTGACTATCGAAAAGGCTACAAATTTTCTACTTATGCCACTTGGTGGATTAGGCAGGCGATTACAAGAGCTATAGCCGATCAATCCAGGACAATTCGCATTCCTGTCCACATGGTGGAAACGATTAATAAATATATCCAAGTAGTTAGAAATTTGGTTCAAGAGCTAGGGAGAGAACCTCTTCCGGAAGAGATTGCCGCTGAAATGAATTTGGATATCAAAAAAGTGCGACACATAATGAAAGTTTCCCAAGAAACCATTTCTCTTGAAACCTCTATTGGTGACGATGACAGCGAGAGTGTTTTAAGTGATTTTATTGAAGACACTGAATCAATAATGCCTCATCAAATTGCATCTCGCACTTTGCTTCAAAAGCACTTAAATGAAGTTTTAGATCAACTCACTCAAAGAGAGCAAAAGATTCTTAGGATTAGGTTTGGTCTGGAAGATGGTGTGGTACACACCTTAGAAGAAGTGGGAAATGAATTCGGAGTTACCAGGGAGAGAATTCGCCAGATTGAAGCCAAGGCTTTGGATAAAATCAGAAATATGAATGGTATGGAAAAATTAAAAGATTACTAGCGGTTTTCATTTAAGTTGTATTTTGATAAATTTTGATTAAATGTTGCTAAAAAGTTGTTTTTGCTTTAAACTTCTTTAAAGATGGGTTTGATTGAAAAATAATCAAAACTAAAAAACTGGCAATGTCATACAAACATTTTTTATGGGGAATGCGTTTTTTGGCTGTTGGGTCTTTGTTGGGAGTGGCGGGTGTTGTTTTATTTGCTTCTCCTTACCAAAACCAAGAGACGGGAAGGTTGATAACAACCAACGTGATTGCTTTGGAAACGGGACTTTTTTTGTCCTTCTTTGCCGGATTTTCTCTGCTTTTGTTTTGGGTGAGAAGGTGGAAAAGACAAGATCTTAGAAAAAAAGAGCTGGATTTTTTAGCGAAGATTTCAGCTAGGCAAGGATTTCTTTTGAGCATGTTGATGATAGCTCTATTGGTAATGCAGAGTTTTAGAATTTTGACTTGGTGGGATGGTTTGTTGGCTGTGGGAGCCGTAATAATGATAGAATTGTATTTTTTAATGAGATAGAACTTAAAATTAAAAGTTTTGTCTCCTCGGTTTTAATTTTGGTTAGTTGGTATTT
>JAWOGA010000056.1:0-12694 GCA_046497225.1 Candidatus Moraniibacteriota bacterium | reverse complement strand
TGAGAAATTCGGTTTTTATGGCCACCAACCCCGTTAACGGCGACATTTGGGCTACGGAAATGGGCAGAGAGAACCTTGGCGACAACACACCCCCGGATGAAATCAACATTATCCAAGAAGGCAACGATTACGGAGGGCCATATTGCTACGGAAAAAACATTCGGGAGAACACCTTTAGATCCGGGGTAGATATTAACTGCGAAAACAAAACTCTTTCCCATATTGACTTGCAAGCCCACTCGGCTCCTTTGGGATTGGATTTTGTCCCGGAAGAAAATTGGCCGGAAGATTACTGGCTTGATTTAATCGTAGCTTATCACGGCTCCTGGAACCGAACTGAACCAACAGGATACAAATTGATGCATTTTGATCTTGATGACCAAGGAAATCTACAGAAACGTTCTGATTTTATTTCCGGCTGGCTCGCTCAAGATGATGAAAAACTCGGCCGCCCGGTAGATGTGGAGATTTTCCCGGAAGGAATAATGCTGGTAAGCGATGACCAAAGAGGTGTGGTTTATAAGATTGAGTATTTGAGGGATGGGAAGTAAAATTCAAAATGCAAAAGTCAAAAATCAAAATGGCAATGCAAAATGTAAAATTGTTTGAAAGATGCAAATTGCAAGATGCAAGGTACAAACAAATTCAAGATTCAAGATTCAATCATTGATAACCGATCAACCGACTTTCAAGCTTTCTAAGCCTCCACTTCTACAGCCAAATTAAATACGCCAATCACTGTTTGTCGTATTTATTCTTGTGTTAAAACGCTTTTAACTTATTAATTAAATAAAAAAGGAACGAGTTTAAGTTCGTTCCTTTTTGGCGGTCATTGCCTTTTTAATATCTGACTTCCCAGGGGGAAGGCTTGCGGCCTTCTCTTTCCAAAGAAAATATTTTTTCCTCGATAAGTCGGATTCTTTGCTCCATAGGGAGTCCTTCCAATTTTTCTAAATACCTCCTTTTTTCTTCTTGCTCCTTCTTATTTCTACATTCACTGCAAATTAAAGGCTTTGGTTGCCCGGCTGAGACGCTCTCCTTTTTTTCTTTACCGCATTCTGCGCAAACCATTTCTACCAAAATCATAACAACCTCCTTTTTTGCTTATAAATTCTAAGCTTTAATTTGTGGCTTTGGGTTTTACACTTTGAGTTTTGATTTTTTAAATATACTTCCTCTCCTTCAATTCATCCGGCATATATTGCTGATTAGAGCTGTCTTCTTTAGGAGTATAGCGATATCCTTTGGCATATCCCATATCTTTCATTAATTTTAAAGGAGCATTTCTGATGTGTAAAGGCACTGGCAAATTGCCGTAAGATTGAGCATCTTTTTTGGCTTTCCCATAAGCCTCATAAGCCAAGATGCTCTTTTTAGTCTTAGCTAAATAAATCACGCATTGAGCCAAATGAACTTCACACTCAGGCATTCCAATCTTGTGGCAAGCATCAAAAACGGCGTTAGCTAAAACTAAAGCATGATTATCCGCCAGACCGACATCCTCAGAAGCAAAACGCGCCAGTCTCCGCGCCACATAAAGCGGATCTTCCCCGCCCTCAAGCATTCTTGAGAGCCAGTAAAGTGAAGCGTCCGCATCACCGCCGCGCATAGACTTATGTAAAGCCGAGATTATATTGTAATGCTCTTCTCCATGTTTATCATAGTACAAATGAGATTTTTGCAAAACCTGTTTGACTAAACTCTGAGTAACTTCTCCCTCATAGTTAAGACAAGCCTCCAGAGTATTTAAAGCCATTCGAGCGTCTCCGTTAGAAATATTGGCAATCATTTTGATTATCCCTGAGCCAACCTTTCCTTTTTTGATATTAAAAAAATGGGTATTCTTACTTTCGGCAAAAGCAACAGCCTTTTTTAAAATTTTCTCCAAATCTTTTTCCTTCAGCTTATTTAAGGTTAAAATCCTGCTTCGGGAAACCAAGGCGGAATTAACTTCAAAGCCCGGGTTTTCCGTGGTCGCCCCGATTAAAATCACCGTTCCATCCTCCACATACGGCAAAAGAGCGTCCTGCTGGGATTTGTTCCAACGATGAACTTCGTCGATAAATAAAACGGTCTTCTTGCCTTTTTCTCTGCCTTCCCGGGCACTCTCCACAATCTTCATCAAGTCCTTCTTCCCGGTGTTTACCGCCGAAAGCTGGTAAAAATCGGCGCCGGTTTTTCCTGCGATTATTTTTGCCAAAGTAGTCTTCCCCGTTCCCGGCGGACCCCAAAAAATCATAGACGGCAAAGCGTCTTGCTCAATCGCCTTTCTTAAAAAAGAATCTTTGCCGACCAAATGCTCTTGCCCGGCAAAGTCTTTCAAACTTTGAGGTCTAGCCAAATCCGCCAAGGGTTTGTAAGTTTGTTTTCTCATGTCCACATTTTAACTCAAAATCAAGTTTTGAGCCAATTGGATTTTTGTATCAAGAATAAACAAAAAGCCTCCAGAGGAGACTAAAAAAGTTAAATGTCAATTGTTGATTGTTGTCTCGTGTCACCGCTGTAGCGGGACACTCAATTTTCTTGCTAAAAATCTGCGGCCTTTGGCCTTGATAATTTTATGTATGGTGCCCCGCTAAAAATATTGCTTATAGAAAATGGGCAACACGCTTCGCCCGGCAAGGGTGGCAACTATTCGTTGCGCGCATGTTGCTGGTACTATCAATCCTCTTTTTTTACTAGAGCATGAGGACTTTGGCAATGGCAATATTTTAGCGGGACACTCAATTTTCTTGCTAAAAATCTGCGGCCTTTGGCCTTGTTTTTTAGAGAAAATTGGTGCCGAAGGGGAGACTCGAACTCCCACAGGCATAAAGCCCACATGCTCCTGAAGCATGCGTGTCTACCAATTCCACCACTTCGGCAATCGTTTACTTGCCAAATTCTACACTAAAAAAGTTTTGTTGACAATAAATTTATCGCGTTTTAATATATCAATGTAGATTGATGTATTTATTCACTTTTTTAATTTTGGCTCTTTAGAGAAAATTGTGGGTAAACATAATAGATCTTTTTAAATTAAACAAAGCTTGACAGTTTTAATGTCAAATGACAAACTCGCTCAAATGTCAAATCAATGAATGAATGACTAAATGCCAAATGAATTTCTTATTCAACTATCAATAAGAATGAAACAGGAATTTATAACTGCATTGCTTTTATTAAATTTCAAATAGAAAGCCTGGATAATAATTATTTTGACATTCGGCTTTTGACATTTGGATTTAAAAACATGTATATAAGAACAACCAAGAAGGATTTACCCATAAAATTGTCTAAAGAACCAATTTTTTAATTAAGGTTACATGTTTTGTATCAAAAAATGATATATCTCGCATTAAAAAATCCTGGTATAATTTTTCTGAAAGAGTTTTTTGTTTTTTTAAATACAAACTTTTCGCAACGCCGGATTAACATTTTTGTTTATACAATCTATAATAACACTATTGTTTTAAAAGTTTTAATTTCAATATCATGAATAAAAAGAAAACAGTCAATCTCGGGAGGTTTTTTAAAAGACTGTGGCTTCTTTTGAGTCTCTCGCATAGGAAGTTTTATACGCTGATGGCCATTTTGGTGCTATTGGAAGTTTTAAATTTATCCGGACCGTATCTTTTGAAATTTATTATTGATGAAATCACCGGATTCAACCCGGATAAAATGAACTTACTTGTTGCTCTCTCCGCGGGTCTTTTTGCGGTTTATCAAGCTTCTTCTATTGTGGATTATTTTGCTGATAGAAAAATATTCCAAATTCTAGTAGAAGCTTACGAGTACCTTTTAAGCAATGCCCATAAAAAATTGGTTTGCTTGGATCTTGGCTACCATGAAAAAGAAAACACCGGAAACAAAGTTTTAAAGGTACAAAGGGGAGCGGATCGCATTATTGAGTTGATTGGAAATTTTTCTTGGGATGTGGCGCCGACGGTGTTGCAGATAATTTTTACCACCGGCATTTTGTTCTTTGTCGATTGGCGTTTTGGCCTGATTTTCTCTTTGTTTGTTCCTATTTTTATGTTTGCCACTTTGCGTTTGAATAAAAAAGTTTACCCTTATCGTAGAGGGCGTTTTGATGAAGAAGAAAAAGCTTCCGGCTTGATGACTCAATCGATCATTAATATCAACACAGTTAAGTCTTTTGTCCAAGAAGAAAATGAACTCCGGAGCTATCAAAAAGTAATAAAAAGATTTAGAAAAAATCTTTGGCAAGAGTTTGCTAATATTTTAAAGTTTAATTATGGGCGTAATTTAATAATTGATTCCGGGCGGTTTTTGATATTGCTTTTTGGGATATATTTGGCTTGGAAAGGCGGGATTACGATTGGAAGCCTGGTTTTTGTGATTACGGTAACGGAGAAGGCTTTTTTCTCATTGTTTAGAATTTCCAGACTCTATGATCGCATTATGGAAAGCGCGGAGCCGGTTGACCGGCTTTATGAGCTTTCTCGGGAAGAGCCGACAGTACAGAATCCCCAAGGCGGAGTTGCGCCTGAGAAAATAGAAGGAAAAATAGAGTTTAAAAAGGTATCTTACAAATACGAAGACAGCAGCGAAAGAGCTTTAAAAAACGTAAGTCTTGAAGCGCTTCCGGGCGGGATGACGGCATTTGTCGGACCTTCCGGAGGAGGAAAGACCACTTTGGCGAGATTGATTTTTCGCCACTACGATCCGCAAAAGGGAAGCGTTTTGCTCGATGGAATTGATTTGCGGGATTATGATCTTTATCAATTTAGGAAGTTTATTTCTATTGTCCCCCAAGACGTGGAAATTTTTAACACCTCCATTAAAAACAACATCGCTTACGGAAAACCCAGGGCGACGGTGGGGGAGATTGAGAAGGCTGCCAAGGTCGCCAATGCTGAAGAATTTATTAATAATTTGAATAAAAAATACGATACTGTTGTAGGAGAAAGAGGGATTAAGCTCTCCGGAGGACAGCGTCAAAGAATTGGGATTGCTCGGGCGGTGCTTGCCGATCCACGGATCTTGATTTTTGATGAGGCTACCAGTAATCTTGATTCTTATAGTGAAAAAATGATTCAGGAAGCTATGGAAAAAATTCGCAAAAACAGGACTGTCATTGTTATCGCCCATCGCCTTAGCACTATTAAGAAAGCGGATCAGATTTTCGTTCTGGAAAATGGGGAGGTGGTTGAAAAAGGAAGCCACTCCGAATTGGCTCAAAAATCCGGAGGTTTGTATAAAAAACTTACCGGATTACAGGAATTGAAAGATATTGAATAGAAAATGGGCTAGTTATTAATACTCAAATTATATTTATGTTTAGGCGATTTTATGTCTAACAATAAACAATTAGTTCAGTATTTGGTTGAATCGGGAGCGATTAAGTCAAAAAAAGTGAAAGAAGCTTTTTTGAAGGTGGATAGGGGCTACTTTGTTCCTGAGAGATGGCAGGCTTATGCTTATGAAGACTATCCGCTGGAGATTGCGCAGGGACAAACTATTTCTCAGCCAACAACGGTAGCTTTTATGTTGGAATTATTGGAAGTAGAAGAAGGAGACAAGATTTTGGATATTGGAGCCGGCAGTGGCTGGGTTAGTTGTTTGCTGGCTTTTTTATCCGGAAGGAATGGAGAAGTAGACGCTTTTGAGATAAATAAATCAATAGGAGATTTTGGCAGAGAGGCTGTTTTGAAAGCCGGATTTGAAAATGTTAATTACACCATAGGCAATGCGGCTAAGTTTTGGAATAAAAAAAAGAAATACAATAAAATTTATTCCGGAGCCGCTTTTGAAGAAATTCCTTTGAAGTTAAAAGAAAGTCTTCTTAATGAGGGTGTTTTAGTTTCCCCGAGCCAGGATAATTGTATAAGAAAAATAATAAGAAAAAAATCAAGTTTTGCAGAGGAAGTTTACCCCGGTTTTGTTTTTGTTCCTTTTTTGGAGGATAGCTAATAACTCCGGGGTGTGAAAAACAAAAAAACCGGATTATCCGGTCTTTTTTAACAAATCTGGGAGCGGGTGACGGGACTTGAACCCGCGACCTTCTCCTTGGCAAGGAGACGCTCTACCTCTGAGCCACACCCGCGCTTTAAAAATCAAAAAAAAATCAAACTATAAAATTTAAATAATCAACGCTTTCCTTTTTTGTGATGCATAAATCACAAATCGGTTTTGTGGCCGGGGAGAGAATCGAACTCTCGACACAATGATTTTCAGTCATTTGCTCTACCACTGAGCTACCCGGCCATTAAGTTCTACAGGAAACATGATAACACATAAATTTTAAAAATCAACACTTAATAGTTTTTTATTTTGAGTATCAGAAGAAGGACTTGATTTTTTAGTGTAAATGGGTTATAAAGAATAAATATATAATTGATTATAGTGGGAGGCTCCGCAAGAGTATCACTTGGACCGGTGTCGTTTTTACCACCTATTTTTATGAAAAGAGGGAAGAATTATAAAAAAGCGTTAGAAGCTTTTGACAAGAATCAAAGCTATCCTGTTGAAGATGCTTTGGGAATATTAGAAAAATTTCCTAAAGCCAAGTTTGATGAAAGTGTGGAAGTTCACATAAAAACTGAAATTGATCCTAAAAAAACAGATCAACAGATCAGGGGTACGGTTTCTTTGCCTCATGGAACGGGTAAAAAAGTTAAAATAGCCGTGTTTACCGAAAGCTCTCAAGAAGAAGCTAAAAAGGCGGGAGCTGAGGTTGTTGGCGGAGAAGATTTAATAGAAAAAGTCAAAAACGACAAAAGCTTGGATATTGATGTGGCTATAGCTGATCCGGCGATGATGCCCAAGCTTGCCAAAATTGCCAAGATTCTTGGTCCCAGAGGATTAATGCCCAATCCAAAAGCTCAAACTGTTGGTAAAGATGTGGTTAAATTAGTAGAAGAATTTAAAAAAGGGAAGTCAAGCTTTAAAAGCGATAATGGCGGAAATGTTCATATTGCCATAGGAAAGAGATCTTTTGACAAAAAACAGCTTAAAGAAAACTTTGAAAGTTTTATGGAGGCTTTCCATAAGACCAAACCCGAGTCAGTGAAAAAGAATTTTGTGAAAAACATTTATTTAACCGCTACTATGACTCCGGGCGTAAAAATCAAAGCTTGATTTTTATAATCTTAAATTCTAGTTTCAACTTTTAACTTTTTAACTAACATTTATGTCTCAAGATAATTTAATTAAAATGCAGTGCAAGGAATGCAAGAATATTAATTATTATTCTTTTAAAAATAAGAAAAAAATTCAAGAAAAACTGGAACTCAAAAAGCACTGCCCCAAGTGTAAGAAACACACATTGCACACGGAAAAGAAGAAAAAATAAATCGCAAGCCCTTGTTTATTCAAGGGTTTTTTGCTGTTTTCTTGATTAAAAACGACTGGTGTGAAATAATGTTTTAAAAAGAGAGCAGTTGCTCTTTTGGATTTATAAATAAAAAACCCGAATGAAATTATCTCAAAAAAATCTCAAAAAAATTAAAGAAGATTTCAGGAAAGAATTCAAAGGAATTGGGAAAGATGTTTCAAAACTGGAGGATTTGAGAATAAAGTACCTGGGGAGAAAAAGCAATTTCAATCAAATGCTGAAGGAGTTGAAAGATTTAAGCCAAGAAAAAAAGAAAGAACTTGGTCCTTTGGCCAACAAAGTCAAGCAGGAAATCCAAGCTGTTATTGATGATTCCCTGGAAAAAATAAAAGCGCAAGAAGAGGCAGATAAGGAATGGATTGATGTGACCGCTCCCGGAGAAAACCCCCCAATTGGACATTTGAATATCTTGTCCAAAACTCAAAGGGAAATAGAGAAAATTTTTATTCATATGGGATTTGAAATTGCTGATGGGCCAGAAATTGAAAATGAATGGTATAACTTTGATGCCCTGAATATCCCCGCTGATCACCCGGCCAGAGATCTGTGGGATACTTTTTGGTTTAAACAAAAAACTAAGTTGAAAAATGGAAAAGAAAGCAAGTTTTTAGCTAGAACTCATACTTCCAACGCCCAAATTCATTATATGGAGAATAATAAACCTCCTTTTAGGATTGTTGTTCCGGGAAAAGCCTACAGGTACGAAGCTACGGACGCTAATCACGAACATTCTTTTGGCCAGTTTGAGGCTTTGGTGGTGGGAGATGATATCAGTGTCGCTAACTTTAAAGATATTGCGGAAAAATTTTTTAGGGCTTATTTTAAGCAGGATATTGACGTCCGTCTTCGTCCCAGTTATTTTCCTTTCACCGAGCCCAGTTTTGAGTTTGATATCTCCTGCACGGTTTGCGGAGGAGGAGGATGTCCGACTTGCAAAGAAAGCGGATGGCTGGAAGTGGGAGGATGCGGCATGGTAAACCAGCGGGTGTTTGAGGCCGCCGGTTATGAAAAAAATAAATACCAAGGTTTTGCCTGGGGGTTTGGAATAGAGAGATTGGCTATGATGAAGCACAAAATTAACGACATCCGACTTTTTAGAAGTGGCGATTTGAGGTTTATTAGGCAATTCTAATAAAATTAGAAGGATATAAGAGCAATCTCGAGTACTCGGGAAAACAAATTCAAAATTCCAATAATCGAATATCAAACATTTGTCTCTTGAAATTTGATAAATGGTTTCTTATTTGGTGATTGTATTTTGTGTTCTTATATCTTAATTTTTATACCTTGTGTCTTTGTTTAAAACTACTTTTTTATTTATTTTGAATTTTAAATCTTAAATTTGATAAGATATGAAATTTTCTTATAATTGGCTTAAAGAGCTATCGGGAACTAAAAAAAAATCAGAAGAGCTATGTCAAATGGTTATGTTAAAAGGCTTTGAATTAGAAGAAAAAGAAAGTTTGGCAAAAACGTTTGAGGGATTTGTAGTGGGTAAAATAAAATCAGTACGCAAACATAAAGATGCCGATAAGCTTCAAGTTGCTTTGCTTGATTTAGGCAGTTATGGGGGTGATACCCAGATAGTTTGCGGAGCTAGGAACATAGAAGAAGGACAACGAGTGCCTGTGGCGTTACCGGGGTCTATTTTGCCTCAAAGTAAATTAGAAATAAAGGAAACAAAAATTAGAGGGGAAAAATCCAAAGGAATGCTTTGTTCCGAAAGCGAGTTAGGACTTGGTAAGGACTCTTCCGGCATTTTAATTCTTGAGGAAAATTTAAAGCCGGGAGTTAATCTTGTGGATGCTTTGGCGTTGAAGGATGAAATTTTAGATTTTGATATTTTGCCGAATCGAGCTCATGATTGTCTGAGTCATCAAGGCATGGCCGGAGAAATCGCCGCTATGGAAGGAAAGGGACTCAAGAGAAAGTCAACAAAAGAATCTTTTAAAAATTTGAAAAAGAAAAGCGGCCAACTGGAAATTCAAATTCAAGATAAAAAATTATGCCCCAGATACATGGGGGCCATCTTAGAAAAAATTAAAATTAAGACTTCTCCTTCTTGGATGCAGGCGAGATTAATTGCCAGCGGGCTAGAGCCAATTAATAATGTGGTGGATATTACTAATTATGTAATGTTGGAGATTGGAAACCCGCTTCATGCTTTTGATGCAAAAGAGATTGCTGGGGAGGGTGGAAAAACAATTTTAGCCAGAAGAGCAAAAAAAGGGGAAAAGTTGACCCTTTTGGATGAATCGGAATTAGAACTTTCTGAAAACGATTTAGTAATTGCGGATAATGAAAAACCCTTAGCGTTAGCCGGTATCAAGGGAGGGAAGAATTCCGGAATAAGTTCTCAAACGTCTTCTATTATTTTGGAAGCGGCAAATTTTAGTGCTTATTCTATTAGAAAATCTCGCCAAAAGCACTCTATTCAAACGGATTCCCAGGCTAGGTTTGAAAAGGGAATTAGCCCCGTTTTGGTTGAAAAGGCTATACAGAGAGCGGTGGAGCTTTTAGAGGAATACGCTGAAGGAGAGGTGAAAGAAATTGCCGAGGACAATAGCGGATCAAAAAAAGAACAGGTTATTGATTTTGACTTCAACACCATTGAAAAACTTTTGGGCAAAAAAGTTCCTCAAAAAGAAGCTCTTAAAATTCTAAAAAATCTGGGTTTTGAAATTGAAATAAAAGACAGCTCCAAAGGCAAGGCCAGGGTTCCTTATTGGAGGTTGGATATCGAGGGAGGCAATGATTTAGCTGAGGAGGTTGGCAGAATAATTGGTTATGAAAAAATAAAACCCGTTCCTCTTAAGGTGGAAATCAAAGAACCCGTCCGTAATAGAGAGAGGGAGCTGGAATGGGAAATGAAAGATATTTTAGCGGGTTTGGGCTTTGATGAAGTTATAAACTATTCTTTTTATGGTGAAGAAGAAGTTAATGATGGAAAAATTAAAGAAAAACATTGGGAATTAGAAAATCCCATAGCCTCCGATCAAAATCTAATGAGGCAAACACTTTTGCCTTTACTTGTAAATAACACTGCTAAAAATAGGAAAAATTTCGATAAATTTTCTTTGTTTGAAATAGGCAGAGTTTACAGGCTAGACAAAGACGGCTCAGAAAAATTGAAAATCGGAGGAGTTTGTTTTGATAAAAATATCTCCAAAGACAAACTTTTTTATCAATCCAAGGGGAAGCTAGAAGTCTTTCTGGAGAATTTGACAAATAAAAAAGCCGTTTTTTTGCGACCGAAACAAAGCCCTAATAATTTTTTTCATCCTCATAGAGCGGCGGATATTTTTATTAATGATCAACTCATCGGCGTAATGGGCGAATTTAACCCCGAGTTAGCTAAGAAATACAAAGTCAAAGAGCCGTTTTGCTTATTTGAGATGGATTTCAATGAAATTTTCAGAAATATTGAAGAAACAAGGGAGTTTCAAGAAATTCAAAAACTTCCATCCGTACAAAGAGATTTGGCAATGTTTGTTGATCCGCAAGCTTCTTTTGCCGAAGTAAAAGAAATTATCAAAAAGTCCGGAGGAAAATATTTGCAAGAGGCAGAACTTTTTGATATTTATATGGACGAAAAAAATAATCATAAGTCTTTTGCGTTTCATCTCAGGTTTTATAATCCCGAAAAAACTTTAACCGGAGAAGAGGCGGATCGTTTTATAGGCAATATAATTGAAAAACTGGAGAAATCCGGAATAAAAGTCAGAAAAAATCAATGAAATTTCCTTCTTCTAAACAAGAAACGGATTTGATTTCCCGCAATAAATTGGCTGTAGGAGTGGATGAAGCCGGTAGAGGACCGTTAGCCGGCCCGGTAGTTGCCGGCGCGGTTTTTATTGAAAAAGAAGTTTTTGAAAAAGATTTTCCCGAAAAAAAACTAATAAGAGATAGTAAAACACTTTCTCACAACCAACGAAGCCAAGTTTTTGAGTTTATTAAAAAGAACGAAAATATTTTTTATGGCATCGGAGAAGTTTCCGCGCTCACTATAGACAGAATAAATATTCTCAACGCTTCCTTGTTGGCTATGCGATTGGCGGTGGAGAATTTAGCAGGAGAGCTTTTCAAGCGAGGAGATTTTTCTGAAATATCCAATCAAGACAAAAAAAGAAAAATTGGACTTTTAGTGGACGGCAATAAAATAATCCCCGGATTGCCTTATGGTCAGAAAACTTTTCCTAAAGGAGATTCTTCTGTTTTCTCTATTGCCGCCGCCTCTATTTGCGCTAAAGTTTACAGGGATAATTTAATGGAAGTTTTTAATGAAAAATTTTCCGGTTACGGCTTTAACAAACACAAAGGTTATGGAACCAAAGAGCACTTGCTAAAACTTCAAGAGCTTGGACCTTGCGGGATTCACCGTAAATCCTTTGGTCCTGTTAAAAGTTTGGTGGCAAAAAATAAAAAAACCTAAACGGCAATAGAGTAGTAATTTATGATAGCCGATTTGTTTTCTTTTTGAATTTAAGCGAAAAGATTTTAAATTGCAGAAAAATTAATTTTATTTGCAAGGTAAGAAGTTTTATTTTTAACATGGTTTCATGGTCTTGCTTTATTCCATAATCGCGGCACTGGCGGTTAGCCTGATTTCCTTATTGGGTGTTTTTACGCTTGCTTTGGGAGAGAAGAGGCTAAAAAATATTTTGTTTTTCTTTATAAGTTTTTCCGCCGGTTCTTTGATAGGCGGAGCGTTTTTCCATTTGCTGGTGGAATCATTGGAAAAGTCGCCGGCTTTGAGGGTTTTTGAATATGCAATAATCGGATTTATTATATTTTTTATTTTGGAAAAAATTCTTCATTGGCATCATTGCCACAAGAAGAATTGTAAAGAGCATAAGATATTGGGCTTGCAGAATTTATTCGGAGATGGAATTCATAATTTTATTGATGGCTTGGTTATTGTTTCTGCTTTTTCTGTAGATGTTAAGCTTGGAGTAACGGTTTCTTTGTCGGTAGCTTTGCATGAGATACCCCAAGAGATAAGTGATTTTGGTGTTTTGCTGTACAGCGGTTTCTCTAAGGGGAAGGCTTTGTTGTTTAATCTGCTTTCGGCTGTTTTGGCGGTTGTTGGAGCTCTAGCGGGATATTTTTTGATATCCCGAGTGGATTCTTTGGTTCAAGTTTTATTGCCTTTGGCTGCCGGCGGATTTATTTATATTGCCGCTTCGGACTTAATTCCGGAGATTAATAAAGAAAAAGCTCCAAAAAGAAATATCCTTTCTTTTATTTTCTTTTTATTAGCTATTTTGATGATGCTCTGGCTAAGAGAATAGATTTGGGGTTATTTTTTGACACCGGGATTAAAAGTTGCTATAAAGCAATCATACTCTTAGAAAA
>JAWOGA010000015.1:0-16030 GCA_046497225.1 Candidatus Moraniibacteriota bacterium | reverse complement strand
AAAAGGAATTATTTATTTGGCAATATTTTTTCATTTTTAAAATTTATTAAAAATTTATTAAAAATAAATGAAAGCAAAAAAATACAGCGTAATATTGATTTTGGCTGTTATTCTTTTAATTTCTTTGGTCTTGAGGGTTAATCCGCTGCTGGAAGTTAGAGATTATTGGTATGACGAAGCTTTCACTGGAGTTTTACTCAAAAAACCCTGGGGAGAGATGAACCAAATGATCTTTGATGATGTTCACCCGCCTTTGTATTATTGGCTTGCCAAGCCTTTGGCGGCTATGTTCAATTATTCCCCGGCCGGTATTAGGTCTTTGTCGGTTATTTTCGGATTTTTGACGGTAGTTTCTTTGTATTGGGTCGGTAAGAAGATGTTTAATCAAAAAACGGGATTATTGGCCGCTTCTTTTTGTGCGTTGTCCCCGTTTGCTATTCAGTACTCTCAGGAGGCTAGAATGTATGCGTTGTTCGGTTTTTTAATGATTTGGGCGGTGTGGTTTTTCTATAAAGCTTTGAAAGACAATAGCTGGAAATATTGGATTTGGTGGGGCGTTTTTGGCGGTCTTGCTTTTTATACTCATTACTTGGCTTTGTTTTTCTTCTTAGTTTTTTATGCGACTTTTGTTTTTTATAACAAGATTTTTCTCAAAAAAAGCTTTAAAAACGCTGTTTTTAAGAATGTTAAATTCTGGGGCGGAACGGGCATTATTTTTATCTTCTTTTTGACTTGGGTAAAGATTTTAATCGGCCATTTATCCCGCAAGGGTTTGGGATGGGTGGAAAAAGCCGACTTAAGCAATATACCCGAAACGATCCAATATTTCTTTTTCGGCCATATTCCGGGTAAAATATTAATGCCGGAACCTAACACTTTTAGGAGTTTTGAAGTTAGCTTCAAAGGAAATGAATTTACTGTAGGACCTTTTTTTGACGGATCTTCCGTGGGTTTGGTTGTTTTTGCCTTAATGCTTGCGTTGTTTATTTTATTGTGGATGAAAAAGAAAATAAGAAAGGAAATGTTCTTGCTGGGCATGATAAGTTTCGGAACGATGTTTTTGTTGATTGTTTTCTCCTGGGCCGGGCTTAAACTTTATGTGGCCAGATATTTTATGCCGGTTGCGGTGATAGTGTATTTGTTGCTTGCCGGAATGCTTACGGCCTACTTTAAAAACAAAAACGCCTGGTTTTATTGTTTGCTTGTTTATAGTTTTTTAATTTTACTAATGAACCCCATAAAATATGACACTGCTTGGTATCAATTTCTAAATGGCGGATTAGTAAAAGAAAACGAAAAGGTTATTGTTGATAATCCTTTTAGTTATGCCAGCGCCAAATATTACTTGGGAGAAGATAGAGTGAAATTGTATAATCGCCATAACCCCAAACAAGATTTTTCTTTGTGGATAATAATAGACCAAGAAGATATTATTACCGATCTTGATAAAATAAAAAACAACCCTGAAGTAAATATTTTAGATGATGAAAATTGCGATTGGCAAGAAATTGAATTGAAAGAGAAAGCCGATTTTAAAAATCTAAAATTTTGCTCTTTTTGATTTTTTGAAAAAGCAGGATTTATCTCAATTGAGGAGGCTGGATTAATTTTTTAAAGCGTAAGATTGTATGAAAAAAATATTTCAAAATAAAAAAATGCAAAAAATCGCTTTTATTGCAATTTTATTTCTTATTTTTTCTATCGGTGCTTTTGCCAGGTTTTGGCAATTGAATGAAATTCCTCCCGGATTGCATTATGATGAGGCTTACAACGGAATTGACGCCGTTAAAGCTCTTGAAAACAAGGATTTCAAGGTTTTTTATCCGGGTAATAACGGTCGGGAAGGTTTGTATATCAATACCCTGGCTTTATTTTTAGATAATTTCGGGGTGAGTAATTTTAGTTTAAGAATGGCAAGTTCTCTATTCGGTCTTTTTACTTTAGTTGGCTTTTTCTTGCTGCTTCGAGAGCTGCGCTTTTCCAAAATATCCATTTTATTGGGAGTTCTTTTGATAGCGACTTCTTTTTGGCATATTAATTTTTCCCATATAGTCTATAGAGGAATTATGGCGCCTTTTTTGCTGGTTTGGATTTTATGGTTGTTTTTCCTAGGATTAAGAAAAAACAATATCTGGATTTTAGCTTCCTCCGGGGCTCTTTTGGGAGTCGGTTTTCACACCTATATTTCTTTTCGGGTAGCTCCTTTGATTATAGTGATAATTGCGGGCGCGCTTTTTTGGATTAAGAAAGGTTTTTTCAAAAAATATTGGAAAGGAGCCGCCGTGTTCTTATTGGCTTCTCTAATAGTTGCTTCTCCTATTTTTTATTATTTTTACCAAAATCAAGACCAATTAGTGGGAAGAAGTAACGACGTATCTGTTTTTAACGCTCCCGGCGAATCTTTTCCGGTAGCTTTCGGGAAGAGCTTGTTAGCTCACTTGAACGCTTTTTATACCTTCGGAGATCCGAATCAAAGACATAATCACGCCGCATCTCCGTTAATTCCGCCGGCTTGGACGGCTCTTTTTACTCTGGGATTTATTTTTAGTCTTAAAGAAATATTTAAAACTTTTTATGGAAAAATTAAAAAAAAGGAGATTTCTACTCATTTGTTTGTTCCGGCTGTAGTTGCGCAAAGCGTTTTTTGGGTGATGCTAATACCCGGAGTTTTGAGTATTGAGGGAATTCCTCATTCTTTAAGGATAATCGGGGTTATTCCCGCTGTTTTTATTTTTACGGTTTTACCTTTTGAATATATGAATAAATTGAAAAACAGCATTAAAAATTCTCCTGATTTTGAGTTGAAGCCAAAAAGATTTAAAGCGCTTATTTTTTCCTTGTCAGGCTTGGTGGTGATTGTTTTTCTGGCGGGTATTACCGAAGTTTACACCTATTATTTTGTTTGGAGCAAAGAGCCGGAAACGCTTAACTCTTTTGCAAGAAAAAAATATGAATTTGGTAAGGCAATTAAAGAGTTGCCGACAAAAAAAGACAATTTCCTGGTTATTCCCGAAGGTTCTCACATAAGTTCCGACAGGAAAAGCTCCAGTTTTAAATCAGCCGAGTTTTCCGGTTATCCCGAGATAAAAAATTTCTTATTTATTCGTTCTGTGGAAGTTCTTAAAAACGGCAAATGCGAAAATACTTTATATGTTTTCTTTGAAATGGATGAGTGGCTGAGAAATGGCTTTAAGGAAAAATGCCCCAAAGCCGAATTCCAAAAAAAATCCATTAAAGACGGGTATTATGATTTTTGGGTAATGGAAGCGGAGAGAACGTGAGCTGGGAATTAAGGATCTGGAAGTAGGGGGGGATCAAAATTTAAAAGTCAAAACCACTTGTTGAACCGTCTCTTCGGCTCCGGTTTGCGGATTTATTAAATAAATAAAACAAAAAATAAAACAGATATTTTGTCATCTTCTTTTTGTGAGAGTTGAATAAAGCTGATTTGAATTTAAATGTATCATACTGTAGTATGATACATTTAATAGGCACAACCCCGATTCCCCTGAGATATAATAGCCAAATTTTATATTTTCAATTGCAGCTTTTAATTTTTGAACTTGGTTGGGGGTGGTGATTTATTTTTGTTTATTGGAAGTTTATTGTTGATTTAATTTAAAAAATTAAATGGAGGCGGTGTGTTTTTTGTAAAAAAACAAAATTTGTATTATAGTGATAGCGTAGAAACAAAACAGGTGGATGGAAATCCATTTTGTTTTATTTTTTTGCAGACGCTGTTTTTGTTGAGTAAGCAGAAATAAATAATAATCAATAAATTTTAATTATGGCTGAAAAAGACTATTATGAAATTCTGGGTGTTTCCAAAGATGCTTCACAGGATGAAATTAAAAAAGCTTATCGAAAGATGGCGCATAAATATCATCCGGACAAAAAAGACGGGGATGAGAAAAAGTTTAAAGAAGCCAATGAAGCTTATCAAATACTCTCCGATCCTCAGAAAAGAAAACAGTACGATCAATTTGGCAGCGCTTTTTCTCAAGCAGGAGCCGGAGGGGCAGGTGGCGCTGGAGGGGGAGGTTTTGGCGGTTTTCAGGATTTTGACTTTAGCGGGTTTAGCGGAGGATCCGGAGGATTTGAGGATATATTTTCCGATATTTTTGGAGGGGGAGGCGCTTCTCAAAGGCAGAGAGCGGGTTCTGATGTAGTAGTGGACGTTTCTATAAGTTTTGAAGAAATGGCTAATGGAGTAGAAAAAGAGGTGGATTTATACAAGAAAACCGAATGTAAAACCTGCGGGGGAACGGGAGCTAAAAATAAGGAAACGCAAGAGTGCTCCAAATGCAAAGGAAGCGGTAAAATTAAAAGAATGAGGCAAACATTTTTCGGGACTTTTTCTCAAGTGGAAGTTTGCGATCAGTGTTATGGAAAAGGTAGAATCCCCAAGGAAAAATGTCCTGATTGCGGTGGAGATGGAATAGTCAGGGATTACCAGAGGACTAAGATCAACATCCCGGCCGGAATTGAAGACGGCCAGGTTATAAAAGTTTCCGGGATGGGGGAGGCTTCTGAGTACGGCGGTCCGGCTGGCGATCTCTATGTCAGAATTCATATAAAAGAACACCCCAGATTTACTAGAAAAGAAAACGATATTTTTTCAAAAGAAAAAATTACCTTTTCTCAAGCGGCACTTGGTGATAAAATTGAAACAGAAACTATCGACGGGAAAGTGAAGCTGAAAATTCCGGCTGGAATTCAATCCGGGGATTTGTTGAAAATCAAAGGAAAAGGTATTCGAAAGTTTGGAAGTATCGGGAGAGGGGACCACTTTGTGGAAGTAAAAGTAGATGTTCCTTCACGATTATCTTGGAAGCAAAAAAAATTAATTGAGGATTTAAAAAAAGAAGGAATATAATTATAATATAGAGAAATAGAAAAAAGTGTAAATAGCGAGTAAATAGCGATTGAGAAATCTCCTAAAAGTTTTTTAACAAAAATATAAAGTAAAATAATGAAAGAAGAAAAAGACAAAGAGAAAAAATTAGAGAGTCTACTGGAGGAAAACTTGGAGACAACCAAGGAAGTGAGGGAGATGATAAGATATATTAAAAAATATGTGATTGTAGCCCAGATTTTTGGAGTGATTAAGCTGGTTTTGATAGTTATTCCAATTGTGTTTGGTTTTATTTATTTGCCTCCTATTATCAAAGATTTAGTTGAGCGGTATCAAGATTTTATTAGAATGTAAGCTTTCAAGTAAAATTACAAAATTTTAAGCTCGAGAAATTGGAATTAAAATTAAATTCAAAAATTTGGAACTCATTCAATTCTTTGTAGCTTTGCTTAGAAAGAGGAATTGTCAGGGTTTAAGCTTGGGTTTGAATAAAAATTCTTGATTGTTTTAAAAAAATGGAGTATATTTCTTTTCTGTGTTTTTTTGTTTAATTTATAATAAACTTTATGGAAAAAGAGAGTAATGATTTTCAAGGTAAAAGGAGGACAAATAAAAAGCTGTTTTTGATTTTATTAGCAATCATAGCGATCATTTCTTTTTTTGTTTGGAGATTTATCACTCAAGAAGAAGTTGTTGAAGAGGACAAAGAAGAAATACCCACTATAGTTAAGACAACAGAGATCGGAGAAGGGGATTTAAGTTCTTCTATCATAGAAAAAACAGCCATGCTGAAATCTTCTAACTCAGCCATGGTTTTGGCTGAGTTTTCAGGAAGGATTAAGGAGGTAAGATTTGATGCGGGGGATTATGTAAAAGAAGGTCAAGTTTTGGCTGTGTTTGATCAGTCTAGCGCGGTTAATTCAGCTAAAATCAGTTATGAATCAGCCAAAAAGTCTTATGAATTAACTAAGGATAATTTGGAAGAAACCAAAGATGTAGCCGATGAATCTCTGGAATTGGCTGATAGCGCTGTAGATAAGGCCGAAATTGCTTTGAAGCAAGCAAAGAAAACGGGAGATAAGGATCAAATTGAAATAGCCGATGAAAATTATGAATCAGCCAAAGATAGTGAAGATCAGACCGAGGCTCAGATAGAAACCCAAATCAACAATGCTAAATTGCAACTTGAGCAAGCAAAAACACAGCTTGAGCAGGCCGAGATTCAATTTAACAAGTCTTTTATTAAAGCCCCGACTTCAGGCTATTTGGCTTCAAGAGAGGTTGACGAGAATGATTATCTAAACACCGGGAGTAAGGTGGGAGAAATCTCCGGAGAGGGTTGTTTAAAAGCTAAAATTTATTTAAATGAAAAAGAGGTCAAAAGGGTTGAGGTTGGCGACAAAGTAGAAATTGAAGTTTCCGGAGAAACCAAGGAAGGAATTCTGGAGGCTGTTTCTTCGATTGCAACCTCCGGTAATCAGCGATATGAAGCTGTGATAAGAACAGATCTCAACATTAAAGAATATGCGAACAAAAATGCTACGGTGGTATTAAATGTTGAATTAGATTCCGGAGAAGGATACTTTGTGCCGATTGATGCTGTAAATATAGGCCAACAAAAGAAAAGCGTTTTTATTAAAAAAGGAGACAAAGCTATTTCCCGTGAAGTAGAGCTGGGGCAGATGCTGGGGGATAAAGTGGAAATTTTAAGCGGACTAAAGGAGGGCGACAATTTGGTAATTGAAGGAAATAGAAATTTAAGAGATGGAAAGCTGCTAAGAGTTGAAAATAAGGACTTGTAATAGATTATAAAGAATTTGTCCTCCGGTGAAAGATGCATTTTAAGATTTTCTTTGATGAAGGGGAGGGGTGTTTATTGGAACGATTTAGCGAATTAATTTAAGTATTTTAAATGAATCAAAAAATGGAAAACAATGACTCTGAGCAAGCGGAAAACAAATTAGATCGGATAAAAGAAGATGTAAAGAATTTCAAGGATTCTCCTTGGGTTTTTTTGATTAGAAGAAACAAGCTGACTTATTTGATAATATTTTTCTTAATAATTTTTGGGATTTCCACTATTAGAAATTTGCCCCGAGAGCTGCAACCGGAAGTAGAAATTCCGATTGCCGTGGTTTCTACGGCTTATCCGGGGGCATCTCCCGTGGATGTGGAAGAACAAATTACTAAAGAAATTGAGAACCAGGTTTCTGATTTGGAGGGATTGAAAAATTTAGATTCCACTTCCTCTTTGGGTTTCTCAAGTGTTGTGGTTGAGTTTGGAGCTGATCAAGACATCAAAGAATCCATTGATAACCTAGAAAGCGAGGTTGGTAAAGTTAAAAATGATTTACCTGATGACGCATCCGATCCTCAGGTTATGGAAATTAGTTTAGAGGACCAAGCTATTTTTACCGCAGCTATTTCAGGAGATAATTACGACCCGGTTCAATTAAAGGAGTTTGCTGAAGATATCAAAAAAGACTTAGCAAGTATTTCTCAGGTTTCGGAAGTAAAAGTTGTAGGAGGCAAAGAAAGGATTATTGAGGTTGAAGTGGACAAAGGGAAGCTTAATAATCAAGGTATTTCTTTCGGGGAGCTAACAAGGAATATTAGTTCTCAAAATATGAACCTTCCTTTGGGATCAATGGAGGTGGGAGATTACAATTATACCGTTAGAACTTCGGGAAAATTTGAGAGCGCTCAGGAGATAGGTAAATTGCAAATAAGCTCTAATCAAGGAAAGCCGATTTTACTAGAGGATGTGGCTAGGGTTGAAGAGGGTTTTAGTGAAGAATCTTCCCGCTCCAGATTGTCTGTAAATGGAAATAATCCCCAACAGTCGGTTTCTTTGCAATTATTTAAAAAAACGGGCGGAGACATTACGGCTGTAGCGGCTGAAGCTAGAGAAAGAGTGGAAAATGGAAGAGGCGGTATCTACCCGGAGGATGTAAACGTAGAGGTGACTGCCGATTTTTCTGAATATATTTCCGAAAGTATTAACACTTTGTCCATAAATGGCTTACAGACTGTTTTAATTATTTTGATTTTACTTTTTATTTTTCTTGGATGGAGAGAAGCTTTGATTGCCGGTCTTGCTGTACCTTTCTCCTTCTTTATTTCTTTTATTATGATGTCCATTATAGGAGAAAGTTTGAATTTCCTTTCTTTATTTTCTTTGGTTTTGGCCTTGGGTCTCTTGGTGGATTCGGCAATTGTGATAGTGGAGGGGATGTATAGTAAAGTTTCCAATTTTACGGTCACCGGTTTTGAGGCGGCGGTTTCTACCATTAAAGAATACGCGCCTCCTTTGTTGGCAGGTATGCTGACTACTGTGGCCGCATTTTTTCCGTTAATGTTTATTGAGGGAATCATTGGAGAATTTATGAAAACTATTCCGATAGTTGTTATCACTACTTTGATAGCCGCTTTATTTGTATCACTGACCATTGTTCCGGCTATTGGAATTTTATTTATCAACCCGCACAACAGAAGAGAGGATGAAAATGGCGAGGAAAAAGGCAAAATTAAAAAAGTTGGCAAGAAAATTTCCAAAAGATGCCGCTCAAGAGCCAGATCGGAGCGCTGGGCGAGTCGGATATTTGATAATTTAGCCAGAAGATATAAGCGATTTTTGCCGACTTTATTGGAAAATAAGTTTAAAAGGAGATTTTTGATGATTTTTGTTTGGTTTCTGTTTTTTGTAAGCTTGTCTTTGCCGATTACGGGGGTTTTAAAAATAAAATCTTTTGGTGAAATAGACGGAGAATATTTTTATGTAAATCTTAGTATGCCCAATGGAACTGTTCTTGAGAAAACCGATGAAGAAATAAAAAAGATTGAAGAAATATTGTTACAAGAGCCTGAGGTGACAAACTTTGTTTCAAGCACCGGATCTACTTTTGAAGCTTCTCTGGGAAGCATGGGTTCGGCTAGCGGGCACAAAGCTTCTGTGCAGGTGAATCTGACTGATACAGATGAAAGAGAGATTAAAAGCGGGGAAATAGTCTCGGGAGTTAGGGAAAAGATTGAAGAGCGAGTGACAGGAGGGGATATTAGCATTGTAGAAGAACAATCCGGGCCTCCCTCCGGATCTCCTATTGAATTGAGGGTAGTAGGTGAAGACCTGGTTGTCCTAGAAGAGTTGTCTGAAAATATAAAAGAAAGACTAGCAGATATTCCCACTGTGATTAACGAAGACACTTCAGTCCAAGAATCTCCCGGGGAGTTTGTTTTCTTTCCCAATAAAGATCTTTTGACCAATAAAGGTTTGAGCGTGGCAACGGTTTCCTCCGAATTAAGAGAGGGAATTGCCGGCAATAACGATATAAAAATCACCAAAAACGGGGAAGAATTAAATTTGAATATCAAATACAAGGATGAATCTGTGAATTCTTCCAATGAATTGGAAAATATCGCCATTAAAACTCCAGGGGGCGAGATGGTGCCGGTGTCAGCTTTGGGAAAAGTGGAAATTAACTCTTCTCTTGCTCAAATCAATAGGAAAGATGAAGAGAGGGTGGTAACTATAACTGCCAATACGGACGGAGGAAATCCTACTGAAATTACCCAAAAGTTAAGAGAAGACCTGCGAGATTTTAATATTCCGGCCGGATACAGAATTGATTATGGTGGCGAGCAAGAAGAGTTAATGGATACTTATCAAGACATGCTTTTAAAAATGTTTATTGGAATTATATTGATTTTATTTATATTGGTAGCTTTGTTTAATTCTTTTAAACAAGTGTTGTTGATTTTGTTTACCATACCCTTGGCTATGATCGGAGTATTTTTTGGAATGGCGGCCGTCGGATTAACTCTGGATATTCCAGCTTTTGTGGGTGTGGTTTCTCTGGTGGGTATTGTGGTTAATAATGCCATTATCTTAATTGATCAAATAAACAGGGAGCTTGCCGGAGGAAGAAGGCTGGTGAATGCTGTGCAAGAAGCCGGCTTTGTCAGGCTTAGGCCGATTATCCTTACTACTATAACTACTATTTTTGGATTACTGCCTTTATCCATAACTCAACCGGATTGGCGAAATATGGGATTTTCCATTATTTTTGGCTTGACATTTTCAGCATTTTTGACATTATTTATAATCCCCGTAACATTTGTTAGTTTTTATAAGAAAAGATTAAAGTAATATTGCTGTTCTTTTTAAGGGAGTTATTTCTCCCACTTCTTTGTTGATCAAAGAAAGACTGCGGGGTGTTCCGGATACTTTGAAAAAGGCTTGATTTGAAAACAAAGGAGGGCGTTTTATTTTTTATTAGAACGAGGCAATCGCGCATAGGCTCCCATTGCAAAAACCTTAATTCGAGGAGGGTTTTATGTTTAGAGAGATTAATGAAGAAACCGCGGGTCTGTTAAGAAAAACATTGGAATTGTCTGGAGTGAAAAATTTATCTTTATTCCCCATGAAAAAAGGTGGAGGTTACTTATTGTCGAGAAACGGAGAAGATTTTTTTGTTTATTTGGAAAACAAGGAGATAATTTTAAGAGCCCCGAGCTTTCAGAAAGATTGTCGGGATGCGTTATGCTATCTTATTAAGAAAAAACCTGAATATTTCTTTTTTATGGGTGATCATTTTTGGAGTTGGAGAGCCGGAAGGTTTGTCAAAACAAGTCAAGACGAAAATCTGGCTAGAATTTTTAGACTTGCCGGATTAAGAAAAAAATTTTCCCTAAAAGTTGGAAGAGTGCCCAACTTCTTTTCTGGGAATATCGGAAAAAATTTTTTTATTGGGCAATGGTTTATTTTATCTGGCCTCTTTATTCTCGCCTTAAAAGAAAGAGACCTTTCTTTTTTGCAAGCTGTTAATAGAATTATGAAAACACAGCCCTTGGCCAATTACAGACAATCTTTATCTGTGAATGACTGGGAAATATCGGAGTTTTTCCTTTGGGATAATATTAATCCGGAATGTACTGAGGAGAAATTAAGAAAGCAGGAGGTGAGAGGGGAAATATTCAATCTGAATTTTTCCCCTGAAGTTTAAATGAAAACCCCGCAGTTCAGCTGATCTGCGGGGTTTATTTTTTTAGTAGATTCCACTCCATCTTGCGATGAAGACGGGGGGTGTTATATTCATCTGAAAATGTTTAGAAGCAGGATTTCCCAGGATTTTTTCAAAAATATTTACCAGCTTAGACTCATTCCCATGAATGGATAAAATCTCCGTTTTTTCTGTTTTGGGATTGTGGTTTACAAAAAAAGAGTGTTTTTTTGTTTTTCCTGCAAATTGCCAATTGGTGGATGAAGGATGCAAAAATCCGTCAAATCCTTGTTCTCTCATTTTCCCCTCTATTTTTAATTCTGATTGAGGAGGGTCTCCCCAGAATAGAACTTTATCATAAGAAAAAGGAAAAATGTCTTGATCCATAAAAACATACATGGGCTGACCCCCAAGTAAGATTGAAAAACAATCGACCATTTTCTTTATCACGGTTTCATTTTCTCTTGGTTCGGAATTGAAGGCCAAAAAAACAGTAGAGTCGCGTTGTCCCAATTTGAAAAGTAGGCTTCTGTCTGTAATGCCCGTGAAAAAATCAGCGCCCTGACCTTTCTTGGGGTCTATGTGAATTTTTGGCCTAACCTCCTTGTGAATTTCCCGAGTTGCTTGATTGATAGCTTCTTGCATCTCCTTTTGACTCAACTCTTTCAATGATCTCATAAGTTTTTCCTCCTAATAAAATCTTTAATTATTTTTTCAGATTTTTTCTCAGTCTTAATTAAGACAATCCTTTTTTCTGCATGATACTTAACAGTAATTGCTATTCTTAGGTTCATTAACAACAAACTGAGTTCATTGGAAATTATTGGGTTATTGGTTATGAAATAGACCTCGTTCTTTTCTGAATATAAAACCGTAGCATCCTCCTTCATTTTAGAAGCCTTTAGTATTATTTCTTGCAAATCAACCCTTAAAGTTTGGCTTTCCTTGTACATAATGTTTCCTTGTTTTTTTAAAGAACTGCAATTACAATGATTAATTATTACAATTTTGAAACAGTCACCTCCTTTTTTATTTTGGTGTATACAAGATACACAAAGAATTGTCATTTGACAAGTAAAATGAGTTGTGTTTATGGAATTTTAATTATCAAGAAGGTGGAATAATTTTTTTTAAGCTCGATTTTTACCAGGTTTTTTTGAAGTTTTATTTTTTTGAGGTAGTATAGGGGATATAAATTTTAATATTATTTGATGAAGTATTTTTTTGTTTTGGGATCCAATCCGGGATTATCTGTTGCGGAAATTTTAAACAAATTGCAAACACAGAAATATTCTTTGATTGGAAAAGAGGTTCTTGAAGTGGAAGTTGAGACGGACTTGGATTGTGATCAGTTAATTAAAGAGATCGGAGGAACAATCAAAATTGCCAAGATACTAAAAGAAAATTGCGTAAATATCTTGGAGTCAATAAAAGACAACCTCCCAGGGGACGATGAGCATAAAGGTAAATATAAATTTGGATTTTCCGCCTATGGTAAAAAAAGAGATGACATTAAGGAACTTGCTATGGCAACAAAGCAGGAATTAAAAAACCGAAAAATTTCCCCAAGGTGGTACACTTCAATGGGATGGGAGAATCTTCCAAGCCATGCTGTGGTCAGAAATAAGTTACTAGAGAAAGGAGCGGAATTTCTTTTAATTCAAAAAAAAGAATCGCTAATATTGGCAAAAACAGAAGCAGTGCAAAAATTTGAAGATCTTTCTTTCCGGGATTATGAGAGACCCGCTAGAGACAGCCAATCGGGAATGATTCCTCCCAAGTTGGCTCAAATTATGATTAATATGGGATTAAAAGGAGACAAGAAAAAAAATTTGCTGGATCCTTTTTGCGGATCGGGTACAATTTTAATGGAGGCGATACTTATGGGCGTAGAAAAGGTTTTAGGTTCAGATATCTCTGGAAAGGCAATTTCGGATACTCAGAAAAATATTGATTGGGTCAAAAAAAATGTTTCTTCGGAAGAAGGAGATTCGGACTTAGAGCTTTTTAATGAAGATGTGACAGGGTTGGCGAAGGTTTTAGGAGACAATTCTCTGGATTTGATTGTAACTGAACCATATCTAGGCCCTCAAAGTAAAATTAAGGATATGAATACAACGAAGAATAAGTTGGATAAACTGTATTCCGATTCATTGAAAGAATTTCATAAAATGCTTGTAAAAGGAGGCAGAGTGGTCATGATTTGGCCTGTTATGAAAAATTCTAGGAAAACTGCATCCTTAAATCCCAATCTTGGTAATTTAAAAATAGTGAATCCATTGCCTCAAGGGATGAATTTAAATACTACCAAAAGAGGAACAATAATTTATGGAAGGAAAGGCCAGAGAGTCTGGAGAGAAGTTGTGGTGTTGGAAAAAAAATAGAATGAGATTTCACTTCTTTAGTTGCTGAATGTTTGTGATTAATGCTTTTTTAAAATTTGGTAATTTTTCTCTTGACAATATTTTTTATGCTGTTATATTTGATAGTGGCGTTTGAAGTAAATTTTTTATTTATAAAAAACTGCTAATGTTAAAAGATTATCAAAGAGTTTTTATTTAACGGTTTTACGGTTTTAGTCGGTAAAACCGCACTAGCGGTTTTTTTCTTTCTCTTTGAGTTAAAATGTCAAAATGAGGATTGAGTAGAGAATTAATAATTTTTTACTGAGTTCTTATTTTATAAGGACGGAACATTGAAAACAGAATAATTTAAGTAGGTTAATTTAATTTAAAGCTTTTGAAATTATCAAATAACAAGTTCAATCTTTGTTATTTGCCAGTCAAAAGCAGCGGATACTCAATCAAGGCATATGGTGAATACCTTGACTGAAGCAAGCGATGAAGGACGTGGTAGTCTGCGATAAGTCTCGGGGAGGTGACAAACAACCTTTGATCCGGGAATTTCCGAATGCGGCAACGCAGCGTTGTAAACCAACGCTACTCGTTCGTGCTTCACTGAAGTTCAGCTCGAACGAGAATTTTGAATTTTGAATTTTGAATTTTGAATCAATTTTAAATGTTTTAATTTTTAATTATTTAATCATTAAGACATTAGGATTTCATTCGAAATTCGAAATTCTTAAATCGAAATTCTCATGCTGAACGATAGTGAAGCATGAACGAGGGCATACCCGAGGAACTGAAACATCTTAGTACTCGGAGGAAAAGAAATCGAAGAGATTCCCTCAGTAGTGGCGAGCGAAAGGGGAAGAGCCTAAACCTGTCTGGTAGCTAGTTTTCTGGTTGACTGGTTTTTCGGTTAATACTGTTCAAATAATAAAATGGTATTTTAAAAACTGATAAACCAAAAAACAAGACAACCAGCTACCAGATAGGGGTTGCGAGGCAATCATTCTTATTTATTTAGGGTGGAGTTATAAAATTTATTGATAATTGAATACCTTTGGAAAGAGGAACCATAGAAGGTAACAGTCCTGTAAATGAAATCAATAAATCTCCATGGTGGTTGTCCTCAAGTAGGACGGAGCCGGTGAAACTCTGTCTGAATCCGGGAGCCCTATACTTCCAAGGCTAAATATTGCTTCAGATCGATAGTGAACCAGTACTGTGAAGGAAAGGTGAAAAGAACCCCGAAAGGGGAGTGAAATAGAACTTGAAACCATATGCTTACAAAGAGTCAGAGTCGTTCGCATCACACTGCGTGTGATACTCACTAAACTCAAAATGTAAAAGTCAAAACTTAAAATGAAGGTATCCTTTCGGGATGATTTAAAAAATATTCTCCCGAGCACTCGGGGCACCTAAATTTTGACATTTGAACTTTGATTTTTGAATTTGAGCGAGTAATCGCGCGGAGCGCGATGCGAGCGATGATGGCGTGCTTTTTGCAGAACGAGCCAACGAGTTAATTTATACGGCTGGCCTAAGTCATTCTATGATGAAGGCAGAGTGAAAGCGAGGCTTAATCGCCGTGCCGTGTCTCACTAACGTTCGACACTCACAAGTTCGAAAGTTTAGAAAGTTTTATGTATTTTGCTTTGCAAAATGATTTTAAAATAGTCGTCGCGAAGCGACTCCAAAACTTTCAACTTTCAACTTTTAAACTAAAGTGGCGAGCGATAGCGAGACACGGATTGTCGTATGAATTAGACCCGAATCCGGGCGAGCTATGTATGAGCAGGGTGAATGCTGAGTAAAATCAGCAGGAGGCCCGCACCCACGCGTCGTTCAACTCGCGGGGATGACTTGTGCATAGAGGAGAAATTCCAATCGAGCTCGGCGATAGCTGGTTCTTCTCGAAATAGCTCTAGGGCTAGCGTCAGGTTATTGCTAATGGGAGGTAGAGCTACTGAATGAGTAGTCGGGCTTTGCCTAGGCTATTCAATCAAACTCCGAATGCCTGTTAGTTTATCCTGGCAGTCAGAACCTGAGCTCTAAGGTTCAGGCTCAAAAGGGAAACAGCCCAGACCGCCGCCTAAGGTCCCTAAGTTTATACTAAGTGGGAAAGAAGGTGAAACTACTGAGACAACTAGGAGGTTGGCTTAGAAGCAGCCATCCTTGAAAGAGTGCGTAATAGCTCACTAGTTCAGTGGTTTTGCGTCGAAGATGTATCGGGGCTAAGTATAGCGCCGAAGGCGCGGAGCCAGTACTTCGTACTGTAATTTTGAATTTAAAATTTTTAATTTTGAATCAATTTTAAATGTTTTAATGATTTAAACATTGGGACATTAGAATTTCATTTGAAATTTTAAATTAAAGATTCGAAATTTCAGCACGGAGTGCTGGCTGGTAGAGAAGCGTTCTGTTTGCAGTGAAGCTTACGGCGTGAGCCGGAGTGGAGTAAACAGAAGTGAGAATGTTGGCATGAGTAACCGCAATACGGGTAAGATCCCCGTACACCGAAAGTCCAAGGTTTCCTGGGCGATGACAATCATCCCAGGGTTAGTCGGTCCTAAGGCAAGCCCCTGGCGTTTGCTATGCAAACGCAATAATCAAAGATACAAGAAACAAGGATGCAAACAATATTCAATAACCAATATTCAAATTCCAAACTGTTTGGGATTTGGTGGTTGTAATTTCGAATTTGTTTGGTTATTGCTATCTTGTATCTTGCTATCTTGTATCTTTTTCCGTGGTGAGCGTTAGTGAGACACGAGTAGCGTTGGTTTACAACGCTGCGTTGCCGCATTCGGAAATTCCCGGATCAAAGGTTG
>JAWOGA010000042.1:0-10526 GCA_046497225.1 Candidatus Moraniibacteriota bacterium | reverse complement strand
CTCCAATATTCAGTTTGATCGAGTTAATTATTTTAAAGAAATCAGGGAGGCGAAAAAATATTTTAAACTTGGATCTCTCCAGCAAGAGGTTTTTAATTACGCCGGTTTTATTGAACAAAATTGTTCTGATTACGAATTTGATGTTATCCACGCTCATGATTGGCTCTGTTTTCCGGCGGCTATTAAAGCGCGGGAAAAAACAGGCAAGCCCTTTATAGCACATGTTCACGCGACAGAGTTTGATCGGTGCGCCGGAGACAATATTAATTCGTCTGTTTATGAGATAGAAAGGGAGGGGTTAATGAAAGCTGACGGAGTTATTGCCATAAGCCAAAGAATAAAAGATCTTTTAATAAACAAATACGGAATACCTGAGCAAAGAATAACGCTTATTCACAATGGAATAGACCAGGAATATTTTAAAAAATCTTCGGGAAAAAATCTGCAAATAGAGACTCTTAAAAAATCTGGCAACAAAATAGTTCTTTATGTGGGCAGGCTTACTATACAGAAGGGAATAGAGTTTTTAATCCAAGCTGCTAAGAAGGTTATTGATTATGACAAAAATGTTTATTTCATTATTGCCGGTTCCGGGGAGTTGAGGGATCAATTGGTTGAAAAAGCAGCTGATTTAGGGATTTCGGACAAAGTTTTGTTTCCGGGCTTTTTGAGGGGGGAGAAGTTGACTGAGGTCTACAAGAGCGCTGATGTCCTTGTTATGCCATCTGTGTCAGAGCCTTTTGGTTTAATTCCTTTGGAATCTCTAATTAACGGCACCCCGGTGATTATTTCTAAGCAATCCGGAGTTTCGGAAGTGCTTGTTAACTCTCTCAAGGTAGATTTTTGGGATACAATGAAGTTGGCCGATTTAATTTTAGGCGCTACCCAATACCAGACCCTTAACAGTTATTTGAGAGAGAACGGGCAAAAGGAGGTAAATGGAATAAATTGGGATACTCCTGCGCAGAGATGTTTAGAATATTATGATAAATTTATATAAAAACATTATTTTCCAACTTATGTGCTGCTGCCTCAGCAGAGCCTAATTAAATAATTAAAATTTATAATTTATGCCTTCCATTTGTTTTTATTTTCAGGTTCACCAACCCTACAGAGTTAAGAAATATAGTTTTTTCGATATTGGCAAAGATATGGATTATTTTAATGATGACTCAGAAACTGATCTAAACAACAAAAAGATTTTAAAAAAAGTTGCGCGCAAATCTTATTTGCCCGCTAATCAATTATTATTGAAACTCCTCAAAAAGCATCCTGATTTTAAAGTCTCCTTTTCTTTCTCCGGTGTCTTTCTGGAGCAATTGGAGCAGGATTTACCTCTTGTTTTAAAATCTTTCCAGGATCTTGTTGACACCGGAAGAGTGGAGATTTTAAGCGAGACCTATTATCACTCTTTATCTTTCCTTTTTTCTCGCGAGGAGTTTTTAAGACAGACAGAGAAGCATCAGCTCAAAATCAAAGAGTTGTTCGGAGTCAAGCCCCGGGTTTTTAGAAACACGGAATTGATATTTAATAATGATTTAGCTGGGTTTGTTGAAGATATGGGATATGAAGGAATTCTAGCTGAAGGAGCAGATAAGAATTTAGGATGGAGAAGCCCTAATTTTGTATATAAACCCAAAAATGGGAAAAAAATAAAACTTTTGCTTAAAAATTATCGGCTTTCAGATGATATAGCCTTTCGTTTTTCCGATAGAGGATGGAAAGACTATCCTCTAACGGCAGAAAAGTTTGCTAGGTGGATAAATAGGCACAATGGCAATGGGGAAATTGTGAATTTATTTATGGATTATGAAACTTTCGGGGAGCATCAGTGGGAAGATACGGGTATTTTCAAGTTTATGGAAAAATTGCCGGAAAAAATTTTTGAAAATAAAGACAATGGTTTTTTAACTCCCTCAGAGGCTGTAAAAAATCTTCAAGCTAGAGACGAGGTAGATTTCCCGGATTTTGTTTCTTGGGCTGATCAAGAGAGGGACTTATCCGCTTGGAAATCTAATTCTATGCAAGAAGAGGCTTTGAATAAAGTTTATTCTTTAGAGAGTGAGATCCTTGAAACTCATGATAGTGAATTAATAGAAAACTGGAGAAGGCTGCAAATTTCCGATCATTTTTACTATATGTGTACTAAATGGTTTGAGGATGGAAATGTTCACAAATATTTTAATCCATATGAATCTCCTTTTGAGGCATTTATCTCTTTCATGAATGCGCTAAATGATTTAAAATTAAGAGTGGAAGAAAAAAAATTTTTAAATAAGAATAAAAAAATTAAAATTAAATCAAAAATATGAAAATTTTGAAAAAAATTACTGTGATTG
Source organism: Candidatus Moraniibacteriota bacterium (assembly GCA_046497225.1). Lineage (GTDB taxonomy): Bacteria > Patescibacteriota > Minisyncoccia > Moranbacterales > DUUL01 > JAXHLG01. The sequence continues at coordinate 8,187 of JAWOGA010000042.1, read as the reverse complement.
CTTATGAAAAAGTTTCCATTGGAACAAATGATGACAACCAAGAAGAAATACCCATGCATTCAAGGAATTCTAATCCAACCAGTAGAACAAGAAGGGCGGACTCAGTCGATTCGAGGGCAAAATTCTCTCCAGTTTCTAAAATGAGACCGGGAGGTAAGATAAAAGTAAGAGCAAAGGTAAATCATGCTGCTTCTCGTGGGGGTTGTCCGAGAGGAAAGACCTCTGTTAATTCAATGAAAACTAAATCTGAAAACTTGAAAGATAAGAAAAATGTTAAAAATCCTCAAGCTCCTCGAGGAAGGGAATTTCAGGTATCCGGAGAGCCCCTTATCAAAGATTTGAAACAATTGTATTTAAGTTTGGATAAGATTGGCAAAGATCAATTTGACCATCACACTAAAAGAAAAGATGGAAATGATTTTGCCAATTGGATCGAGAATGCGCTTCAAGAGAAGGAGTTGGCTCAAACTGTTGCAAAAATGAACACCAGGAAAGGCCTCAAAAGAGCTCTGGAATTGTATTTTAATGAATAAAAAGAAAGTTTATAAAATTTAAACAATCTTTATTGTGAGAATAAAATTTTACAATAAAGACAAATACAAAAATGGGAAGACACTTAGTTCTAGGTAACGGCAATATTTTAATTTGCTTTGATGAAAAAGGTAGACTAAGAGATTTTTATTACCATTATATAGGACATGAAAATCACATAGGGGACGGCTGTGTTCATAAAATCGGAATTTTAGTAGACGGAAGATTTTCTTGGGTTTCTGATGAAGAGTGGGAGATAAGTCTTGATTACCAAAACAAAACGATGGTCTCTAGGGTTTCGGCCATAAACCAAGACTTGGGAGTGGAGCTGAATTTTAAAGATGCTGTTTATAACGAGGAAAATATTTTGGTAAGAAATATTTTGGTTAAAAATTTAACTGATAGGGATTTGCAAGTTAAAGTTTTTCTTCATCAGCAATTTAGGATTTATGATACTTATCAAAGAGACACGGCTTATTTTTCCCCGGAGGATAATACCATTGTCCACTATGAAGGTAGAAGAGTTTTTGTGGTAGGCGCAAAAACAGATTTTGGAAGTTTTAATGATTATAGTATTGGGAATTATGGAATTGAGGGAAAGGCCGGCACCTGGAAAGATGCTGAGGACGGCTTATTGGAGAATAACCCCATAGAACATGGACCGGTGGATTCTGTAATAGACTTTCCTTTTAACTTGGGAGCGAAGAAAGAGCACGAAATAGATTACTGGATATGTGCGGCCAAGTCTATTGAAGATGGCAAAAAAATGCACAGAATGGTACTAAGGAAAACGCCCGAACATATCATTCAAACTACTGGAAATTTTTGGAAAGCCTGGGCTAATAAATCTCCTCATGACACCTCCTCTCTTGGTAAAAAAATAGATGATCTTTACAGAAAATCATTGCTTGTGATTAGAACTCACACGGGAAACGAGGGGGGGATTATCGCATCGGGAGATTCCGGAATGTTGCAGTACGGGAAAGATACTTATGCTTATGTTTGGCCTCGGGACGGAGCTTTTATTGCGACTTCTTTAAATAAGGCCGGATATGCCAATATTACTAAAAGATTTTTTGAATTTTGCAATGACGTTATTAGTAAGGACGGTTATTTCTATCATAAATACAGGTCTGACAAATCCGTGGGCAGTTCTTGGCATCCGTGGGTAAGAAATGGACAAGCCAGTTTACCTATACAAGAAGATGAAACCGCTCTGGTTATTTGGGCTCTCTGGGATTATTATCAGCGTACTTTGGATCTTGAGTTTATAGAAAAAATATACAACTCCTTGATCAAAAAATCCGGCAATTTTATGTGTGAATACATTGATCAAGAAACTGAGCTACCTATGTCTAGTTATGACCTGTGGGAGCAGAAATACGGAAGTTCCACCTTTACTTCTTCAGCTGTATGTCAAGCTTTGATTTGCGCCGGTGAATTTGCTAAGCTTTTGGGAAAAAAAGAGGATAGCGATAAATACAAAAAAACCGCTTCCAAGATCAAGTCTTCTATTATTAAGCGATTGTATAATAATGACATCGATTACTTTAACAAACTTTTGATTAAAGAAAGCGACGAAGTTTATTATGACACTACTGTTGATTTAAGCAGTTTTTACGGGATTTTTAAGTTTTCTGTATTGGACGTGGATGACGATTTATTGAAAAAATCATACAAAACTCTTCAGGAAAGACTTAAGTGCAGAACTTCCGTGGGAGGGTTTATTCGCTATGAAAAAGATGATTACCACATTTCCGGACCCGACTCTTTTGGAAATCCTTGGTTTATTACTACCTTGTGGGTTGCTCAATATGAGATAGAGTTAGCTAAAAATAAAAAAGAACTATCTAAAGTTAAAGAGAAGCTCAACTGGGTTGTAGACAATGCTTTGGAGACGGGGATTTTGTCTGAACAGCTTATGGACAATTCCGGGAAACCTGTTTCGGCCACCCCTCTGGCCTGGAGCCATGCCGAGTTTGTTACTACAGTGGTAGACTTTTTGGAAAAAAAGAAAAAGCTAAACAAATAGTTTTATTGCATTCTATTCTTTTTTCGGCTCTATTGTTGAGGTAGGGAATTTTTGAATTTAGTGGCGTGAAAAAAATGTAAGGGTGAAATCGTAAAAAAGAATAAAGAAGGGGGCGGTGTGTAATCTTAATGCTATCCCAGACAGGAGGAAAAAGTGCCGAAACTTAAATTGAGAATCAAAAATGCTAGCAGAATGGAAATTTTTGAATTTGAGGAGAGGGGGAAAAAGTATTTTATTAAAGTTGTTTTGATCCAAGGAGGGAGGTTGCTGGCGATAGAAGGGAAGACTGCCGAAGGGCGATGGCTGGGTTTTTATGAAAAGAGAGAAATGAGTTTAGAGGAGGCGGCCTGGAAGCATCTGAATACCGTCCTCCAAGAAGCAGCCTAGGAAGCTGGGTTGCACAAGAGGCGATTAATAATCGCCTCATTTTTTATTGACAAAAAATTTTTATGAAATAAAATGAAATTAGCAGTCGTAGAGAAAGAGTGCTAATAAGGATAAATATGTATTGTTGTGACTGATCTATTGCGAAAGAAAAGAGATAATTTTAACTAATATTTCATTGACTTATGCTTTCAGAAAGACAAAGCCGAGTTTTGGCAACTATTATTGGGGAGTATACTGATACAGCCAATCCGGTAAGCAGCGGTCATTTAAAAGAAAAGTATAATTTGCCTTTTTCCTCGGCCACAATTCGTAATGAAATGGTTGAATTGGAAGAGATGGGGTATATTGCCAAGCCTCATATTTCCTCCGGGAGAATGCCCAGTGACAAAGGCTATAGATATTTCATAGACAATTTAATGGAACAAAAGGAGTCTTCGCAGGAGTATCAAAAAAGATTAGAAATGAAACTTTTAAAACTAAAAGCCAAGAATGCGAGACTGGAAAGAACAACAGCCAAACTTCTTTCTTCCATGAGTCAGTGTTTGGCTATTAGTGGGATTGTAGACAAGAAAGAGTTTTATGATTTTGGAATACACACTTTACTTGAAGATCCGGAGTTTGAAAACAGGGATGATTTGAGTAGATTGATAATGTCTTTGGATATGATAGATGAAAATGTAGATAAAATTCTTTCTCGGATGAAAAGCGAAGAGACAGAAATTTTCATAGGTAAAGAAAACCCCCTGAAGGAGGCCAAGAATTGCTCCATGATAGTTTCTCCATATAAGTTAAAAGACGGCGAAAAAGGCTTATTGGCGATTATCGGACCCAAAAGAATGGAATATGCTAAAAATAGGAATTTGATGGAATTGGTTAGGAAAGTTTTGGGAAAATATTCCGTGGTTGTTATTTTAGCAGGCAACACCCTATTAGTTATAAGTTAAAATTTATATAAAAATTTAAAAATTTTTTATGGCAAAAAAGCAAGAAGACAAAAAAAAGATAGAAGATAGGGGAAGAGAAATGGTTTTGACTATCAAGGCCGTGGTGGTTAGGGATGAGAGAGAGGTTCTTTTGTTAAAAAGATCAAAAGACCAGGTCAACCCCGGGAAGTATGATTTGCCAGGAGGAAGATTGGAAGAGGGAGAGACTATAGAAGAGGCGCTTAAGAGAGAGGTTGCAGAAGAAACAGGCCTAGAGGTTGAGATGGGTGATATTTTAAAAGCTACTGAATTCCCCAAGGAAAACAAGCACTTTAAAGAAGAAAAAAGAGGGCTAAGATTTATTGCTTATTATAAATCCGGAGAAGTGAAATTAAGTGAAGAACACGAGGACTTTGAATGGGTTTCTTTTGATGAGGCCCTGGAGAAAGTTTCCGCCGAAGATGGTTTTGAAATGGAAAAAAGAGAGACTATAGAAATGGCAAAAGACTTGATTGATTTAAAAAATTCTTATGATGGATGGAGAAGAGCTTTGGCGGATATGGAAAATCTTAAAAAAAGAACTGCTAAGCAAAATGAAGAATACAAGAAATATTGTTTGGAAGATTTTGTTTTAGATTTGTTGCCGGTTTTGGATAATTTTAATTTAGCTTTGGATCATGTTCCGGATACTGAAAAAAAGAGCGGATGGGTGGTTGGGATTTTACATATTAAAAAGCAATTGGAAGATGTGTTAACAAGCAGAGGAGTGGAGGAGATTCCAGTCAAAGAGGGAGATAAGATTGACACCAATATTCATGAAGTGGTTTCAGGGAAAGAAGGCAAAGAAGAAGGGGAGAAGGTTAAGAAAGTTTTAAAAAAGGGATACAAGATGGAGGATAGGATAGTAAGACCGGCAATCGTGGAATCGGAATAGTTGTGAAAATTATAAATATTTAAAGTTGTATTAATATATATAAGATTTAATCGCTGAATGTAATCGACAATGCAATTGACGATTACAGGATGCCCCAAATATTATGAAAAGAGATATTATGCCAATCGAGCCATTCAGGGACTTGTTAAAGTCTTGGGATGAAGATTTCTTTGGCGGAGAATTCGCCCCCAGCGCGAATGTTTACCAGGACAAGAACAATGTGATCGTTGAGGTGGATGTTCCGGGAGTAGAGCCGGAAAAGGTGGATGTAACCGTAGAAAATGATGTTCTAACTGTAAGCGGACAAAGAGAGGATAAAAAAGAGGTTAAAAGAGAGGATTATTACAAGAAAGAAACCAGATCAGGATCTTTCTCCAGGTCCGTGATATTACCGATGCAGGTTAAAAGCGCTAAGGCAGAAGCTGAATTTGACAATGGAGTGTTAAAAGTGACCTTGCCGAAAGCGGAAGAAACCAAAGCCAAGAAGGTCAAGATTAAGCCGAAGAAATAGAAGATAAGCAAGAGGCGGGACTTCGCCCGCCTCTTGCTAAGCACCAAATTCAAAGCATCAAATTCCAAATAAATCACAATAATCAAAATCTAAATTCAAAATTTTTAATTTTTTGAAATTGGAATTTGAAATTTATTTGGAGCTTGTGATTTTGAATTTATAATTTAATAAATAATAATATTTTTGCTTATTGCCCCATTGAGGACAATAGGTAAAATGAGTATTCGATTATGGCGAAAATATTAGGAATTGATTTGGGAACCACTAATTCCGCTATGGCGGTAGTTGAAGGCGGTAAACCAGAAATCTTGGAAAACAAGGAAGGTAACAGAACCACTCCTTCCATGGTAGCTGTTAACAAAAACGGCGAGAGGCTGGTTGGTCTTTTGGCTAAGAGGCAAGCGGTTACCAATCCGGAAAATACCATTTTTTCTTCTAAAAGATTGATTGGTAGAAAGTTTTCAGATGATCAAGTGCAGAAAGCTCAAAAAACTTTGCCTTTCACAATCAAAGAAGGAAAAAGCGGAGAAGTAAACATGGTAATGAGCGGGAAGGATTATCGTCCGGCTGAAATTTCGGCTATGATTTTGCAGAAGTTAAAATCCGATGCTGAAGAAAAATTGGGGGAAGAAATAAAAGAAGCCGTTATTACTGTCCCGGCGTATTTTGACGACTCTCAAAGAAAGGCTACTAAGGATGCCGGAGAAATTGCAGGATTGGAAGTAAAAAGAATAATCAATGAACCGACCGCGGCAGCATTGGCCTATGGATTCAACAAGAAAAAGGATGAAAAAATTGCCGTTTACGACCTTGGAGGCGGAACATTTGACATTTCCATTTTAGAAGTTGGAGAGGATACCGTGGAAGTAAAATCTACTCACGGAGATACTTATCTTGGGGGAGACGATTTTGATCAGCAAATCATTGATTGGATTTTAGAGGAATTTAAAAAACAAGAAGGAATTGATCTTTCCCAGGATAATTTAGCCTTGCAGAGGATAAAGGAGGCTGCTGAAAAAGCTAAGATAGAACTTTCCACTGCTCAGGAGACCGAGATCAATCAGCCTTTTATAACCTCCGGATCTGAAGGACCTAAGCATTTAGTTTTAACCTTAAAAAGATCTAAGTTGGAAGAATTGGCTAATGAGTTGGTGGATAGAACCCTGGAGCCTTGCAAAAAAGCCTTGGAAGATGCTGGAATTAAAGCAGGAGATGTTAATGAAGTGATTTTGGTTGGCGGACAAACCAGAATGCCGCTTGTCCACAGCAAAGTAGAACAATTCTTTGGTAAGAAACCCAACGCTTCTGTTAACCCGGATGAAGTAGTGGCTATGGGCGCTGCTATTCAAGGAGGAGTTTTGCAGGGAGACGTTAAGGACGTTCTGCTTTTGGATGTAACGCCCCTGACTCTGGGAATTGAAACTATGGGAGGAGTAAGAACTCCCTTGATTGAGAGAAATACTACTATTCCGGCCAGTAAATCCCAGATTTTCTCTACTGCAGCCGATAACCAAACTTCCGTGGAAATTCATGTTTTGCAAGGGGAAAGAGAAATGGCGGCTGATAATAAATCTTTAGGAAGATTTATTTTGGACGGAATTCCTCCGGCTCCCCGCGGAGTGCCTCAAGTTGAAGTAACCTTTGACTTGGATGCTAACGGAATCTTGAATGTTAGCGCTAAGGATAAAGCCAGTGGCAAGGAGCAGTCTATTAGAATTGAAGCTTCTTCTGGTTTAAGCGAGGAAGAAGTGGAGAAAATGAAAAAAGAAGCTGAAAAGCATGCCGAAGAAGACAAGAAGAAGAAAGAAGCAGTGGAGGCTAAAAACACAGCCGAAACTATGATATTTACCACTGAAAAATCTCTCAAGGAAGCCGGAGATAAAATAAGCGAGGATAAGAAAAAGCCGGTGCAAGATAAAATTGAGGAGCTTAAGAAGGTCAAAGACGGGGAAGATATAGAAGCTATCAAGAAAGTAACGGAAGAGCTTTCTCAAGAGGCTCAGAAAATAGGTCAAGAGCTTTACCAAGCCGCTCAGCAGGCAGAACAGGAAAAACAAGGCGGACAAGAAGGACAGCAAGCGGAAAGCGAAAAGAAAAAAGACGAACCGGATGTGAAAGAGGCGGAAGTGGAGGAAGAAGAGAAGAAGGATGATAAAGATAAGGAAGATAAGAAGTAGGATTTACGATTTAAGATTGGGGCCGAAAAGGCCCCTTTCTTAATAAAGTCAAAGTGCAAAAGTCAAATCTCAAAATGACAGATTAAAATGTAATTTGAGTTTAATAAATAACTAACATTATGCAAGAAAATAACGATAAAAAAAAGGTTAACATTAAGGCAACAGATGAGAAGTTGAAAGGCGATTATGCTAATATGATGCAGATTATGCATAATAAAGAGGAGTTTGTGATGGATTTTTTGAATGTATTTCCCCCGACGGGAACTCTAAATTCCAGGGTTATCGTTTCACCCGGGCATTACAAAAGAATGATCAAGGCAATGCAGGATAATTTGAAAAAATACGAGGATCATTACGGTAAAATCAAAGAGGCCGACGCTCCGGAGAAACCGATTGGATTTCAAGGTTAATTAGCCGGATAAATTTATTTCATCTTTAAAAACCACCTGGAAGAGGTGGTTTTTTTGGATATCCCAAAAGAAAAAATTTATCAAACCAATTTTTATCAATTCAAGCTTTCGGCGGGAATTGAAAGTAATTTTTCTTTTCGATTAGTCTTTTTGCTTGATTATACGCTTTCTTTTTGGATATTTGGTTATCTAATTCCAAGGAACTTTTAACGCACAAGTATTATTTTCATCTTAAATTATGATTATTGTAGAGATTAATTTTTAATTGCAAATATCTATTTT
>JAWOGA010000018.1:0-31490 GCA_046497225.1 Candidatus Moraniibacteriota bacterium | reverse complement strand
TTTTTAATTACCATGCATCACCCGTCCTTACGCTTCAGACAAATTTCCTTTATGGAGAGATGACTGGCGTGAATACAGAGGATAACAGAAAATTTGACAATATAATGATGCATGCTTCCCTCACAGCCAACGTTAGCCTGAATGGGTTACTGGCACCCCGGAGCAGCACAAACCGCTGGATGAATATCTATGGGTTTACAGGTTTAGGCGCAATTTCGTTTGAATCGAAGTTAATGGAACTGCAAACCGGCAATGTGCTCAGGTACCCTTACGATGAACCCCGGGAAGGCCAAACGGAGGGCTCCTGGGTCATCCCATTTGGAATGGGTGTTAATTTCAAGGTCTCTGAAAGGATTGATATCGGAGTGAAGTCATCGTTTCAATATGCCATGACCGATGAACTGGACGCAAGGGTGGTTACAGGAAGCAGGAAAGACATGTATAATTATACCAGTGTTGGTCTTACTTTCAGGCTCGGAAATAATACCAACTCAAAAGACTGGGCCCCCATTGAGGATGCCATGTATCCGGGGGATGTGGACAGGATGAATCATCTCGCTTCACGCACGGATACTGTGGAAGATGATCTCTCATCGTTCGGGGATGAACATGACCAGGATATGAGGCTTGTAACAGATGAAATAGGTGAGCTTACGCAGGAGCAGGTCGAGTTACTGCGTCATTATGAGGCGCTTATGGAAACTGTGGATGACCTTGAACGTCGGATGGACGAGAAGGAAAAAGAAGCGGAGGAAACGCCTGAGACTTTCTATTCCGTTCAGGTGATGGCACATAAAAAGGATCTGAGTATTGAGGAGGCCAGTGAATACCTTGGCATCAACGACCAGCTTCAGAAATATCACATAGACGGATGGTATAAGTATATCTCGGGTAACTTTGACAAGTTAGCGGTAGCTATCATCCATATGCGTGAGTTGTGGGCAAATGGAGTCAGTGATGCTTTTGTGGTAAAATATGAGGATGGGGTTTTGGTCCCCAAATAGTTGCGGGAAAACATCCCGGATGTGCCCGTTTTCTTACCAACTAATGGACATCTAACTGTCTTCATCAAGCCAACGCTGGTCGGCCTTCCTGGTCTCCCTGCCAACTAATGGGCGTCCAACCCGTGGCGCATATAAATCAGATGCTCCAGGGTTTTCAGAATCTCTTCCATATACTCATTCACCGCTTTAACGCTCCCCGGCAGCGTATAGATTAACGTTTCCCCGATAAGCCCGGCTACACCGCGGCTAAGCAAAGCATTTGGCTTTTCTTTTCCGTATCTTACCCGTATCATTTCCATGATACCGGGAATCTCCTTGTCGAGCATGGGGCGGATCGTTTCCACGGTAACGTCCCGTGGTCCGATACCTGTGCCACCAGTGGTGATGATCACATCCACCTCATCATAAGTGGTTTTTTCAATCAGGACGCTCAGGCTCGAGGCATCATCCGGGATAATGGTGTGGGAAACCTCAATATCGCGAGGTTGCTCTTTATAATACTCATTGAGAATCTCAACAATGCGGGGGCCGCTGCGATCCGCATATTCTCCTTTGCTGGCCCTGTCGCTCAGGGTAACCACCTGAAAACGGAACCGTCTCGGATGATAGGTCAGCACATCCCCGGGTTTTAATGATCCCTGACGAATCACCCTGGCAAAGATGCCTTCTTTTGGCATGACACAACTGCCTACTTCCCGAAAAATGGCGCAAGCAGAACCGTGGCAGGATTTTCCGATTTGGGTAACTTCCAGCTCCACGTTTTCTCCCGAGAACCGATCCAGTGGTGAAGTTTTTACCAGTTCCACGCCCTCTGTGGTAATGTTCTCTGCAAATTCTCCCGGGGCAATGGGCCTGCCAGCCTGACTGGAAAAACGGTCAACACTTTCCTTGCCGAGCAAACTTACCTGCCGGTGCCAGGGGCCTGAGTGTGCGTCATCCATTATGCCGTGATGGTTCAGCGTAATTTCCTCCACGGGCTCTTTAATGGTTCCTTTCTCTTTTGAGGTATTAACGGATATTATTTTTAGTTCCATAAATTCAGATTTTTTCTTTTTCCAGTAGTCGGATATTTGTGATTGTCATTTGTTTGTCCACGGCTTTGCACATGTCATATATGGTAAGCAGGGCGGTGCTGACTGCAGTGAGGGCTTCCATCTCCACGCCGGTTTGACCGTTGCATTTTACCCGGGCCTTTACCCTTACGCCCTGGTTGTTCTTCTCGTCAACAATCTCTGTGGTCACATCTGCTTTGGTGATTTGGAGCGGGTGGCAAAGCGGAATCAGGGCGGATGTTTGTTTGGCTGCCTGTATGCCGGCTATCTCAGCCACCGTAAGTACATCGCCTTTCTTGATCTGGTTTTCTTTAATAAGGGATAGGGTGTCTGGTTCCAGGGTGATGAATCCGGATGCCGTGGCCGTTCTTTGCTGCACGGCTTTGCTCCCGACATCTACCATGTTTGCTTTTCCATCTTTGTCAATATGAGAAAATGAGGACATGACTATTTATATTTTTTGTACAGTTGGTCAATGCTTTTTGGATCGCCGATGATGGTAAGGGAGTCGCCCTCCTTTAACGTGGTATGGCTATCGGGTGTAAACACCCTGTTTTTCCTTCTTATCAATACCGGCAGGGTGTCAGCGGGAAGATCAAGCTTCCCGGTGTTCTGGCCGATAAAAGCTCCGGCCGGGGAGCCGGATACCAGGTCCAGAGAAATATAACGCTCATGGTGCAGTAAATATTCTTTGACACGCTGTTCGTCTTTGCATTCCAGCATTTTCTCCACGAAGTTCTCTCTTTCGAGGATATCGGAAATGCGTACCAGCAATCGTAAATGCTGGCGTTGGTCGCCGGCCGGGCTGACCAGGAAAAAGAATACATGGATCGTGTCGGTTGAGTGTATGCCCCTTTTCTCCACACTCCTTTTGATTCCTTTTCTGGACAGGACAATTTTCAGCCTGGGTGTTTGCATCTGCTCAAGTTGAGCATGCAGTAAAGATACCTGTGGATGTAGCAAGCTTGGGTCAATGGGAGATTTTTCCCGGAAGGCGGCTTCGATCTTTCCGGGTTGCTGTCCGAGCTCTCTTGAAAAGCTTTTTGAGACCTGGGTCAGGAGTCTGTCAAAATTGTCAAAGAAACGGTTCTTTATCAGGATATTGGTTTCGATAATCAGATGATCAAAGGGGTCATCCTCCCGAAGGCCTTTTTCCTTCAGCAGTTCAATAAACTCCCATTCAAGGCCGGGATCCTGGTATTTGCCCATCCTGGCGAACCAGTGAAAAATTGCCCCCTCCCGACGCGTGTTTTTTCTGCCGTAATACCTGTACCATAAATGGGCGAGGAGAAAAACACCCGCACCCAGTACCAGGGGAAGTGCCCCCATATAGATAATCAATACAGCGTAAACGGCAATCCCGAAATACTGGACATAAGGGAACATCGGAGACCTGAACCCCGGATCGTATGAAGGTATTTCGCTCCTGCGCATGACAATGACCGACACGTTGAGCAGCAGCATGATGACCAGGTGGACGGTACTTGCCATCTTGGCAATTTCAGAGGCGGTCAGTACGAGAATAAAAAAAGCCACAATGGCGGAGGTGGTTATGATGGATATCCCCGGTGTGTAAAAGCGGTTGATTCTTGCAAATACCGGCGGGAGCAGCCTGTCCCTTGCCATGGCAAGAGGATAGCGTGAAGCTGACATGATGCCGGCATTTCCTGTGGAGGCGAAAGCGGCAAATGCTGCAATCACCAGGATGAGCAATCCGGATTCACCGGGGAGCCAGCTCATGAAGGCATCGCCGGCTGTGGCAATGGGTGTCATGTCTTCTGCCAGTGCAGTGTGGTCAAGGACCGCAACCACCACAAATACGCCGAGGGTGTAGATGACAATAGTTGCCAGCAGGGAGAGGATCATGCCCAGTGGAATGTTCCTTTCCGGATTCTTTACCTCTTCTGCCACACTTTCGATCTTGGTTAGCCCGGCATAGGAAATAAAGACAAACCCGATGGTGGTCAGCAGGCCCATCGGGCCGAATGGAAGCAAAGGGGTGTAAGTATCCTGCAGCCGGGTTGTGCCCATGTCTCCGAATATATAAACGAATCCCTGGACCATAAAAAAGGTGAGTATCACAATAAGGGTCACCACCAGAATTTTTTGCAGGCCGGAACTATGTTTTGCACCGAAGAGGTTAAGGAACATAAATACAATGGTCAGACTCAGGGCAACCACCTTAACCGGCAGATCAAGGAACAGACAGCTGTAGGCTCCCATACCTACCAGGGTGAAAGAGGTTTTAAGCACCAGCGAGGTATATACCCCAAATCCTCCGAGGTTGCCGGCCAGGGGGCCCAGGCTGCGATCAATGAAATAGTAGGATCCTCCGGCTCTTGGCAGGGCAGTGGCCAGTTCGGCAATGCTGAACATGGCCGGTAACATGAGGAGTCCGCTCAGCAAATAGGCCAGTACAACGGCAGGACCTGCCTGGGCATATGCCAGCCCGGGAAGCAGGAAACTCAAAATAGATATCCACCAACCGGCGGACCAGATCAAAGCGAGTCTCTTTTTTGCCAACTTCAATTCGCAAATGCACTTTTTCATATTCTTCCGGACTACCTAAACTATAAATACAAGAAACCGAAGCGACCACAATCACATCCCGGCGAGTTAATAAAGCCTGGGTGGCTTCATGGCGCAGACGGTCGATTTCCTCGTTAATCTGAGCCTCTTTCTCTATATAGGTGTCGGTCACCGGGATATACGCTTCCGGCTGGTAATAATCATAATAGGAAACAAAATAACAAACGGCGTTTTCCGGAAAAAATTCTCTATACTCTTGCGCTAGTTGAGCCGCTAAGGTTTTGTTGTGGGCGATAACCAAAGTCGGCTTCCCTGTTTGGGCGATCACATTGGCCATAGAAAAAGTCTTCCCGCTCCCGGTTACACCCAGCAGGGTTTGATCCCTGTTTCCGTTTTCCACTCCAGAAACAAGTTTTTGAATTGCTCCGGGCTGATCACCGGCCGGCTTATAATTTGATCTTAGTTTAAACATGATAATTTTAATTCAAAATCCAAAAATATAACGTTAAAAAAGATAAATGTATCCAAGAAATAATTATAGTAACAAAGATACAAGATACAAGGCACAAGGATGCAAACAAATTTCAAATTCGAAATCCCAATATTCAAACGTTTATTTCTTGCTTGGTAATTGTATTTTGCGTCCTTGTATCTTACTTAGCATCAACATTGTCATCTTTCAACTAATTATTAAAAAAATCTTCTGTTCACACCAAACCTACCCAAACTTTGGGCCAATGGGCAAGAAGATGATTTTTCACTAATTAAACACAAAAACATCAAAAAAGCAAATTCTTAACTTTTCACGCATTAAGTTACTACAAACAAAGCAGGAAAATATTTTAATGTCAGAAAATTTGCCTAATTTTATATTAAGAAAATAATAAAAAGCCGAACGCGTTGCGATCGGCTTTGAGCTGCTTGTTTTTAATTAAAAACAAGCAGCTTCACTTTGATAAGAATCTTTTGTTTTTTGAAGATATACATCTTCAATCTCTATATTCTCGGCATATCTATATTTTCTTCTTTTTTTGTTATTGGGATAAAAAACAAATCTAACCAACAAACCCTCCAATGAAGAGTTTTTGGTTAAGTATAAAGATTTCTTTCTTATCTCATTCATTTCATGTATGAGCTCCAATAAATCTTTTTCCTTAATTCGAAAAACTCTTCCGTCAAAAGATCGGATCAGCCAATTGCCTCTAAAGTCTTTCTTGGAGCAATATTGTTCCAAGCTGTAGTCCTTACAGCCTGCCTCCTCCAGGGAGTCTCTCACCGTTTCCGCCCAACTTGAAAATTCCACCCTTCCCTTCAAAACCTGCGCTTGAATTTGAGCTTTCATAATTCTCCTCCTCTCTGTTCTTTTTTTAAATCAAAAAATCACCGGAAATTAAAATAAAATAAGAAACTAAAATATCCTAATTTCCGGTGATTTTTGTCAAACTCTGAAAGAACTGGTGCTGCAAAATTAATTTACAACATTACCAGCTGATTATACCTCTAAAAAACAATTTGTCAATATTTTGACGCCCCCCGTCCTTCTTTATTAAAGAGAGGAGGTGAAAAGATGTTTTTTAGCTCAAATTAATCCTAAAGACCCATCAAATACTCCGCAATATTTACTCCTATAATATACTCGGAAAAAAATCCCAGAACAAAGCCCAGAAGAGAAGATATTAAAGGGAAGAACATAAAAATGAAAACTAAAAGGAAAATAAACCCATATTGCTCTAAGATTTGCTTGGTATGGTCGGAGATGGGCAGAAAGGTAAACAAGATCTTGGATCCGTCAAGAGGGGGAATTGGCAAAAGATTGAAAATCATTAAAAGCAAGTTGATATAAATGGTATAACTCAATATCACAAAAACAAAGTTTCCGGCAATCCCAAGCTTCAAAAACAAATTGAACAAAACGCCGCAAACTAAAGCAAAAATGAGATTAGAAAGGGGTCCTGCCAAGCCCACAAGAGCTGGGCCGTATTTTTGATCCCTTAAATTGAAAGGATTATAGGGAACCGGTTTTGCCCAGCCGATAAGTATTCCGGCTTGAGAAATAAACAGAAGCAGCGGAACAATTACCGATCCTACCGGATCCAGATGTTTCACTGGATTGAGAGTAAGTCTACCTGCGTATTTAGCTGTTGGATCTCCTTGCCAAAAAGCGGCTAATCCATGAGCCACCTCATGAATCATAACCGAAAAAATCAAAATTGCTATTACTATTATTATTTCCATATAAGTTTCTAAAAATTAAAATTTCGGTTGACATTCAACCGTTAAATTGTTAAACTATGCTAGTAATTATAGAACATCTTTTTTAAATCTTCAACAGTAAAACCATGGCTAAATGTTATATATGCGAAAAAAAGGCGCTTAGCGGAAATAAAAGATCCCACTCCAATATTGCCACCAAGCGGAAATTCAAGGCAAATCTTCAAAGCAAAACCATCAATGGGAAAAAAAGGAAGATTTGCACTTCTTGTATAAAAACCTTGAATAAAGAGGAAAACTTGGAATTGGATTAATCTTTTCCTACCGGATTTTACAATGCCTTATATTGACTTGAAACCCCTTTTGGAGGGGGTTTTATTTTTGGCAACCAAGTTCATCTAAAGCTTATTATTCAAAGCAGCTGTTTATAATTTTATTCTTTTATTGCTGCCAGCCAAATCCAAAAAATACCCAAGAAAATTCCTGCGTTGAAAAGATTGGGAATCAAAAAGGCTGCACCGGATAAAACAATAAACAAACTTAGCCCATAATTGTCCTTTTTCTTTTGAAACAATCTTCTCAGAGACAAAAATATAGGAAGAAAGAAAAACCCAATGAAGAGAATTAATCCAATTAAACCCGTAGATAACCATACTTCTAAAAAGATATTAGAAGAATTTAATCCTTGGCCGTGGCTGTCTTTGCCGAGAATTTCAGAAGATGTTCCCAATCCTTGCCCCATAATCATATGTTCTTTGATGGAATGCCAGGTTTTGGAATAAATATTTTTACGAATTTCAACGTTGGGGTCGGGACGATAAACTTCTTTTACTAGCTTGCCGTCGTTTTTTTCAGAAGATATTTCTTCCAGCCTAATATGTTTACAGTTATATTGGCTTAATTCTTCTGTGGATGATATTTTTTTAGGCACTTGGCCGTCCTGCTCGCAACTAATAGTTATTTTTTGCATACCGCTCAAAGAACTTTCTGCCCTATTGATTAGATGAAATTGGGATAAGTTAAAAACCAACAAAACAACAATAGAAAAAGTGTAAATTAGCATCAAAGAAAAACTCTCTTTAAAAAGACTTTTGGAAGTTAGTTTTTTAAATTTAAAAACCTTTCCCTGCCACCAAAGTAAAACAAAGTAAACCGCTGTTACTCCGGCAAATCCCAGCCAAGCGCTGCGTGCTACCGTTAAAAGCAAAACCAAAAAAATGAAAAATAAATAAAAATTGGCAAACCACTTTCCCACTCTGCGTAATTCCCAACTAGCAATCTTGGTGCTATTTTTAGTTTTGAAGAGTTGCAAGTTGAGCCAATAAATAATGGAAGCCAGAAAGACCAAATAAACTCCAAACCAGTCCGGTTCGGCAAATGTTCCGTTGGATCTTTCAGCAAAAATTTGAAAATCGGGCCAGCCCAACTTGTGGGCAAATGCCTGATAGGCTCCAAAAATCAAAATGGGCAATGAGGTAGCCACAAAAAACCATAAAGCCTCTTGCAATCTCTTTTTGTTAAGAAAGAAATTTGCGGTCAACCAATAAATAACTATAAAAGAAACCAAAACCAATGTCAGTTTGATGGAGGATGCTTTATTCGGAGCATTAGCGATTGATGCAATGGCAATAAAAGGAAAAAGGAGAATTAGAAAATCTCTTAAATTCAAAAAACCGGACTTTCCCCGCCATGAGAATAATGGCTTCAAATCAAATTTCAGTAGGCGCATTTTTTGTCTTAGAGAAAATTTTTCAAAAATCCATCTTGAAATTAAGGCCAAAGCAAGCGCCGCGCCTAAAAGTTGATAAGGTCTTAAGGAGAAAGGAATTTGAGGGGAGGATAAAATTACTCTTTCCAAAGGAATTAATATTATAAAAATCCAAAACATTCTTATTGGCCGAATCCAAGAAAACCAAAGAATTAAGAATAAAATAAACAGAAAAACAGGCAGTTCCATAGGCAAAAATCCCAACGCGTCAGCTGCTATGAGTCCGCTATTGAGAAGAACGCCAACAACTGCAATCCAAAAATATTCTTTAATCATTGAAGAAGATTAATTTATTAGGCAAAAATTAAGCTAACCCATAAAACAAAATTTATATTCCCCAGCCAAGCCGGAATGATTAGTTTTTTGTATTCAAAACGAGCCAATCCCAGAGGTATGGTAATTAAATCATTTGGCAGAGGAGCGAAAGAAAAATAAAGAAAAATAAAAATTCTTACAAACCAAATAGATCTATTTTTAACAAAGCCGGAAAATTTTTTAAGTTTTTCTTCCAAAAAAGAAGAGAGAAGAGATCTTCCCTTTACGCCAAGATAAAAAAATAAAGAATCTCCCGCAAAAAGAGCTGTTCCTCCGATTAATCCCAATAAAAAAGGATTAGACCCGCCGGCGGCAAAAGTGGTTAAAACAGCTATAAAACTGGGCGCTGACAACCCAGACAATCCTCCGGAAATTCCAATGGCAAAAATTAACAAATAACCATTATTGATGCCAATTCTCTCCACTAATCCATCTGCGCCAAACTTATAAACCAAAAAGCTCCAAGTAGCCAAAAATAAAAATAATCCTAAAAATAATAACAGATTGCGGGCGAATTTTTTTTGATTCTCTTTGTTGTTTTTACTCATATATTTATTTTAACGCAAATTTTATGTTTAAAGCAAGTTTTTGTTTGAAAGTATTAATTAAAAGAAATATTTTTCGGGTAAATTTGTATTAAAATAGCAAAGGCAGAGGTTGGAATTAAAAAATAAACGATAAACTATGGAAGTGATTAAAGTTTCTAATCTGAAAAACCACAAATGCGAAAAAATTATTGCAAGAAAGCTTCGAGAAGTGGGAGCTAGCAAAGTTGAAGTTGACTTTGAAAATAACTTAGTTCTGTTTGAAGGAGACAGAAAAAGGGCTATAAAAGCCTTAGCGGAAAGCGGCCACCCGGAAGAGGGAGGCGATAAAGGAAAAAAATGGCTTTATAAAACCAAAGCTTATTTATATTGCTTAGTTGAGTAATAGGCTTTATCGTCAAAAAGCAGCATCGTCTTTCATCTTAAAGATGTTAAGCCAAAAAAGCTCTTGAATAAATACGACAACCAGTGTTTGTCGTATTTATTATTGCCCTTTCCTTTTTAAGAAGTCCTTTTATTGCAAGACTTTCCCAGGCTATTTTTAAGACACCAAAACTATTGCTTTTTAAAAAAAATTGTGTTATCTTTTTTTGTGTTAGTTTTAATTAAACTATCCTTAAAAGTCAAGCGCTTAAGTTGATTGTTAAATGTTAGCTGTCAATTGTTAATTAAGGCCCCATCGTCTAGTGGTTAGGACATCAGGTTTTCATCCTGAAAACCGGGGTTCGATTCCCCGTGGGGTCACCATATTCAAAAAACACCGGTTTTGACTTGCCGAAATTGCAAAATACGCGCCTAAACGCGTATTTTTTTGAAAAAATTTACATAAACCAGCTTTTATGTGAAAATGTTTAATAGATATCAATCTTATATTTAATTTCCAATGACTGTTTTTTTGGGATTAATTTCTTGTAAATACTTTAATTAAAAAACTAAACTAAACAATGAATCAGCCGTTTAATCTCCTTCGTAAAACCGGCAAGAAGAAATTATTTTTCATTTTAATCTTCTCAGTAATTTTAATAGCCGGCTTTTTGTTGAGATCTTATAGTTTTTCCGATTGGCTTCATTTTCAGTTGGATCAGTCCCGAGATGCGGCGCTTTTAAGTTATGCAAACGAAAATGGAACGGAAAACCTTCCTCTTCTCGGTCCGCGCGCAGGGGGATCATTTTTGAGATTAGGTCCTATTTTTTATTACTTTGAATTTATTTCGGCTAAAATTTTCGGTTTTAGTCCGGCTAGTTTGGCTTATGTTTCCCTGTTTTTTGGGACCTTAACCATCCCCGTCTTTTATTTCTTTGTCAGAAATTATTTTAAACAAAAATTTTCTTTAGCTCTGACTGTTTTAATTGCCGCTTCTTTTTATATGGTAATGTATTCGCGCTTTGCCTGGAACCCCAATCCGCTTCCTTTTTTTGGAATTTTAACATTTCTGGCAACATTGAAAACTATTGATTCGGAAAACAAAAACAAAGGTTTGTGGCTTATCATTTTAGCTATTTCATTGGCAATTGCCGGACAACTCCACTTTCTTGCTTTTGTGGGATTTCCAACTGCGGTGTTTTTAATTTTTGTAATCAAAAGACCTCGCATAAAACTAAGATACTGGATTTTTGCTTTCTTGGCTATTGGCTTGCTTTATTCCCCAGCCATCATTAATGATGTAATGACGGGAGGAAAAAATGCGGAACAATTTCTTGAAGCAACTCTCCAAAAAACCGCTAAAGCCGATAGAGAAGAAAGGAGTTTAGGTGAAAAATTTATTAGAAATATAAGAGAACACGCTTTTTATTCGGGTGTGGTTTTATCCGGATACACCAGAATAGGACTGCCCAAAAGCGAGAAAATAAACTTAACTACTTTTGATTTCAAATGCAGGCATGAATGTCAAATTAAGTATCTCTTGGGGCTTGGTATTACCTCATTTATCTTTTTTGTCTTATCAATTATTATTTTAACTAAAAGATACGTTCAAGAAAAAGCCGTCCGAAAGAAAAACTTTCTTTTAGTTTGTATGATCTGGTTTTTCGTCTCCTTTTTCTTCTTTATTCCCCTGTCTTTTGATTTGGCGCCCCGATTTTTCTTGGTGTCGGCTCCATTGTTTTTCATTTTTTTCGGGTTGATTTTACTGGAAATAGAAGAGAAAATTCCCGGAAGAAACAAAGGTCTTCTTCTTTTTGTTGCAGTATTAATCTTGACTTCCTTTAATTTGTATCTACTTAGCCAAAGATTTTCTCAACTTAAAAAAGCTCCTTTTGAAGCTTTTAATATAGGTCTCAATAAAATCCCCAAAGAACATCATCGCGTTACCTTGCAACAGCAAAATATGATTATTGATTCCATTGAAAAACAGTATAAACAAGATGGTTTAGCCGTGTTTATTAACAGCGAACCTTTTTATGAAAGAGCTTTCTTTTTCCACTTGGACCAGAAGAAAATTCCACGGGACGGGTTTGATACGAATGATCAAGTTTATGAAAAAAGCAATTATTATATGATATTGCCTGTTTTCTCTAACACAAAAGAAGAATTAAAAAAAGTTCAAGACAACCTTGAACTAAAGAATACTGTTTCCTTCGGAACTCTGAATCTATATCATTTCAAACCCATAAACACCCCCGGAATCCAAAAAAATCCACTAGAAATGATCCGGGAAGATGAAAAAACACGCAATCCTCTTAAGGAAAGCGGCAGCACTCCTCAAAGGTATAGCTGGAGAGAGTTTTGGGATTTGCTTAAAAAATAAGCAGAAAGCTAATTCAACTTATTCCTCACTTTTGGGTTTCTCAATTTCTCCTTCGTTTAATTCCAATTTCTTTCCGCTTCCATCGGTTACTTTAGTAACGTCTTTGTCGATTTTGGAGAGTTCCTTGTTGGCTTTGTTGTAATGGTTTACGGTTGTAGACAGGCTGTTGCCAACTTTGTTGAAATAAGTCTCATAATTTTTGAGATGAGTGGAGAGTTTTTCCACATTTTTTTGAATTTTTTTAGCCGATTCTTCAATCTGCAGAGATCTCAATCCCTGCAAGACCGTCTGCAAATAGGCCATAAAAGAAGTAGGGGAAACAATAACCACATGCTTTTCTTGAAATCCATACTCAATCAAATCCCGCGAGGATGCTCCGGCTCCGATTTTGTTGGTTAAGAGATCGTAATAAACCGATTCAGAAGGGATGAACATAAATGCAAAATCGGTTGTTTTTTCTTTGGGCTGGATGTATTTGGCAGTCTCATCGATTCTTCTCTTCAAATCCTCCCTGAGCTGTTTTTCAAAAAATTCCCTTTCTTCTTCTTTGCAATTCATTAATTTTTCGTAATTTTCCAAAGAAAACTTGGAATCCACCGGAATAACTTTGTCTTTAACAAAAATAGCCGCGTCAACAGCGTTACCGTCCTTAAATTTGTATTGCATTTGGTAATTATGAGGAGGTAAAACATTTTTTAAAGTCTCTTCCAAGTAATACTCTCCCAGAACGCCTCTTTGTTTGGGATTTTTTAGGATATCTTGCAGGTTTTTAAGCTGAGAAGAGAAATCCACCACTTTTTTGTTGGTCTCGTCCAAAGTGGTAATTTTCTCGGTTACCTGCCTGATGGATTGATGGGAATGCTTAGCCATCTCGTTGAATTGCCTGTTGATTTCAGTAAATAATTCCCTGCTTTCTTTGGATAATCCTTTGGATATTTCCTGCATTAGCTGGTTGCTATCTTTGAGCTGGCTTTTGGTTAAACGGTTGGTCTCGGAAAGCTTTTGATCCATAATTTGAGACAAATGCTCCATCCTTTGCTGCAGGATCATTAATGATTTATCGTCTTCCGGCTTTTTCATTTCCGAAAGTTTTTTATTGATAACAAAAAAAACGGCGATTGTAGCCAAAAATAATGTAATTGCGATAATTAAAATTATTTCCATTGTTTTATTAAGATTTAAGATTTAAGATCCGCCTGTCGGACGATTAGATTTAAGAAAAGATTTTGTTTTTTTCATAAATCCTTGCAAAATCTTATGAACCAAGTTTATCTGATCCGCCAACTCATCGAAGTCTTTCTTTTTTATGTAACCTACATCCTTTGCTACTAAAAGTTGATTTTTAAGCTCAGTTAAAGAACCTTGGGAATTGTAATAAAAACGAAGTTTATCCTTATAACCCTGTCGACCAAAACCCTCTGCTATATTAGAAGTTATAGAAACAGAAGCTCTCCTCATTTGATCTACCAAAGAGTAGACTTCTTTTTGAGGAAAATTATTAGTTGTTTTATAAATCATTAACACTAAATTGTGACCTTCTTGCCAAACCTTTAAATCAGTAAATGACTTTATTTTTTTGTTATCCTCTTTATTCATAAATCTTAAATCATAAATCTCACATATGAATCACAATTCCTTCTCCTTTAATTCTTCCCAATATTCATCCACATCTTCCTGAATTCTTTTCATTATATCATCCTTGTCTTTTCTTTTAAAGATATGTTTAAAACGACCCTGGGTTTTATAAAATTCTTCCACCGGGATTTTTTTAGAGGGAGTGTAGTTGATTTTGTATTCTCCGTTTTCTATTTCGTAAAGAGGCCAAAAATTGGTTTCTGTTCCCAATTTAGCTATTTCAATAGTTTTATGCGGAGGGTATTTCCATTGATTCACGCAAGGCGAGAAAACCAAAAGAAAAGTCGGACCCTTGGTTTTTAAAGCTTTCTCGGCTTTTTGCTTGAAATCTTCCATAAATCCGACATTGGCCGTAGCGGCGTAAGGAATGTGATGAGCCGCCACAATAGACATCATATCTTTTCGGCGAGTAGATTTGCCAAAAGATTCTTTTCCATAAGGAGTGGTTTCCGTATCGGCTCCGATAGGAGTTGCTCCGCTTCTTTGATTGCCGGTATTCATATAAGCGCCGTTATCATAACAGACATAAAGAAAATCATGCCCGCGCTCCAGCGCTCCGGAAAGAGCTTGAAAACCGATGTCGTAAGTTCCTCCGTCTCCTCCGAACGCTATAAATTTAACCGGTTTATTTATTTTCCCTTGTTTTTTAAACGCTTTATACGCCGTCTCCATTCCTGATATTGTTGCTCCGGCATTGGCGAATACGCTATGAATATAAGGAACCCGCCAGGATGTATTGGGATAAATAGTGGTAGTAACCTCCAAACATCCGGTAGCATTGGTAACGGCGATGTTTTCATCGGTAGCATTTAAAATAGTTCTGGCGATTATTCCAATCGGGCATCCGGCGCAAGCCCCTGTGGTAGTGAATTTTTTCTGTTTATTTTCCATTTTTTTACATTAAAAATTGAATTTTTTCTTGATTTTCTTTTTCAGAAAGAAAAAGTTCTTCAAGTTGTTTTTGGTAGATATCTCGACCACCTAGTCCATAAACTACGCTTTTTACTTTTTTCCCTGTGGCATGCTCCACTTCCCCGGCCAAGACTTGTTTAGTTCCGAAAGCTAAGTTTCTATCCATAACGATTAATTTTTCGACATTCTTCAAAACTCTTCTGATTTCTTTGTATGGAAACGGTCTAAATAATCTAATTTTTAACAGACCCACTTTTTCTCCTTTTTCTCTTAGGTTGTCTATAGTGTCTTTTATGGTTCCGCAGACCGAGCCCATGGCTACAATTATCGTTTCTGCGTCTTTGGTTTCGTATTCTTCAATAGCTTCATATTTTCTTCCAAAAAAATTTTCAAATTCTTTCGTTGTTTCATTAAAATAGTCTTCGGCTTTTTCCATAGCGTCATAGATTTGTTTTCTAAACTCAAAATAGCTATTTGGCAAAGCAACCGGACCAAAAGTTTTAGGGTTTTCAAAGTCAAATAAAGATTCTTTGGGCTCATAATCCCCTATAAATTTATAAATATCATTATCGTTTTCCAATTCAATATTTTCTACGCTGTGAGATAAAATAAAGCCATCCAAATTAACAGCGCAAGGCAGTAGAGCCTTTTCGGCTAACTTCAAAGCTATAAAAGTATTGTCGTAAGCTTCTTGAGCATTTTCAGAGAAAATCTGCATCCAACCGTGTTCACGCATAGCCATAGCGTCGGAATGATCACCGTGAATATTGATTGGTCCGGAAATAGCTCGATTAGCCACTGCCATTACGATCGGCAACCGCATAGACGCCGCCACCGGCAAAACTTCCATCATATACATAATTCCCTGGGAAGAGGACGCTGTCATTGTTCTGGCTCCGCTGGCGCATGAACCAATACAAGCGCTCATAGCGCTATGCTCAGACTCTACCGGAATTATTTCCGTATCCGCCTCACCATCAGCCACTTTTTTGGCGAAATATTCTACAATAGGCGTCTGTGGAGTAATAGGATAAACCGCCATTACATCAGGATTTATTTGATGAATAGCCTCTCCTACGGCATAGCCGCCAGAGAGGGCTGTTTTTTTCTTTTTATTTATCATCTTAAATTATTATCAAATTATAATCTGTTCTAATTTATTTTATTTTTCTATAAATTTAAGTCCGTTTAAAATATCCATGACTTCATTGAAATTATTTGCTTCAAAATCACATTCTCGACAAACCTCCGGTCTTTTTTTATGTTCCGTGTAAGCAATGAAATAATTAGCCATTCCGTCTTCCTTGATTTGATAATCAGTGTATCCATCACCTATTACACAACAATGTCCTAAAATATTTAAAGCTTCAACTTGTTTTACCTTCCCTCTATCTTGAGCTAGAAATTTCTCTTTATCAATACTAATGATTTCTTCTGCAGAATTAAAAACAAAATCATTGGCAAAAATATTTTCCTCCGGAATGGATAATTCTTTGGCTACCGGAACTACGCAATCTTTAAACCCTCCCGAGACAATAAAAATTTTCTCACCATTTTCTTTAAAGAAACTTTGGTTTTTAAGAAAAGAATCGGAAATTTTTTTGTCAATCTTAGTCTTAATCTTGTTGATAGAATTTTTATTGGCAGTGAAAAGCTTGACTCGGCTTTCTAAAGAATCTGAAAAGGAGATAAAGCCACGCATTCCCATATCGGTTATTTCTTCTATTTTATGGCGAATTTTGTTGCCATAAGGATGAGCTTCAAGCGCCTCTTCAGCAATCATCTCCAGTGTTTCTTCTTTGATAATCGTGCTATCAAAGTCAATCACCAAGGATGCGTTTAATTTCATAAAAAAATTTAAGAGTCAATCCTCCTTTTGTAAATTCTAATTTTTATATTTCATTTCAATTGCTTTAACCGGACAAACCTCGGCGCACAAACCACATCCTTTGCAATATTTCAAATCAACCTTGGCCTGCTTTTTTTTACCGTCCTGGTCTTTAATTTCGATAATATTTTCCGGGCAGAAAGCGGCGCACCTTCCGCATCCTATACACTTGTTGCTTATTTCCGGTTTAAGGTAACCCCAATCTCCGGTTTGAGGATAATTTTTCGCTTTATTTTCAATAATTGCCCCGAATTCTTCTCCCTGCTTATTAGCGCCGGATTTGTTTTTACTATCACTCTCTAGAAATGTTTTCTTTATTTTTGCCATAAAATTTTCTTAATGATGGGTGTCATAAGCTTTGCTCATAGCATGCAAGTTTTTATCCGTTTTTTCTTTGCCTATTTTTGCATTATATTTTTCCTTAAAAGCCTCTAGAAGACTATCTAATTTAACAACTTCAGTTGCAAAAACAAACTTGCCCAATATGACTGTATTAGGTCGATTTTCTCCGATTACGTCCATCGCTATTCCAGAGGCGTCCAGACAAATAACCCTTCCTTTGAAATTTATTTTAGATTTGATATCCTTCTTGTCTTGCTTAGTGTTAATGATCAAATATTCATCTTTATCCAAATTTTTAGTCACGTCCATAATTTCCAAAAGAGAATCATCTAAAACCAAAACACAATCCGGATTTATGATTGGCTCCCGAGTTCTTATTTGATTTTCTGCGATTCTAACAAAGGTTTTTACCGGAGCCCCGCTTCTCTCCGGACCGAATTCGGGAAAGGCTTGGACAAATTTCCCTTCTTTGAGAGCAGCTTGAGCTATTATTTCTGAGCTGGTTTTAGCGCCCTGACCACCTCTTCCGTAAATAATTATTTCAAATTTATTTTTCATTTTTATTTTTTACAAAATTTGCTAATAAAATTTCCTCTGCTTAAATTTTTATATCTTCTGCTACGCTTCCTTAATTTCCTTGTTCCTCTAATAGTTTTTCCAACTCCTTCATTTCTTCTTCACTTAATTCCTCTCCACCTTGAACACCCCCGCCGGCGCTAGGGTTTAAATTATTATTTTGAACAGGCTCTCCTTCAAGAGCTTTTTTAAGCTGATCTTTTCCTATGGCGCCGCTTAAAAGCTCTCCTTCAACAAAAGTGGCCGGGGTTCCGGAAACTCCGTAATCTCTGCCAAGTTTTAAAGAGTTTTCCACTTCTTCTTTAAATTTCTCTTCTTCTAAGCACTTGTCAAATTTTTCCGTGTCCAAATCAAGTTGTTTAGCGTATTGCTTAAATGATTCTTTCCCCTCGCTTTCAGACCATTCATCTTGATTTCCAAAAAGCAAATCAGCCATTTCTTCAAATTTATCTTGTTCATTTGAACATTGAGCGGCTAAAGCGGCATTTTGAGCTTGGGAATGAAAATCAAGAGGCATATCTTTATAAACAAAAGCTACGTTTTCTCTTCCCATATCATCAGCTAATTCTTTGGAGGCTTCGTATAAGTTTTTGGAATAAGGACATTGAAAATCCGAAAAAATCACCGCCTTTTTTTCCGCTTCTTTATTTCCTATAACTGCATCATTTTCATTTATTTCAGGAGAGTTTAAATATTTCCCCACCGGTATTCCCAAAGCTGCCCCATTCAAAACGTAATCCCCGTCTTTTTCCTCAAAAACTTGATTCATCTGGCCCTCTTGAAAAAAGTCGGAATCTTCCACCTCTTTTTCAAAGGCGAATGAAGGAATTGCTTTAAAATCATATTTTTCAATTATTCGCTTACCTTCTTCGGAGGAGGCTGAAACTTTGTCTACGACCATAGTTGGAATAAACTTTTTCATCCAATCCAAAACTTGATCCGGGTTGCATTCGGGACATTCCTCCTCATCTTCGGCAACCAAAACCTTTGCTTGAACAGCCGGTTCTTGATAGGCCACCCAGGTTTTGTCTCCCAAGACAAAAGTATTGGCATTTCTTAAAGCGCTTTCAGAATAGCCGCTTTTGGTGATAAACTGGATAACATCCACAAACAAACTGCCCACAAACAAACCTGCTAGTACAATAGCCAGAGAAGCTAAATTCTTAATTTTTTTGTCCTTTTTATTTTCTTCTTCAATTTCATCCAGAGTTTGACCATTTTCATATTCACTATTATCTTCTGAATGATTGGCGGTTAAATTAACCCGGCTAACATCGTTTTCCAAGTTGTGTTCTTTATTATTTGTAAAATTCTCTTGATTATCTTCTCCCTCCTTCTTATTTTCTTTTTTGGCCATTATTAATTATTTAATTTGTTAACTTTTTATATAATAAACTTAATTAATCTTGTTATTTTTCCGATCTTCCAAATCTTCAACATCATCTTTAATTTCAAGTTTTTCTTGTGGACTCTGTTTTTCTTTATCTGACTCAACTTTCGGGTAATCGCTTTGGTATTGAGTCAATTTATAATCATCATAACCAACAGCAAAAGATTTTAGGGCCTGAGATTTAAACATAATCCCCACAAAAAAACCCAGCGCAAGAAGAGCTATTATTTTCATCTTGCTGAGATCATTTTCTTTGTGATCTTCTTGTTTTAATTCTCCCTCCAGATTTTCAAGGATATTATCATCTTCTTTGTTTTCCTGGGCTATATCCTTTTCTTCTTGCTCTTTTTTTGCCATTTAATTTTATTTAATTGGTTTAAGTATTACAAGCTTAATATATCAAGGTTTGTTTGTTTTTGCAATAACAAATAGAGGAAAAATATTGGAAGATCTAGAAATGGTAAAATCCAGACAGCTCTTTTATTTTTTAGGATTGTAAATTTACCTCTTTTTGTTATAATTTCAAAAGACAATAATAAATTTTAAACAATAACTCAAAAACAAATGCGAAAATTTTTTATTCTCCCTCCAATAGTCATCTTCCTGGTTTCGGCAATTAATTTAATTTACGGGAATTATTTCTATTTTTCTTTATGGCTGATGACCGCTATTCTTGTTTCTCTAATGTCTTTTCCTATAGCCTTCAATGCTAATGATAAAGATGTACCGGTTTTCCAGGTTTTTGCCGCCTTGATAATTATTCCTATTTTTTTTTCCATTTACGCTATCATGGACTTAAAGCAATTGGAGGCTTTAAATCAGGTTGAGGTATTGTTATTCGGCGTTCTTACAGGAATTGGACTGCTTGTCTTAGTAATGACATTAAAGGGAAAATAAAATCAATATCCCCACGCCCAAGCATTAACAGCTTTAAAGGTGCGGCTATTTTGTTTTTCTCCAATCATCTTTAACTCACTTTGAGTCTCAAATAGATTTTTGTTCTCAAAGGAACAATTTTGTATTCCAACTTCCCATATATTGCCCCGCCAGTCCTTAATTTGATAAGATTTATTTGGCTGAACCTCCTTAAAAACAAATCCGGACAAGGTTCCCTTCTCGGGAATGCTCCAGTAATTATAACTCGTTACAAACACTTTTTTGCCTAAATTTGAATTTTCCGTAACCTCGAAAACCCTTTTATCAATACCGCTAAGAGCTGAGACAATCAAGACGGAGAAGGCCAAGAAAAGCAAGGCGCCAAGTAATGCCCATTCTTCATGCCTGCAACGGCTTCTGCTTCTTCTGTAAAAACGAGAAGCTGCATAAACCAAAGCCACGGAAACTCCGAAAACCAAAAAAGGATAAAAAGCGGGAATAAAAAAAAGATTGTTTTTTAGAACAGAAAAAGGTTTGAATAAGACTAAATGATTCAAGGAAATGGTAGCTAGATAGACGGAAAAAACAAAAACTATAAAAGCAATAAACACCCAGGAAAGCTTACATGCTAAGATATAACACTTGGGTTTTATTTTAATATCATCCTTTTTTATTTTATTAAAAACCTCCCTGACCACCTTATGTTTATCTGAATTTTTAGCCATGCTATAAATAATTAATATTAATTATCTCTTTAAATATTTAAATAAATTATTCTCAATCTCTCAACGCTTTGCTGCTAACCAGCCCCTCCTTTTTTAGCTCTTCCGAAACTTTCTTTTTGGCTCTACTTATTAATGTTCCCACCGTTCCTATGGGCTTTTTAAGAATATCTGCTATCTCTTGATAACTTTTCCCCTCTAAATAATTTAAGACTAAAACAGTCTTGTATTTTTCATCAAGCTTGTCCAGCGCGTCTCTTAAATCGCTATTTATCATCTTTTGGTAGACACCCTCCTCGGTATTGTATTCATATTTTATAATATTTTTTAATAACTCATGATAATCAATGGAAATATTACTCGGTTTATTTCTCTTGTGTTTTCTCCAGTGATTTATTACTTCATTATGTGCAATACGATATATCCATGAGGAAAATTTCATTTCCGGCTTAAAGTTATTCAAGTTAACATAAACTTTCATAAAGACATCCTGTAGAATATCTTCGCAAGTTTCATTGTTTACACCGCTAATTCTTTTTATGTATCGCGTAATTTTTCCTTCATACCTCTCCATTAAGCACACATAACATTCTTTGTTTTCCTTAACAAGCTCTACAATCTCCTCATCTGTTTTATTTTTACAGTTTTTTTCGATGGGACACGGTTTTATACTCATTGATTTTTTGCTTAATTTTTTGCGGGGATTTTTAATAACACCACAGCATCAATTTTTCTTCCTTAAACTTAAATTTTTATGATTTACTTAAATCATAAAAAAATCAACAGCAATAAAGCTTATCCGGGGTTTTATCGTTTGCTTCTTTACCGAACGGATTACCATCTTTTTTAATATTCTCAAGCATTTCCTTATTAGTCTCTGTTTGAACGCCTTCTTTATCTTGATAGTTGCGAATCTTATTAACCATTTCAGGCAAATCTATTTTCATTGGACAATTTTCATAACATCCTCTGCATAATATACAATCAAAACCCCCGTTTTTAAAAGCCTTTTGCGAATTCTCTTGAAAATAAGAAAAAATAATTCCCTTTGAGCCTATGTATTTATCTCCGCCATAAAAAGCTCCTTCTTGATTATACACCGGACAAAAGTTTAAACATGATCCGCAATTAATACATCTTGCAATGTCTTTAAATCCTTCTTGCATCATTTTTCTTCGCCCGTTGTCAACCAGGATAATTTCCACTTCTTTAGCTCCCTGCGCTCCTTCTACTAGCTTATTTTCAATATCCGCCGTCTTAGATGGACCGGAAATAACTGAGACATATTGAGGGGAGTATTGCCCGGTGCCGAAAATGGCCGCTGTTCTACTCAATTCTACTCCATCAGAAACTGATTCCACTATCTTATCTATTCCGCAAAGTACTATATGCTTTTGGGCTACTCTGGAAATCAAAGAAATATTTCCCTCGTTTTCTAATAAAACTACAGAACCGTCTTTGGTGAAAAAATTAGCTCCGCTTATTCCTATTTCAGTCTGTAAAATTTTCTCTCTTATTTTTTGGCTAAGATATCTTGTGCATTTCTCGGCATCAGCTTCTATCTCGTCACCAAAAACTTCTTTTATCTTCTGAGAAATCATTTTAGCATCAATATGCAAAGAAGGCAAAACATAGTGCTGGTCCTCTTCTTTGAAAAGCTTAACCACATAATCTCCCAGATCAGTTTCCGTCCAATCAAATCCTTTTAGAATTTTGTCCATCTCAATCTCTCGTCCGGTGTTGGTTTTACTGGAAGCTATTTTTTTAAGCTCGGACTTTTCTATAATATTCTTTAAAATACTGCCGGCCTCTTGGCCGTTTTTAGCCTCATGGATTTTGAAGCCATTGTTTTCCAAGCTTTCTTTGGCTTTTTCCAGGTTTTTTTCGAAATCTTCAAAAGGCTTCTTTCTTATTTCCGTCATTTTATTCTTGTACTCAGATTCTTTCAATCCGATTTTTTTAAATGCAGCTTCTTTCTTCTCTTTGTATGGTATCATTATATTCCAAATAGCCTTTTTGGTTTTTTCTTTTAGAAATTTATCTTTGCTCATATATTTCTTTACTTTTAATTGAATGAAAATTTAAGCTGCCCTTTACTTTAATTCTCCAACTCTGTTTTGCCACTTGGATTAATTTTAACTTTAATTTCTTCAAACTTCAAATTTTCTGATTTTTTATCAAAAATTACCTCAACCATCAATCCTTCTTTGGTTTCTTCGGAGAAATATTGATCAAACACGAAATTGCCCAAAGAATAATAAATCCGTGATCCTTTGTAAGTTTCCATTTCCTGAATAACATGAGGGTGTGATCCTATCACTAAATCAGCTCCCGCATCTACGAAATCCCTGCCCAAAGAACGCTGATTAATTCCTGATTTTTCTTCATACTCCTCCCCCCAATGAGCATAAACTACCGTGAAATCATTTTCTCGAGATGCTTTTTTGATTTTATCTAAAGTTTTCTCTTTTTTTAAACTCGGAGAAAATTGATTATACCCCACAAAGGCAATTTTTACTCCTTTTAGATTCTTCTCTGCAAAATTGCTCCCTTCTTGATCTTGCGCTCCGAAAAAATCGATTTTGCTATTCTTCAACTTGTCTTTGGTTTGCCCCAATCCCTCCTCTCCAAAGTTTAAAATATGATTGTTGCCCAAATTAACTAAACAAAAATTATTATTATTCAAAAATCCTGTAGTATCACTCGGCATAGTAAAATAAAAATTGTCTTGGGACCCCTCTTGGCTATTTTGGCTTCTGGAGTTAAAATCGGTAATAGGCCCTTCCAAATTGGCAATTGCGCAATCGGATTCATTAAGCAATTCCGATAGCTTATCATCTAAAAGATAATCAAATCCTTTTCTCTCAACAATGCTGCGAATATACCTATCCGTCATCAAATCTCCGACAAAGATTAAGGACGCTTTATTTCCCTCCAATCTTTCAGTGTTATTTTTAGGCAAGGTTTGTTTCTCGTTTTCAACAGAAGATTTCTCTGCTTTCCCAAAATTCTCATTATTAAGATTTGCCCACAGTAAGACCAAAAGAAATCCCGCTAAAAAAATTCCGAAAAAACAAGCAAACCACATCAATTTATTTTTTTCTAAAAAATCTCTCATTTGATTTTAAATGCTTTTTATAATGTTCTACAATATTTTAAACTCTTGAACATTAAAAATCAAATAAAAGCTTATTAAAAAAGCGGCTTGCAATGCAAACCGCTTTAATTTCAATCTAAATAATTTCCTTGATTTTCTCAACGTATACTTCCGCGTTTTGGGTTAAGTAAAAATGACCGTTTCCCAGGAGGCAAATTTCTTCTTTAAAATGCTGCTTAACTCTCTCTGGGGGGAACATTGAGTCTGAGAGGCTTTTAATAATACACACTCTCGAAGCCAAGTCCGCCGGAATCTCTTTTGCCAAATCAAAATCAACAATTTTCCTTGTTGTGGCCGCTGTTGCCTCTCTGTCTTTTTCCAGCTCTTTTTTTACAACAACTCTTTCATCTTTAGGCAGTTTAATTAGCTCTAATAAAAAGTCAATACGGTAGAAAATTACCCCCCTTGGCTTTGGCAGGCCAGCTGGGTTTATCAAAATGATTTTCTCTATTCTCTTGGGGTATTTTTTGGCAAAACTAACAGCTCCAATTGCTCCGGCTGAGTAAGCAATTAATGTGTACATTTTCCCATTTCCCGCTTCAACATCCTGGTCGAATCTTTTGGCCTGGTAAACATAGCCTATTTTTTCTTGGAATTCCTCTATAAATTCGTTTAATAAACTCAAACATTTGGGAAATCCCGGAAAAAATACAATTTTCATACCTCCCCCTTTGGTGCTATAATTTTACAAAGAACTACTTAGTAAATTTTACCTACACAAAGCGGTAATTTCTAAACAGTTTTGAATAATAACATTGTTTTTTAAATAAATCAATATTTACTTATGAAAAAAATACTTTTTATCCTATTTTTAACTCTATTTTTTTTGTTAATATCTTTCTTGTTTTTCGAAGAAACTTCGGAACATCAAAAGATTTCCCAGACTCCTAGCACAGAAGAGGAGACTGCTGCTCCCCGGGAAAAATCTGAAAAGGTAAATGACAATAATAAAGACAATCAGGAAGAAGATCGGGAAGACAAAAAGAAAGAAAATGAAGATAATCAAAAATCTCTACCTAGTTATCACCTCAACGAAGTTCCCTTCTTCCCTCAATCTCCTTTTGCCAAATGGGATCCGCTTCATGAAGAAGCTTGCGAAGAAGCGGCTATAATAATGTCTCATTTATATTTATCAGATAAAGAAGAAATTTCCCTGGAAGAAGCAGACAAAGAAATTCGGGAAATTATAGCTTATGAAGAGGAAGAGCTGGGGTTTGGCGAAGATATTAATGCCGAACAAATGATCAAATTAACTGAAGAATTCTATGGGCATAAATTAACTACATTGAAAGATTACGAAAATGAAACAATTAAACGTCATCTTGCCCGAGGAAATATCTTTATCGCTCCCGCTGCGGGAAGAGTCCTGGAGAATCCCAATTTCCAAGCCCCCGGACCACTCTATCATGCTCTGATTATAACCGGGTATGATGATGAAGCAAAGCAATTTATTACCAATGACCCCGGAACCAGGAGAGGCGAAAACTTTAAATATTCTTACCAAAATCTTCTAGAAAGCATTCACGATTTCCCTGAAAATGGGAAAAAAGAAAATATTTTGCAGGGAGAAAAAGTTTTGATTTTAGTGAAAAAAAATAAAGAATAATTTTCGGCAACATTTTAGCTAAGATTAATTCATCTTTCTTTATTTTGACTTTTAACGATAAATATCCACTTGGTCAATTCAACCAAGACTACGCTGGTTGTTGCGACTGCCGCCAAAATTAACCACCCCTTCAAATCCAGCGGCACGGTTTTGATTAAATTCTGCAAAAATGGAACGTAAATAGTGGAAACGAACGCTATTATTGCAAATAAAGAAGACCAATTGAGCCATTTATTGGAAAATGGATTAATCTGCCAAATATTTTTATGAAGATTCTTGAAAGAAAAGACCACAAAAGCGGTGTCCAGCGCGAAGGCTCCAAACATTAAAGTCCTGACATAATCCAAATCCCACCCCGCAACAGACCAAAAAAGCCAAAATAAAAACAAAATAATAAACTGCTTAATTATTCCGGTGAAGAAAATCAGCGTTTTGATCTTTTTGGTAAGTAGGGAGATATTTTTCGGTTCAGCTTTCCTTTTCATCACGTCTTTTTCAGCCGGTTCAAATGCATAGGAGATAGTGGGCAAAGTATCTTCTATAAAATTATTCCATAATATCTGAACCGGTAAAATAGGCAAAGGCCACCCAAAAACAATTCTTGCAGCTCCGACTATGATGATAGACGCAAAAGAATCGCTTAGGATGTAGGCAATCGCTTTTCTGATGTTATCCAAAATAGTTCTTCCTTCGCCTATGGCTTTAACAATAATATCAAAGCTGTCATTTAGTAAAACCAAATCGGAAGCCTCTTTGGCAATTTCCGTTCCGGATCCCAAGGATAATCCGATATCGGCCTTTTTTATCGCCGGCGCGTCGTTAACTCCATCTCCCACCATAGCTACAACCTCACCCTTTTTTTGCCAAGCCGAAACGATTCTGATTTTGTGTTCCGGCTCCGTTCTGGCATAAATCCTGTATTTATCTACATTTTCAGCAAGTTCCTCTTCTGACATTTTTTCCAGATCTTTGCCTTCTATAACCTGATTTTCCTTAAATTCAATCCCTGCTTCTCGGGCAACAAATTGAGCTGTCTTTCTCTGGTCTCCGGTAATGATCACCGGCATTACACCGGCCTCGCGAGCTTTTTTAATGGAAGCTGGAATATCCGGCCTCAAAGGATCTTTAAAACCAACTAAACCGACAAACTCCAATTCTTTAATTTCTTTTTCCAGTCTCTCTTTATTTGAAGCGGGCTCCTTAACTTCTTTCCTGGCTAAAGCTACCACTCTAAGTCCTTTCTGAGCTAATTCTTCGGATAAATGTTTTTCGTCTTCCGCGTCTTTAGATCTTTTTAAAACTTCTTCCGGAGCGCCTGTAACATAAATAAAATATTTCCCCTCCTCCTCTCTTAAACTGGCTTGAAACTTATTTCCAAAGCTAAACTCTAACTTTAAAATTTCTTTTGATTTTTTACTTAATTTATGTTTAAAAATACCTTCTTTCTTTCCCGCAAAAAACAATGCTTTATCTGTTGGAGAGCCATTAACTTTCCAATTCCCCGGCTCATCTTCCGGGTTTTCCGCGTATGCCTCATTGCACAACACCGCTGTTTTTAAAGCCAAGCTCTTATCTTCGGCAACCAGTTTGTCCAATTCCATTTTTCCTTGAGTCAAGGTTTTGGTTTTGTCCAGACAAATAACGGAAGTGGACCCCAGTGTTTCCACCGAGTTTATTTTCCGAACCAATCCTTTTTTACGCAAAAGCCTTTCCACTCCAATAGCCAAAACAACGGTCATTACCACCGGAAGAGATTCCGGTACTCCTCCCACGGCAATTGCCACCGCCGCTTCAAAAGTTTGAAGGATATCATCCCCTCTTAGTAAACCTCCCAAAAATAAAACAATGGAAAGCCCGCCAATGACCAATCCGATAATTCTCCCGAAAGAAGCCATTTTTTTCTGAAGAGGACTTTTTTCTTCTTTGGTTTCTCGCAGTATGGTGGCTATGTTTCCGGTTTTGGTGTCATCTCCCACGGCAACAACAACAGCTTTTCCATTTCCGGACTCCACCATGCTTCCCAAATAAACCATATTTTCCCTTTCGGCCAAATTAGTGTCCTCGGGTAGCGGCTCGGAGGTTTTTTGAGAAGGAGCGGATTCTCCGGTTAAGATCGCCTCTGAAACTTGAAGATTTTCCACCTCCAGCGCCCTGGCATCTGCCGGCACCTTATTTCCGGTTTTAAGTTCTATCACATCTCCTACCACCAAATCTTTCTGGAAAATTTCTTTTTTGTGGCCGTTTCTATAAACAATTGCTTTGGTTTTCAAGGCCAGGTGTAATTTTTTGAAAATCTTGGAGACTTTCACTTCCTCCCAATATCCAAAAAAAGTATTGACTATAACCGCCAAAGAAATCACCAAACCGTCCGTCCACTTTCCCATTAGAAGAGTTACTCCGGCGGCGGCAATTAAAATATAAATAAGAGGATTGTTAAATTGGCTAATAAAAACTTTTATTTTAGAGAATTTCTTTTCTTTGGCTATTTTATTTACTCCGTATTTTTTTCTTCGCGCGGCAACCTCCTTTTTCGTTAATCCCTTATTGAAATCAACTTCTAACTCTTTGGTAATTTCATTAAGAGGGAGATTGTGCCAAACTACTTTATTCAAACGCTCTCTGTTTTTCATTTTTGTTCTTATATTTAATGTTTTATTTTAAGGCAAACAACACTTTCATAATAACAAAAAAATAAAAATAAAAAAAGGAAGCTGCTATTTAAGCGCGCTTCCTTATGAAAAAATCTTTTTAAAACCCTAAAATCATTCTGCCAACTGAACAGAAGAGCTTTCTTTTAAGTAAAGAAAGACAACTCTCATTAAAATGCAGCCTTCCCCCGAAGGTTTTTCGGCAACGACAATTGAGGGGTGAGAGTCTTTTACGAACCCCTCCAGGGTTAATAGATCATTCAATTTTTTAAATTTAATCTGGACGATCATTTCCTTGTTTTTCACGGCTTTTATTTTTTCCTCCAAGACGGTTAAAAGCTCGCACTCATCGGCAAGACTTATCAAAGTTCTGCGAAAATCTTTCAGACAGAAAAACAACTCTCGACGATTCTCCGCTGAAGTAATTTGATACTTGAAACATATTGATGTTTCATTGGAATAAAGCCTAAAATCGAGATCAACAAAAGACATAAAACCTCCTCCCGTGCTTGTTTTCAAACAACTTTTCTTATTCTAGAGAGTTTTTTAAGTCAAGTCAATACTACAGTCAAAAACAAGAAAAACGCCAGTTATTTCTTTCTGCAAATTGTGATATTTGCGCTCAAAACACACCCGCTAAACCCGACAAACAGTGTTTGTCGGGTTTAGAATAGCCTTATTTAAAATAGACAAATTCGTACCAAGTGCTGTTTTGTGGATAACAAAAACCGGAAAGATTCCGGTTTTTGAAGAATAAAAAAGTAAAAAAATTTGTACCCCCGGCAGGATTCGAACCCGCAACCTCCTGGTCCGAAGCCAGGCGCTCTATCCGGTTGAGCTACGGAGGCATTATGCAATTGACTTCAAGATTCAAAGAAGTCAAAATCAACATTCAATTCTTTTCAAATTCTTAATTTATTGCACACTCTAACACTTTTTTGCCCTTAAGTAAACTGCTGGCAGAGTTTATATCAAAAACGAAAACTGAAAATTATCTTCCCAGCATTTCAATTCCTCTGGATTGTTGATGACACAAGGCTACTGCAAGAGCATCGGCCGCGTCGTCGGGCTTGGGAAGCTGTTTCAGGGAAAGAATGTTTTGAACCATATATTGGACCTGCTTTTTCTCAGCTCTTCCATATCCGGTAAGAGCTTGCTTGATTTGCAAAGGAGTGTATTCAAAAACGGGCTTTCTCATTTCTGTAGGCACCAAAAGCAACACGCCCCTGGCCTGAGCTACCTTAATGGCGGTTTTGAGGTTCTTGAAAAAATACAGATCCTCTACCGCCACTTCATCCGGCTGATATTTTTCTATAATTTCCCTTAAGTCTACGGCGGTTTCTTTTAATCTTTGGCTATCTGAGTCTATTTTGGCTGTTTCTATACATCCAAACGCCAATACCTTGGGAGCCTTTTTTTCTTGAGTAATCAAGCCCCATCCGGTGGTAGCAGTGCCGGGGTCTATGCCTAGGATTTTTGGGTTATCTTTATATTTCAAATTTTTTTGCAATTTTAGAAATTATTTGGCCAGACTTTTAATAACGCTAATCCAGGTTGTCAAAAATCTCCACTACATCTTCTTGTTCATATAACTTTTCCAAAAGATTTTCGTAGCTTTCCCGGGTGTTTTTATCTGCTTCCGTGGTATTTTCCGGTAGATAACTCAATTTAATTTCTTCTACACCCAGATTGTTTTGTTTTAAATTGTCAGCCACGGATTGAGTGTCTTGCGGTTGAGTAAAAATGCAATAATTTTGGCTGTCTTGTTTTTCAAAATCTTCAGCCTCGCTTTCTATAATAATTTCTTCCATTTCATCATCTTTAATGGCCGAGTTTGGTGAAATGAAAATAACTCCCATTAGCTTAAACTGCCAGCGAACACTTCCTTCTTCCACCATTTTCCCGCCGTTTTTGGTTAATATATTTCTAACTTCCCCCAAGGTTCTATTCTTATTATCACTAGCGGTTTTAATCAGCATAGCTATTTGCCCCGGTCCGTAAGCTTCAAAAATGTATTCTTCTATTTTGTTTGCATCTTTAAGCTCCCCGGTCCCTCTTTTGACAGCTTTATCAATATTGTCTTTGGGCATATTGTACTTTCCGGCTTTATCAATGGCCATTTTCAACTGAAAATTTATCTCCGGATCTCCTCCGTTTTTAGCTGCCAAAATGATTTCTTTAGATAAGCTTGAGAAAATTTTAGCTTTTTTTGCGTCTTGAGCTTGTTTTCTGTGTTTAATATTAGCCCATTTGGAATGTCCCGACATATTTTTAAATTCTTTAAATTGTCTAAAAAAATTTTATAAAACAGCAAAAAACAAAAAGCTTTTTTGCCTTGCTTAATAGTAGAATAATAACTCCAAAACCTCTTTTTGTCCAGGTAGAAAATCTGCAAATAGAAAGTAAAAAAGATTCTTTAAAACCGGAACAGTAAAGATGGGCAAAATTTAAAAAAACCAACAGGGCTCACTGGATTGATTTTTTATTTTTCCAAATCCTGCTCACTTCCTTCTTTTATCAATATGTTTTCCGATCTAACGGAAAAACTTCTTAACCAATCGGGATCATAAGAAATTGCAGCTTTTTCTAATTCAGGCATTTCTGTCAAATATTGCTTAATCTCCCCTTGTTTACTTTTGTGAAGGTCCTCTTTTATTTCGTCTTCATTGATTTTGTGTTGAAATAATCCCTGAACGCTAATTGTTAAATCCATCTCTTTTTCCTCGAAGTCAACAATATCTTTCAAATATTCAATCTCATTGATTTTCTTTAATGCAAGACCTTTCTCGGCTTCCTTGTTTAAATTTTCCCGGATTTGTTTTTCTAGGTCACCCTCGGGAAAATACGCTAGTTTTACCTTCTCCTTTACTGTATATTTAAAGTTATCGGCAACATCTCCCGCCTGATAATTGGATGAACTATCCGTGATTTCTTTCTCCATTGAATTTTCAAGAAATGTCATATCGGAGCCTATTTTATTTTCAATTTTTTTATTCAGAGAGTTTTTTAATCTTTCAACTGTTTCTTTTCTTGCTTTTTCAATATCGCCCTCAGTTACCACTTTAACTTTTTGATTCTCCACGTTATCTTTTCCTCCTTGCATCTTATCCTCGGATTTAACCTCAAATTTTTCATACTTGGGCCCGCCTTTAAATCCTTCAATAGTAAAGCTTGTCGGATTTATATTGTATTCATCCCCCGGTTCGTCGGCCATAACTTTAGCTTCCACAACGCCTGGTTCTTCATCCTCCATTCCGGGAACAGTAACTCTTTCCGTTAATCTAAAGAGTTTTCCATCTTCCGATAAAACTCTGGTGGTGGCCACTAAAGGTTGATCTTTA
The DNA here is from genome assembly GCA_046497225.1 of Candidatus Moraniibacteriota bacterium. GTDB lineage: Bacteria > Patescibacteriota > Minisyncoccia > Moranbacterales > DUUL01 > JAXHLG01. The sequence goes on along the minus strand of JAWOGA010000018.1, from coordinate 226 downwards.
GAAGAATAATTATTGTAAATCATTACTTTTCCTCTGGCTTTACCCTTATCTGAACTAAATTCTTCCCCGCTGGATGAAAAAGTTTCTGTTTGGGAAAATTCAAACTCGGAAAAACTTCCTTCTATGGCGATGTCTTCAGCTGAATTTGCATCTTCTTTGACTTTGAGATCAAATTCTGTTGTTACTTGTTCTGACCTGGGAAGAATAGTTATTTCCAACTTAGGCA
>JAWOGA010000087.1:0-5250 GCA_046497225.1 Candidatus Moraniibacteriota bacterium | reverse complement strand
TCTCTTTTATGAAAGGAGAGGGTATAAATCCTCTCTGGCTCTCCTTTGACAAAGGAGAGAAATAAATCCCTCCTAACCTCCCTTTTCCAAAGGGAGGAATTAAATCCACCCTACCCCTCCTTTACAAAAGGAGGGGACCGTCTAATTCTCCCTCTTTGCAAAATTATCTCCCCCTTTGTAAAAGGGGGATTAAGGGGGATTTAATAACTAAACTTGCAAAAAATGCTAAAATACAACTCAAACAACAAAAAATTGGCTCGGGAGCTTAGAAAAAATATGACTGATGCAGAAAGAAAATTATGGAAATATCTAAGAAGAAATCAAATACATAACTTAAAATTTTATAGACAAAAGCCCATAGGCAATTACATAGTAGACTTTTACTGTCCTAAAATTAAAATAGTGATAGAAGCCGACGGGGATCAACATTATTATGAAAAAGGTAAACAGGAAGATAAGCTAAGGGAAGAATTTTTAACAAAAAATGGAATTAAGGTATTAAGATTTGGAAACAACGAAATTTTTAATAATACAGAAGGCGTTGTGGAAAAAATTTGGCTTGAAGTTGAGAAACGTCTTTAAATCAATCCTAACTCTCTTTTATGAAAGGAGAGGGTATAAATCCTCTCTGGCTCTCCTTTGACAAAGGAGAGAAATAAATCCCTCCTAACCTCCCTTTTTCAAAGGGAGGGAGCTAAATCCACCCTAACCCTCCTTTACGAAAGGAGGGAACTTAAATCCTCCCTAACCCTCCTTTTTCAAAGGGAGGGGACCGTCTAATTCTCCCTCTTTGAAAAAGCCAACCATCTATTCTCTCCCCCTTTGTAAAAGGGGGACTAAGGGGGATTTCACAAACCCTTCCAGCTCCTGATGAATCTCCCTCTTTGTAAAGGGGGATTAAGGGAGATTTAATAACTACCAATCAATCTACCGATCAACCGATGCCCATCTTATTAGTTACCAGTTACCAGTTACCAGTGACTTTCACACTTTCAAAACTTTCAAAACTCCTGTAAACTTAGAACATAGAACTTAGAACCGTTTAACTTTCCAAACTTTCCAAACTAGCGTCTTTCCCCACTTGCTTACTGTTTTATATGCTTGTATTATGTTAATGACAAGTGACCAGTGACTTAAAATTGCATCGATCACCGATCAACTGATGACAGATGACTAATTTCTTTCACGCTTGCTTTCACTTTCTCCACTTGCCTAAACCCTACAAGCTCAGAGCTAATTGCCTCAATCTATTGCAAGAATTGTCACAAAATGTTACAATAATAATGTTAAAATGTTACAATTAACTATATTAAAACACCAAGATGAATTTTCGCCAAGAAAAAATTATTGAATTTTTAACCAATGAAGGTGAAGCTCAAACGCAGGAAATTCAAGATTATCTTTTGAAAATCATGGGAGAAGAGTTTTCCAGAATGACCATAATCCGCGATATGGAGGAATTGTTGAATCAGGAATTGGTTTCACGCAAGGGATCCGGCCGATCGGCGGCTTATGAAATTGCTGCCAAGGGAAGAATCTTGGCTCCGATGTCTGATTACCGGGACTATTTTCAAAAAGATCCCGACCAGAGGATTAAAAATGAAAAAACTTTTCAAGAAAGCGTTTTTCAGTCAATCAAATTTCTTTTTTCTCAAGATGAGTTGGAGGAACTAGATAAAATTAATGATGAATATAGAAAAAGAATAACTTCTCTTACTGATGGAACCCTCCGCAAAGAATTTGAGAGGTTGACCATAGAACTAAGCTGGAAGTCTTCCCGCTTGGAAGGAAACACATATTCACTAGTGGACACAGAAATACTCTTAACGGAAGAAAAAGAAGCCGAGGGGCACAAAAAAGAGGAGGCTATTATGCTTCTCAATCACAAGAAAGCGTTGGAATACATCTATCAAAACAGGCAAAAATTTCAGAATCTTACTCTGCGCAACATTGAAGATGTCCACTCTTTGCTGACTGAAAATCTGGGTATTTCTAAGGGTCTTCGCAAAACTTTGGTCGGCATCACCGGAACTGCTTATAAACCGCTGGATAATGAATATCAAATAAGAGAAGCAATGGAGAAAATGACTAAAAATATAAACAGCCTAAAGCATCCCTTGGGAAAAGCATTAGCCTTTATTTTGCTGATATCATACATTCAACCATTTGAAGACGGCAATAAAAGAACAGCCAGGATCACTGCCAACGCCATCCTGATGGCGCATAACTATTGCCCGCTTTCCTATAGGAGCGTAGATGAAGCTGAATACAAAAAAGCTATTTTGATTTTTTATGAAAAAAACAGTGCCTGGCTGTTTAAGCGTCTCTTTGTTGAACAATATAAATTCGCAGTCAAAAATTATTTTCAGGCATAAACGCATTTCACAAACCCTTCCAGTTCCTGATGAAAAACAGCATAACTGATAAATGATAATGCCTTCCGGTCCATGGATTAAAATAAAACTAATGAACCGACCTTGAAGGTCGCTCTAGTGCAAATAAAACCAATGGACCGGGCTGGAAGCCCGCTCCAGCAAAAAAACTGCGCTAATAGAATCTTTTTTTTCATTATCGATGCAAGAAAACAAAAATTTTATACATTGCCAATGTAAGAAATTAGAAAATATATTAAGCTACACCTTGCGATAAATATAAATTATAATAAACTTTAGTTTAATAAATACTTTAAAGGAGCTGTGCGTGGATCTAAATCAAACGAAATCTTCGTATTAATATATTTAATATAATTCCTAAATTTAGGAATAAAAATAAATATGACAAAAAAGAAGAAAAAAGAAAAAACCTATTTTATAACGTTTACTGAAGAATTTTGGTTCAATGTAAAGCCGGAATATGCGGATTGGGCAATCGGGCGGGTGGAAATTTATAATGATAATGAGCCATATGCTATTGATGAGTTAAGATTTGCCACTCCTAGAACAAAGGAATGGAATGATTTTCGTGAAGAATGGGATTTTAAAGATATTAATAATTTGGAAGAGTTTAAAGAATTACTAAAAAATTTTTATCAAATTGGAAACGAGTCTTAAGTAGTTTTTAAAGACAGAAAAATCAATCACACTTGATGAACCCAGGGAAAGAGAGTAGAGTATAGCTTAGGAAAGCCGGAAAATTAAACCAAGAAATAGCGTCAATCCTCTTTTTATTCCCTCCCTTAATGCAGGGGAGGCAAAAAAGAAGGATATTTATTGTTTTCTCCTTTTCCGGTCCATGGGTTTTAATTTTCGGTTATATGCTTAAACGCCTTGCCCCGTTTAATCCCGCTTTGCGGGAGAATTTACGGGGTTAAAATGACATTGACTAATTACCTTGCAATCAAGTTGCTCAACTGGAAGAAATCATTTATTATAAAAAGTGTAAACATATTAGAATTAATGAACGGCTAATTCCAGACATTAGAATAAGCTACGAGTTCATTCTAATTATGGCATTAAAATTAGAATTATAGTAAAAAAAAGAAAACCAATAAAAATTTTAGGGAGCCTTTTATTACATAATTGGGTTGCATCCAAAAAATTTGTGATATAATTGGGTTGTAACCAAATAATTGATCGTATAGGAATTTCAAAATTCCTATACGCGCGGACTCACGCAGACCAGTCGCCGACTTTTGCGGAAGCTAATGTGTGTAACTTAATTTATAGTGGAAATGGCAAGGAAAACAAGGGCAAACAATGACCATTTTTTATAAAAAAGGGCAAAATTTGACAAAAAATGCCCTTGTATATAAAATAAAAACATATCATTTCAGTAAATTATTAAATTTAATAAGTTAATGAAATTTCAGGAATTTAAAAAATCAATAGAAAAGCCTTATTTTAACCGGATGGATATTAATTTTCTTAAAAACAAAGAAGAGATTTTTGATTACCAAATTTCCTACTGGCAAAAAAACGGGGAAATTAAAAGGATTAAAAGAGGGCTGTATGTTTTTTCTGAAAGAGAGGATGAATTATCGCCTCAGGAAGTCGCTTTTATCTTGTATGAGCCGAGTTATATAAGCCTTGAATACGCATTGAGCCATTACGGAATTATCCCGGAGACTGTTTTTAATATTACTTCCGTATCAACCAGAAAAACCCGGAAATTTTCTACTGAGTTTGGCGTTTTTCCTTATCGAAAAATAAAGCCGAGTCTGTTTTTCGGTTACGAAGTTCGAGAAACCGAATACGGCAAATATTTATTGGCAGAGCCAGAAAAGGCTTTACTGGACTATCTTTATTTGAACTTGGGCAAAATCAACACAGAAGACGATATTGAGGAAATTAGGATAAACTATGGGGAGCTGGGAAAAATAATCAACAAAAGCAAATTTAAAAAATATTTAAAAGAGTTTAATATAAAAAAGTTGAATAGAATTTCAAATATAATCTTACAAAAATGCTGACTTTAGAACAAATAAAAAGCTACTACAGCGGACGCGCCCTTCTTTTTCCTGAAAATATCTTGGTTGAGTATCTGCAATATGAATTGCTTGATTCTATTTACAAGCAGAAAAAGAGCGCAAGCCTGAGTTTTATAGGAGGAACGGCAATTCGGATTGTGCATGGCAGCGGCCGTTTTTCGGAGGATTTGGATTTCGATAATTTCGGCTTAACCTTTGATGAATTTGAAGGACTGTTTAAGGAGGTGGTAAGGGATATGGAACTGAAAGGATTCTTTGTAGAGTTTCGTTTTGTGGAAAAAGGGGCATACCATTGTTATATAAAGTTTCCCCATATTTTGCATAAGGAAAAGCTAACCCGGGATTCCGGCAAGAAGATCTTAGTTAGAATCGACACTGTTAATAAAAAAGGAAATCATAAAATAAATAAATTTACTTTAAACAAGTTCGACATTTACAGAAAAATACTTGTAAACAGCCCGGATATCATACTCGCTCAAAAAATGATCACTATCCTCAATAGAAAAAGGGAGAAGGGGCGGGATTTCTATGATGTTAGCTATCTCTTCGGAAAAACACAGCCCGATTACAAATATATTGAAAATTATCTGCAAACAGACAGAAAAACTTTTATACAAGATTTGCTTAAGCGGTGCAAGGAAATGGATTACAGTTTCCTGGCAAAAGACGTAGAACCTTTCTTGATAGACCCCTCCCAATCGGAAAGAGTACTCGATTTTTATGATTTTATTAAAACAAAAGCGAAGGAGGTTTAAAAAAAAGGGAGGGCTGAAAGATGACCGATCAACCGATGACAGATGACTAATTTCTTTCGCACTTGCTTT
>JAWOGA010000033.1:0-8890 GCA_046497225.1 Candidatus Moraniibacteriota bacterium | reverse complement strand
CCCAAGAGGATGTGGTTGCTCTTAGAAAACAAGCCAAACAAAAAATAAAAGAAGAAGAAAAAAAGGAGGAAAAAGAAATGAAGGATAAGTATTATGTAAAATGATTTGTTGTAAATAGAGCGGAGATTGCGCATTTGGTGTATTTTATCACCAAAATCTGTTTTGCTTACGCGCTCGTTTTGTTGTCTAGTTTTTCCTGGAATTGACTTTGTGTAAACAATTTTTGAAAATATTTAATATCTTCCGAAAAACGCCTTTTTTAGGTAATCACAACATTGATTTTTTCCTCTTTTTTTGATATAATAAACCAAAGATAGCAAGAAGTAGTACAAAAACTAATAATTTTTGGCGGCTTCAATAAAGTTTAAACAAAACAAATGTTAAAAATAGAAAACTTAAATAAGTCCTTTGGGCAAAATCAAGCTGTTAAGGATTTGAGCTTGGAAATCAAGAAAGGAGAAATTTTTAGTTTAATCGGTCCCAATGGCTCGGGAAAAACTACCATTATAAAATCTATTATGGGGATTCTCCGGCCTGATGAGGGAGTTGTTAAAGTGGGAGGAAAAAATGTTTTAGAAAATCCCAAGGAAACCAAGAAAATAACCGGCTACATTCCTGATGACCCGGCTATTTGGCCGGAAATTACCGGAGAAGAGTTTTTGTTTTTAACGGGCAGGCTTTATGATATTGATAATAAAGAAATAAAAAAAGAAGTTCCAAGGCTATTAGATATTTTTGCTTTAGACGGAATTGAAAAAGAATATTTTGAGAATTACTCTCGAGGCAATAAGCAGAAGTTTGCTATTTTGGCGGCGTTTTTAATTAAACCCAAGTTGTTATTAATTGATGAACCCATTGTGGGTTTGGATCCGGAAAGCGCAGAGATTGCCAAGAAAAAATTTCAAGAATTTGCTAACAACGGGGGAGCGATTTTAATGGCTACTCACACTTTGACCGTGGCTAAGGAGATTTCTCATAAAATAGGTGTTCTAAAAAAAGGAGTCTTAGAGGATGCGGCAAGCTTTAAGAAACTTGCCGAAAAAGCAGACCTTAAGCAGGATGCTGATTTGGAGGATGTTTATATGGCTTTAACTTAAAAAGCATGTTTTGCGCATTTTGTTTCTAAAATCGCATCATTCGATCAACGTATTAAAAATAAAAAAATAAAATGTTTAACTTTTTGCTTAATTATTATTCCAAGGCTCTGCCGCGATATTTTAAAAGAGAAAAAACTGCTAAGTTTTTTACTTTAGCCGGTTTTTTTGTTTTGGGAGGCGCTTTGATATGGGGGCTTTATTTGTTTTTTATGGAGGGATTTGGTTATATTTCCGGCAGTGTTTATTTTGGAGATGCCTTGTTTTTGTATGTTTATGAGATGTTTTTCCCCATACTGGTTTTTCTTTTAGTTTTTAGTGGGGTTATTTTCGGGATTTTTTCTTTGTTTAAAGGGGGTGATAATTACTGGATAATAGCCTCTCCCAGATATGAAACATTGTTTATTCACAAAATATTAACAGTTTTGGCGTCCTCTCTGTGGCCGGTAATTATTATTGCTTTGCCTTTTGCTTTGGCGGTCGCTGTTTTTTTTAATTTAAATATTCTTTCTTTTTGGTTGCTTCTTGCGGGGATATTCTTCTTTTGTTTATCAGCGGTTTTGGCAAGTGTAATTATTGTTTTTCTCTCGGCCGGACTTTTATTTTTGCTAAGTGTGTTTTTAAAAAGAAATTTATTAAAATCCGGCAAACTAACAGTGATCGCATTATTGTTTTTTATTGTGTTGGGGATGTTTTTTTGGTTGCCTATGGCAGAAAATCGCCCTGGCAATATATTTAACCCCGAAGATTTAAATGCTTCTTTCGCCGGTACGGAGAAAATAGAAGATCAATTTGGAATCTTGCCGACTCATTTAATTGCTAAGGCTGTTTTTCAAACACAAAATAAAAACTTTCCTCTTTTGGAGTGGTCTTTAATAGTGATTATTTTAGTGGGCTCCATAGTTGTTGTTACTCTCTTGAAAAAGAGATTTTTGTTTTTGTGGCAAAGACTTCAGGAAGGTGAATTTAAGGCCGAGACTAAGGTTAAAAAACATAGTAAAAGAAATGCCTTTAAAAAAACAAAAAGTTTAGGAAGCACCTTTTTTATGAAAGAGATTCTTAAGTTAGTGAGAAATAAAAGAAACTTTCTCTGGTTGATTTTTTCTTTGTCATTGTGGCTTTTATATTCCGGAGTTAACTACTTTTTTATAAAACATTCCGATTTTGAAGACACTCAAAAAGAATTAATACCCTTTGCAATAGCCGCTTTGCAGTTTTTGGTGGCGGTTTATTTTACCACGGCTTTAGTGCTGCGATTCTCCTTTCCCTCCTTTAGTGAGGAAAGAAAGAGTATTTGGGTTATAGCCGGCGCGCCAATAGACCTAGGAAGAGTGTTTATATACAGAGCAATTTTCTATTCTTTGATTTTTGTTGTTGTCGGTTTTGTTTTTGGTTTTTTTAATTTTATTCAATTTGAAGCCGGGTGGTTAAAGATTTTGTTATCCTTGGATATGTTTGCTTTATCTATTGTCTTTGTTTCCGTGCTGGGTCTTTCTTTGGGGGCTATTTTTCCCAATTTTGAGACCGATGATCCGCAGCAATTAAGTACTTCTTTACCCGGTTTGGGGTTTATTTTTTCCAGTCTTATTTATGGTGTTTTGGCATCTTATGCTTTTTACCGATTTTATTTTCTGGGGGATTTCTGGGTTTATTGGATTTTCGGATTATTTTCAGTAGTTATCATCCTAATTTTAACCTTTCTCTCCGTTAAAAGTCTAAGAAACAGGGAATTCGTGAAGATTTTTTAATTTTTGTCAATTGACGAGGGCGCAAATCTGGGTTATAGTGGTCTAAGCCGGAACTATTTAGGAGATACCAAGAAGATTTTTTTAGGGAACCAAGGGAGAAGGAAGACTTAAGAAAGAAATTAAAATCACAACTGGGCCTGTAACTCAGCGGTCAGCCCTGAAAGTTTTCAGGGCATAACTGATTAGTCGCAGTTTGTAATCGGGACGCTTTAGTATTATTGGTTAATGGATATTATGTATTATGTTTATGTATTATTCAGTAAAAAGGATAAAAAATTTTATATTGGCTTTACAAGTAATTTAAGAATAAGGATAGATCAGCATAAAAAAGGTAAGGTTTCTTCTACAAGTAAAAGATTGCCGGTTGCTTTAATTTACTATGAATGTTATCTAAAAAAAGAGGATGCCGAAAGGAATGAAAAATACTATAAGACATCGAAGGGAAAACAGGATTTAAGAAAGAAACTAAAATCACAACTGGGCCTGTAACTCAGCGGTCAGAGTAGTCGGCTCATAACCGATTAGTCGCTGGTTCAAATCCAGCCAGGCCCACAGAAGGACTTGACTTGCGGTCAGCCCTGAAAGTTTTCAGGGCATAACCGATTAGTCGCTGGTTGTACCCGGAATGCTTTTCGGGCAAATCCAGCCAGGCCCACATCAACATTTCACAATTAACAATTCACTAAACTCAAACACAAAACAAATTAAATATCTAAATATCTATTGTTGCAGTTTTGCGATTTGAGCCTTGACTTTTGCGCTAAATTTTTATGCACTACTGTAATCCACAACATCTCCACATAAGAAAACCTCATTATTTTGACGGAAAGGTCTCTCAGGGGTTTATTTCTTTATTCTATGGGAAGGCTATTACCAATATAGCGGTTGGTTTATTTAATGTTTTTTTGCCAATATTTTTATATGAGACCTTTGGCGGAGATATAAAAAATGTAGCTTTTTATTATTTAGCCGGATTTGTCTTACAGTTTTTGTTTGTTTTTTTCCTTTCTCATTCTTTGAATAAATTTGGATTTCGTAGAGCGCTAAGAACAAGCACCCTGATTGGAGCGCTTTTTTATACGGCAGTTTTTCTTTTGAATAAGGAAAATGTATGGATCATAACTCCTATAATGGTTTTTTTGATTGCCTTTTGGCGGTTTTTGTATTGGATTCCTTACAATATTGATTTTGCTAAATTTACTAGCAAAAAAGACCGGGGCAAGGAGCTGGGATTAACCGAAGCCGTTTTAAGCTTTATTAGTATTATAACCCCCGTAGTTGCCGGTTTTGTTGTTGTACGTTTTGGTTTCAATGCTTTATTCTTCTTTGGGATTTTAATTTTTAGTTCTTCGCTTATTCCTTATATTTTTTTACCCAGAACTAAGGAAAAATTTAGTTGGAGTAAGTATAAAATTATTAAAAAGATTTTCTCCGGGGAGAATCGCAAGGCTGCAATACTGTTTTTTTTGGATGGAATGGAATCTGTTTTGCCGATTTTTGTTTGGCCTATTTTTCTTTTTGAATTATTAAATGGAGACTATTTAAAAGTCGGGCTCTTATCAACTTTTGTGATTGCTTTTACCGTTATTTTACAGCTTTTTACGGGGAAAATGGTGGATAAGAAAAGAGACAAAATCTTTAAAACCGGGAGCGCATTTTATGCTTTTGGCTGGTTTTTAAAAATCTTTGTCACTACGGCGTTCCATGTTTTTATTATTGATTCTTATCACAAGTTTATGAAGATTTTTTACCGCATTCCGTTGGATACCTTTATTTTTGAAAAAGCCTCTCAGCAAAACCACTTGATAGACGAGTTTAATGTTTTTCGCCAAGTTTGTTTGGTGGCCGGCAGGATAACAACAACGCTTGCGGTTATCACGCTCTCCTTTTTTGTCTCTCTGAACTGGATTTTTGTTTTAGAAGGAATTTCCTCTATTTTTATCGGCTTTATTTATACTAAATTCTACTGCGCTCTTCGCTAGAGCGAAGCGAGGTTTATTAATTGAAGATAAATATGAATCATTTTCACTATTCGTCCCACATAAGAAGTTTACACAAACCAAGATTCGGCTACTTTAAAGGCAGGATTTCCACGGGATTCAAAGCTCTTTTTGTGGGCGATATTTTTGTTAGTATAGGAATTGTGCTTTTTGATGTGTTTTTCCCTATTTTTATCTATGTTTTGTTGGGGAATAATATTCAAGCGGTGGCAGGCTATTTTTTGGCTACTTATATATTGCACATAATTTTAATCTTTGCTTTAACTGGAGAGTTAAATAAATTTGGGTTTCGCAGAGCGCTTCGTTTGAGTTCTCTTGTTGGAGCTTTATTTTTCTTGTCTGTTTTTTTACTAAAGGGGGACAATTTGTGGTTAATGCTTCCGATTAGCGTTTTTTGTATTTCTTTATTCAGGGTTCTTCATTGGATTCCTTACAATATAGATTTTGCTAAATTTAGCAATAAGAAAGACAGAGGAAAGGAAATAAGCGGCACTAATGCAGCACTTAGTTTAGTTGGAATTTTTACCCCGATCTTTGCCGGTTATGTGGTTTTTAATTTTGGTTTTAACGTTTTGTTTCTTTTTGGGACTTTGGTCTATTTGCTAACTTATTTGCCTTACTTGTTTTTACCCAGAACTAATGAAAAATTCAGCTGGAGTAAGAAAAAGATGTTTAAAAAAATTCTATCTTCAGAAAATAGAAAAGCGGCATTGATTTTTTTTGCTGATGGAGCGGAAACCGCTTTGTCTGTTTTTGTTTGGCCAATATTTATTTATGTTCTTCTTGATGGAAATTTATTTGATGTTGGACTTATTTCCGCTTTGGTCGTGGGGGCAATGATTTTCTTGCAGTTAATAGCGGGAAAATACATTGATGACGAGAGTTGTAATAGAGATTTGATGATGAAAAGAGGGGGCTTCCTGTATGCCGCCGGCTGGTTGTTAAAGATTTTTGCCGCTACAGCGCTTCATATTTTTATTTTTGACGCGCTTCATCGCTTTAGCCGCATTTTTTACAGAACCCCGTTTGAAACCTATGTAACTGAAAAATCTTGCGAGCAAAAGCATTTAATGGACGAATACTTTGTTTTTCGAGAAATTGCTTTAATAAGCGGTCGGGTTTTTATGTCTATTTTGGTTATTGCGATGGCTTTTTTTGTTTCTGTTCAATGGATTTTCGTTTTAGGCGCCTTAGCGGCCTTGTTTTTAACTTATGTTCACAATCAACTTAAGTGTTCCTTGCGTTGATTTGTTTAAAGGTGCTTGAAAGATCGGACGGTTGATTTTTTAGTAATTATCGCTATAATGGAAAGAAGTTTTCGGGCCGTGGTATAATGGTATTACTCACGCTTCGGGTGCGTGTAACCCCGGTTCAATTCCGGGCGGCCCGACTTATTTAAATGCTTTGCTCTTTTGTTAACTTGTTTTTATCAAAAAAATTAGAAGATATTGCAAGTAATAAATTCCTATTAAAACAAAAACTGTCGCTACAATATAGCGCATAATTTTTTCCACTTTTTGTACCACTTGGAAAGCTTGGCTTACTTTTTGCATGGAAAAAGCGATTAAAAAAGAAAAAATAACTACTGGTAATCCGGTGCCCAGGGCAAAAACGGGCGGAAGCAGCAGGCCCCCGGCAGACTTCATTGCTAGCGGAATAAGAGCGCCGAAAAACAGGACTCCGCTGTAGGGGCAGAAGGCCAAGGCAAACAAAATTCCCAGGGCTAGCGAACCGATATAGCCTTTTTGAGATAAATAAATTTTTAGTCTTTCAATTTTTTCTCCGCCGGCGCTGAAGTTGATCTTAATGACTCCAAACATTATTAAGCCGATAATTATTAGAATCGGTCCTAAAGCTTTATCTCCCCAACCTTGGAAAAGTTCGGCTACTTGAAAAGAAGACAATCCGAAATAGATCAATATCGCCAGGGCTGTATAACTAATTCCTCTTCCCAAGGTGTAGAACAGTCCATTTAACAGGGTGTTTTTGGCGGTTTTGATGTCTTTGGAAATGTAGGCGATAGCGGTCACGTTAGTGGCCAGCGGACAGGGGCTGATGGAGGTAAGTACACCCAAGAGAAAAGCCGAAAGAACGGGAATATTGTAAGTATCTATTAAAGCGTTGATAAATTCCATAGAATTATTTTAAGGATGTTTTAATTTTATTGGTAAGATATTTTTTAAATTTTTTTTCATCACTTAGCAGGCGCCAAACTGCAGTTTCTTGTTCTATGTTGTCTTTTCCATCTATTATTTTGTTTATAAACAAAGAAGATCCGGCGGCTTGATATTTGCGGGCGATTTCTTCATTCTCTTTTTTGTCCACATTGAGTGTTTCAAATTCCACTTTTCCGTCCCTAAGCTCGGGCTGGAAAAACTCTTCTATCGTTTCCCGGGTATATTTTTCCAAAGTAGTACAGGAGGCGCAACGCTTGGTGTTGTGGAAATAATAAACTTTAACTTTCTCCGCTTTTTCTTCTTGATTTTCTTCTTTTTGTGATTCTTTAGCGCCGGAGGACCGGTCTTGTTTGGAGCAGCCGGAAAGCAAGAAAACAATCCCGGTCGCCGCCATCAATACTGCAACGATGCTAAATATTTTTTTGTGCATATTTTTTTGTTATTTATTATTAAATTAAATAAAGCTTCCGAATATCAAGCCTCCGATAGTGGAATAAATTACCACCAATCCCACATAAACCGCTGTTTTTTTATTGCCTAGCACTTTCCTGACCACTAGCATGTTGGGTAAACTCAGCGACGGTCCGGCTAGAAGCAGAGCCAGAGCCGGGCCGGAATGCATCCCTTTGGCCATCAATGACTGCAAAATGGGAATTTCGGTTAGAGTAGAGAAATACATAAAAGCTCCAAAAACCGAGGCCAGGAAATTACCGGAAAGGGAATTGGCGCCTACTGCATTTGTGATTAGTTCTTCCGGTAGAAAAGGCATAATAAAGCCGGCGATAAAAACGCCGATAAACAAAAGAGGCAAAAGCATTTTGGTAAAAGACCAGGTTTCTGCAATCCATCCCCGGTTAGTTTCTTTGGGAAACTTAATGATGGCGATTAAGGCTACGGTCATAGCCAATCCGATCATTAGAGCATATTTCAAGCTTGTGTCTATTCCGCTGATGCCATTGACCACCAGGATGCCCACCATGGCCAGCATAAAAATGGCAACGGTTTTTTTACTGTAAGAAGACTCCTTTTTTTGTTCCATAAAAAGACTTCCTTCTTCGGCTTTTTCTTTGAAGATTGCCTGCATGGACAGCCCCACCAGAATAGCCAAAGGTATAGCTGAAAAAATTCTGGCCAGTCCTATTTCAGGACCCAAGACCGAGATAGTCAAGAACATAGCCGCAATGTTAATGGCCGGCCCGGAAAAAAGGAAAGTAATCGCCGGTCCTAATCCTGCTCCTCGGCTGCGGATGCCGGCAAACATAGGCAGAACTGTGCAAGAGCAGACCGCCAAGATGCCGCCCGAGATAGAGGCCAGAGAGTAGGAAACTATTTTTTTGGCTTGTCCGCCCAAGTATTTCAAAACCGCTTCTTTTTGAATAAACACGGCTATTGCACCGGCGATAAAGAAAGCCGGCACCAGACAGGTTAGCACGTGCTCCCGGGCATATTCATTCAACAGCTCTAAACCGGAAAGAATAGCCCCGGTAAAAAGGGAGGACTCCAGCGGCATAAAATAGAAAAACAAGAATGCTCCCGCAAGCAGAATAAGTATTTTAATTTCTTTGTGCATATATCAGTAGCTATATCCGAAATACGAAACTTAAACTTGTTCAAATTAAGCCACGGTTTCGAAATCCGGATTAAAAATTAAGTTTTATTATTGTTTGAGCCATTGTTTAATCTCTTGTATCTCAGGAATTCTGCCGGCAGCTTTAATTTCTTCATGCACAACAATTGCGGGAGTGGACATCACGCCGTATTGGGTGATTTCGGCAATGTCTGTAATGTGGTCAATTTTCACGTCGGACAAACCCAATTCACTCATTGCCTGCTTGGCATATGCTTCTAGTTTTTGGCAATTGGGACAACCG
>JAWOGA010000037.1:0-30142 GCA_046497225.1 Candidatus Moraniibacteriota bacterium | reverse complement strand
AAAGATTCTTTGTTAAAAATATTCTCATTGGAGCTTACAATTACCCTATTTCCTTCCCCGATTTCTTGCAGAGAAATTTCTTGGGGAGGTTCATTGTCGGATTGAGGGGGAGTTCCAATAAAGGTTTCTTCAGTAGCGTCAACCTTGGATTGCCAAGTGGTGTCTTCGTATTGAAATTCTATGGTTAAGGAATTTTCTCCGGTGGATTTAACTAAACCGTCCAGGCTTTTTAAATCTTCGGCTTTGGGGGCTTTTGAAGCGGGGGCTTCTTCTTTTTGCTTTTCTTCAGCTTGGTTGTTGTCTGATTCTTCTTGTTGTTCCGCTTGATTATTTTCTTGCCGGGAGTTGTCTTGCTGATTAGATTCTTCTAGATTCTGCCTTTGAGTTAGGACATAAGCAAAAGCAAGGATTGCAATTAATAGTAGAGCAACCAAGGTTAAAACCATCATTCTTTTTTTCTGCATTTTTTTTGGTTAATTTTTAGTTTGTTTAGTTTTGGTAAGATTTAATTATATTGTAATATTTTTTTGGAGAAAGTCAAATGCTTATGTAATAAGAATTTAAAGATAAACAATGAGGTCCAAATGCCAAAGCCTAAACGCCAAATCAATTCCAAAGCACAAATGATTTAATTACCGACTTATCTGGTGTTTCTTTCAAATTCAGCCAATATCCGGATTTTTTTACTCGTGTTTTATTCTGATTGCTGATTTATTTTATAATTATTTGACATTTAGCCATTTAGCTATTGACTTGGCATTTGAGCGGGTTTGGTATTTGTCATTAAAATTATCAAGCTTTTTTTAATTGAAAAAATTCTATTATGTTTACTTGCAATTTTCTCTGAAGAACTGAAAAACCAAGCATAAATTACTCGACTTTTTTCTTATTTTTTTTCTCCTCCGAACCAAAAACTATTTCGTCAAACTCTTCTTTTTCTATAGTTTCTTTTTCTAGTAATTCTTTGGTTATTTCTTCCAGTGTTTTCTTTCTATCTTTTATTATTTCCGAGCTTCTTTGAAGAGCTTCTTCTATAATGATTCTTACCTCTTCATCTATTTGTTCGGCAATTTTTTCAGAATGATCCGGCTGATCGTGCAATTCTTTGCCCAAGAAAACTTTCTCCTCGTCTTTACCATAAGTAATCGGTCCCAAACTGCTCATACCAAACCGGGTGACAATTTTTCTAGTCATATCTGTAGCTCTTTTTAGATCATTGGAGGCTCCGGAAGTAACTTCGCCAAAAATCATTTTTTCCGTAGCATAGCCAGAAAGTAAAACGGAAAGCTGGTCAAGATAATAAGATTTAAAATGCAGTCGTTCATCACTTTTTGGAACATTAAGAGTATAACCGGCGGCTTGTCCGCGAGAAACAATGGAAACCTTTTGAACCGGATCGGCTTTAGGCAAAATACTGGCCACCAAAGCATGTCCGGCTTCATGATAAGCTGTAACTTTCTTCTCTTGCTCAGACATTACATGGCTTTTTCTTTCCGGACCAAGGATGACTTTTTCAATAGCCTCTCTTAATTCTTGCATGGATATTTTAGCTTTATTTCTTCTAGCTGTTAAAATAGCCGCTTCATTCACTAAATTGGAAAGATCTGCGCCGGAAAAACCCGGAGTTCTTTCAGCGATCTGTCTCATATTCACTTTGTTTTCTATGGGCTTTCCTTTCTTGTGAATATTTAAAATTTCTTCTCTTTCATTAATATCCGGACTATCAATAGTCACTCTCCTATCAAATCTTCCAGGTCTCAACAACGCCGGATCCAAAACATCCGGTCTGTTAGTAGCAGCCATCACAATCACCTTGGTATCGGTATCAAACCCGTCCATTTCGACTAAAATCTGATTTAGTGTCTGCTCTCTCTCATCGTGTCCGCCGCCCAAACCGGTCCCCCTTTGTCTTCCAACAGCGTCAATCTCATCAATAAAAACAATTGCCGGAGCATTTTTCTTAGCTTGCTTAAATAAATCCCTCACTCTGGAAGCGCCTACACCGACAAACATTTCCACAAATTCGGATCCGGAGATAGTAAAAAACGGAACATTCGCTTCTCCGGCTACGGCTTTGGCCAAAAGAGTTTTTCCCGTTCCGGGAGGACCAAGCAGTAAAAAACCTCTGGGAATACGCGCTCCAAGTTTTAAAAACTTTCCGGGTTTACTTAAAAATTCCACAACCTCGTACAATTCTTCTTTAGCCTCTTTAACGCCGGCAACATCCCTAAAAGTAATCTTGTCTTTTTTGTCTTTCCCCGGAAGAAGCATCCTGGCCTTGCTAGCGCCAAAACTCATCGCTTGGTTGCTTCCCCTCTGGGCTTGTCTCATCAAAAACCAGATAAAAAATCCAATCAATAAAAACGGTAATAAAAACGGCAAAACAATATTAACAAAAAAATTAGCTGTAGCTGTATCTTCAATCTGGATATTCACGTCTTTCAAAGATTCCTTGCTCACACCGACATTGCTTAGTGACTCAGAAAGTGATGATTGAGGTTCTTTTAAAGACTCTTTTTTTTTCCCTTCCGTGGTCTCAATGGCAAGTTTATTTCCTTCAACTTCAATTTTCTCTATTTTCCCCTCATTAATCTCTTGCGCTAATTGACTCAAAGAAATTTTATCGGGCTTTTCCAGCGGCGTGCTATAAAGAGATACCAGCCCTGAAACAACCAAAAATAAGAGAACCGCAATTCCTATTTTCTTAAGCATCCCCTTGTCATTTTTCAATTTTTTCATTAGTTTAAATTTTTTAAATCTTATATAATCGCCGAAAACATCTTGACGGATTCAAACTGAAAGCTTCTAAACTCGCATTTTTGCAATTTTATAAACTTTCAAGCCTAATAATAACACGATTTTTTTTTCTTTCCAATGAAAAATCGCTTAGATGAATTTTCTGTTTTTTTGATTTTTCACTTAAAGCAATTTTCTTAAATTCCAAAAAATGATTCGCCGAAACATTCCTTAGATCTCCTTTGATATCCAATAATGCCATTCTAAAAATTCTTTTCCAGCCGCCTATGGGCAAATCGGAAATTTTTTCCACATCCACAATGCCCTTTTTGCGTTTAATCTTAACTATATCCGAATAAATATTTTCTATAAACATCTCCGCCAGCTCATCCTCATCTTCAAGATTTTCAATCAACTTTTCCGCTCTATATTTAAATGAAGAATTGTAATTTCTTTCAATCAACGGAATTAATTCCAAACGAACCCTGTTTCTCAAAAACTTAGTATCCAAATTACTCTTATCCAACCGGGGTTTTATTTTTCTTTTCTCCAAAAAAGCTTCTACCTCTTTCTTCTCAAAACCAAGCAACGGCCTAATTATGCTTCCTCTTTTGCTTTTTAAACTAATCAGCCCCTTAATCCCCGAACCCCTCAACAAATTCATTAAAAACGTCTCCACCTTATCGTCCAAAGTGTGTCCTACAGCCACCCGGTCAAATTCTTCGCTCTTTCTAATTCTTTCAAACTCTCTGTAGCGAAAATTTCTCAATAATTCTTCCAGATTCCCCTTCGTATTCTTCTTGTTGAACTGAATGACATCCAAAGGAATATCTAGGTCTTTGGCTAATTTGCGAACAAATTCTTCGTCTTTATCCGATTCTTCACCTCTTTGGCGATAATTAATATGAACAAACCTCAACTTCAAATCATATTTCTTAGCCAGTTCCGATAATACCAAAGCCAAACAAGTAGAATCCGGACCGCCTGAAATTCCCGCTAAAATTTTATCCCCTCTATTGAAAAGTTCCTTACGGAAAATAAAATTCTGAATTTTCTTAATAAAATTATCTTTATTCATAAACAACTTTTTTGAAACTTATTTCTAAATTAAATTAATATCTGGCAGGCCAAAGATTGAACCAATTTCTTCATCTAATACGCTTTTTAATTCTTTTTTACTCAAAGAACAAAAATCACTGGAGAATTTTTCCGTATCATCGCAAAAAGCATAATAATAAAAAACTACTTCGCAATTTTTTTTATCTTCAGCATTAATTTCCACCCAAAAAGGCTGAAAAAGGTTTATTCCTTTATTCTCTTTGGTTTCTTCGGATTTATTAATTTTTAAATCCGTCTTCCATTCCCGAGCAAATTCCTCCTTGATTGCTTCATGGGGAAATTTAGAATTTTTTATATTTATCTCGGGCAGTTTTTTTTCCTTATCTTCTTTTTTTAACAAAAATCCCTCCGGGGTTTTCAATAATACTTTAGCCTTAACGGAAATATTCCTAAATAAATCGTACTTTCCTCCTTTCTGGAAATTATCAATAATCTTTTTAAGATCCTCAACTGCAATTTCCAATTCATCATTCAAAACAAAGCAATCACCTTCGGTCAAATAAGTCATCTCCGCTCTGCTTCTTTTTAATCTCAAACCCTTTTCTTTTTCCGTTTCCGCTTCTCGAGAGTCTATTCTTGATTTCAACTCCTCAAAAGAAGGAGGCAGAACAAAGATCAAAACCGCATCGTCTTTGTAAATCTCTTTTATTTTCAAGGCGCCTAAAATTTCCACATCGGCATAAAAATCCAGACCGGAATTTATTCTTTCTTCAATAACACTCTTTAGCACTCCATATTTATTCCCATGAACCCACTGCCACTCCACGAAGTCGTTCTTCTCAATTAAATTATCAAATTCCTCATTTGTTAGAAAATACTTATCTTTTCCATTTACCTCTCCCGGTCTTTTCTCTCTAGTGGTTGCAGTGGGCATCCTGGTGAAATTCTTTATTTCTTTTTCTATTTTTGCTCCCAGGGTATTCTTGCCCACTGCTGTAGGACCCACCAAAATAAAGACCTTGCCTCTTTTTTTCATAAAGGCCTAAATTTATTTTTTATCTTCTTTTTTTGGAGATTTGGATGTTTTTTTAGATGTTTCCTCGGAGGCTTCTTTTTCATCGGCTTTCGTCTTATTTTCCTCTTTTTTTTCGGAAGAATCTGATTGATTTCCTTGTTTCTTCATCAACTTATCCTTATCTTTAAGATCTCCAATAAATTTAAGTCCCATTCTATGTTCCAAGGGCTCCATTGACATAATCTGCCAAAGATAAGTTTCCCCGGTTCTAATAACCTCGTCGATGTTTTTTCCGGGATACTTGGCGATAACCTCACTAATATGAGCCAAACCATGAATATCATTATCCAAATAAACAAAAGCCCCGAAGTGATTAACCTTATTAACTTTTCCTTCCACTACATCTCCCACTTTGTATTTTTTGTCTACCTCGTTCCAAGGATCATTTTTCAGATCTCTTATAGACAAAGAAATTCGGGTGTCATCTATAGATATAATCTTAGCTCTCACTTTATCTCCAACTTTTACCACTTCACGAGGATTCTCTATTAATTTCCAATCCAACTGAGAAATATGTACCAATCCTTCAAGTTTATCTTTATCGTCTTTTGAATCTTTCTTAGAGGGAGGGAAAAATTTAATAAATGCGCCGAAATCAACCACTCCGCTCACTTCTCCTTCCACTATATCACCCACTTTAAACTCTGAAATATTTTCTTTTTCCTCATCTTTATAGGCCTCTTTCTCGGAAACAATTAATTTTTCTTCTTCCGGAATCGCATCTATAATACAAACAGTCATTTCGGTGTTAACATAAGATTTTAATATTTCAAATATCTTATTTTTGTCACCGTCTTCTACTCTCGGGTAATGTTCAGCAGTTAATTGGCTCACCGGCATAAATCCGGTAATTCCGTTAATTTCCGTCATAAGACCGCCCTTATTCGCATCCGAAACCTTAACTGAAAACACATCTCTCCTTTCCTTTTTGTTGATAATATCTTTCCAGGCTTCTTCTCTAATAGCTTCTCTCACGGAAAGCTCTACGTATCCATCCTCATTTTCCATATCCACAACAGTGGCAGTAATTTCATCACCGGATTGAAGTTTTTTTCTATTCTCACCAAAGCCATCTTTGACCTCTTTTCCGTAAATAATACCGGTTCCGGAATCTTTCAAGTCAACATACACGGCATGATTGTCAATTTCAATAACATTTCCCTTAACTTTACTTCCTTCTTCCGGAATATTAGGGGGATTTTGTTGAATTAACTCCTCCATGGATTTTTTCTCTTCTTTTTTTTCGTCTTCACTTATGGAATCCACCACTTTTGTATCTCCTTCGTCTTCGTCCAAAATTTGGTCAACTTCCAAATCGGATTCTTTTAATTGATTTTCACTCATAACTTCTTTAAAAACAAAAATTGCATATTAAACCATATGCCTTCGTTGTTTTTCTAAATGGTTAATTATTAATAAATATATGTAAACAATTCTCATCTGAGAAGTATTATAGCCTCACTAGACCAAAATGTCAACCAAAGGATGTCCGGCTATTTTTTCTTGAATTTCTCGGTTATCCAAAATTCACCAAAATATTTTCCAAGCATAATCCTGGTTTGCGCATCAACCGCCGGCATAGCTCCCAGGAAAGGAGCTATAAAAGGAGCCAAAAACCACTGGAAAAACATAGATAAATATCTTTTTTTGGAATATCTTTGAGGCCTCGGAGGCATAAGCAAAAAACTCAAGAACATGGAAATGACCAAGCCAACCAGGGCTATTGTCATCAACGTACGAGTAATGTATGGCAGATTATGAGCCAGCACAGATTCACTAAAAGCATCTCCTCCCAAAATCAAAGGCAACCAACCCAAAAGAGCTAAAATAAAAGGAGCGGTAGCCCAGCTATGGTGGCCTTCAAGCATAGTAAATAAATGCTTCAGCTTCTTTCCCAAACTTAGTTGCTTATTTTTCATAAAAGCTCTGGCCAACATTGGAAAGTTCTCAATTCCATAAGCCCATCTTCTTTTTTGGAGATACTGATTGACTACCGTATGCTTGTAGTTGTAACCCAAAACGGCGTCCAAAGAAACCGGCAAATAAATTGGTTTGACCTGATAATCGCCGGAAAAATAATCGTAAGCTTTCCAATATATTACCGAATCTTCTGAAATTACATTCACCGGCCAATACCCCACGTCCACTATGGTTTTAAATGGCTCGCTATGAGAGGAGAAAGTCACCATATGCTCCGGTCTCATTGATTCTACCATGTGCCAAAAAGAAGAACCGGTAACAATAACCCGAACCGGGGCAATGGTATCCCATAAATTATTATGGTACATCGGCAAAGGTTGATAAGCCTGTCTCAAGCGATTAGGGCTTACAACGTATTCATAAGTCAAAGACCCCAGGAATTCGGGGTGAATTTGAGTGTCACAATCAAAATTGGAAAGAATTACGTTCTCTAGGGGTATATTATTTTTTTCTAAATATTTTTTTAGCTGCTTGGCGGCATAGGTGGTGTTGGAAGCTTTGCATTTCATTTCGCCTTTCTTTACCTTGTGAACAGTTACAATAAAATCATGGAATTTATCGCCATACTTTCCTTTCAATGTGTCTACTTTTTCTTTTCTTTTTTCTTCCGGTTCTCTTTCTTCCAGCGCCAATAGGATAATTATCCTGTCATTAGGATAATTGGCTTTATCCAAGGCCTCAATAGCCGGCTCTATAATTTCAGCTCCCTCGGTGGCGGTAGGCAGCATTACCACGTGATAGACATCTCTCCAATTAAGAAATTGCTCCTTGTTTTTATAATCTTTTTCAAACCTCTCTAAAAACTCCTCCCTTTCTTTAATATCAGCTTTTATTCTCTTTTTCTCCTTTCGCTTTATAGATTTTTTAAGTTGTTTTTTGAAACCCTCTATTTCCTCCCGAAAAGAACTTTCCATTTTATCTTTATTTAAGGCATTTTTCACCCTAAAAAGCCAATCCGCTCTTTTAGATCTCACCATTTTTCGATAGGCCAAAATAGAATAAGTAGCAATATAGATAGTTCTATGAAACCAATAAACATCATAAAGAATAATAAAAACAGCTACCCATGCCGGGACTATAAAAGATAACAAAATCATTCCAAGCAAAGTAGTCCAGGTTATCGCCCCCGGGATCATCTCAAAAAACCTCTGCCATTTATGTTCTACAGGGTCTTCTGTTCTGGGGTTTGGGTAATGCCAATCTGCTTTTTCCATATTTAAATAATGTTTATAAAATATTATTTCTAATTAGCTGCTCCTGAAAAATTATTTAAACCAAAATTCCATAAATAAAGTAAGTAATTTTTCGCTCCGCTTTAAAGATATAAATAATTCTACCTTATGTGCTGCTGCTTCAGCAGAGCCTAATTATTCAAAACTCAAAAATTGATTTATCCATTAACAAGTACAATCGAAATAGTATACAATAAAACAATGATTTGTAAAGCCAACGAAGCTCCAAGTAAAATTACTGCCGCCAAAAATCTTGGGTTTTGCCTTAAGTCTTTTTCTTTATTTTTTTTATTGCTAAACCTAAATGCCGCGTGATACAAAAAGAAAGCTAAAAAAATATTCAAAAAAGAAACCGCCAAGGCAGAAAAAGAAACCGCATAAACCTGCAACCAAACGTTTTCTGAATCATAAACAACCCTGTCAATGCCAAGATAAGAATTGTAATGTAAAATAATTAAAGCCTTATTGAAATCAATATTAAATTTTAATAATAAAATTCCGGCAATATTCAACAAAAAACTAGCCGCAATAGCTGTAATTGCAAATTTATTTCTAAAAAAATTTTTAAAAGATTCCTTGAGCATTGAAGCGCTTTTTATTTTAGATTTTAAATTCCAGCAAAATTGAAACACCTTTTTAGTTGAAGCCGGCAACCCCGATTAAACTCCTCAAAAATAACAACTCTCTTATTATCTCCTCATTTTTTGAGCCTCTTTAATCATATTTTCCACCTTGTTGACTATAATTTCGTGAGGATTTTCCAGTAATTCCAAGATAAATTTATCAAACATCTTGAGCCTGTATTTAAATTCTTGCATATCCATCAAGGAGTAATCTATCTCTTTCCCCATTTCAGCCTCTAGTTCTTCTATTAAATGTTTTAATTTGGCTCTAGAAACATTATCGGCCACAATCAACAAATCAGTCTTGGATTTTGAATGATTGATAAAAAGACCCGAAACCAAAGCCAGCTTTACTTCTCCTAAACTCTTTACTTTATTTAATTGTTTACATTGAGGATAGATATTGGATTTAATAACCAAACCCTTTATTTCATTGTAAAAAGCGGACCGCGTATTCAAGTAATAAAGCTTTTTGTTTTTTTGGCTCCTGGAATGAATAAATTTTGCCTTTTCCAATTGAGATAAGACCTTTTTTGCCTCCTTTTTAGTTTCTTTGCCTTCAAATTTATTTTTTTCTGTTACGTCTTGAGCCGTAAAAGCCTCTTTTTCATTTAACATAAAAAACTTTATCAACCTCCATCTAACCCTCGACCCGAACAAAAACTCCAAATCATTTTTCATAATTATTAAATTACCTTATTAATTTTAACAATACAGGGCTTTGATATGCCTAATGCCGGCTCGCCTTGTCTTGAAATTGAAAAATATTCCTATAAAATCAACTCTCCATTCCCTCTCTAGCCATTTTTTATCCCGAAGGAAGAGATGCGCAATTTTAAAAATGTTGTTAAGTTTCTTATTATCAATAGCCGCCTCGGGAGAAACTGTTTCTAAACTGCCCTTTCTGGATTTAACCTCAAAAAAAACTACCGTTCCATTTTTGTCTTCTCCAATTAAATCAACCTCTCCCAACCGATAACCTTTTTTGTTGTAATAATTCATCTCCAAAATTTTATAACCATTGGCAATCAAATAATTAGTCGCCAACAATTCTCCTTTTTTTCCAAGTTGATTCAAGTTTACCGGGATTAATCCTTAACCATTCTTTTTTAAAAATATTTTTCAAAAAATATCCGCTTTTCTATTACTGAATCTCCCCTAAGCCCCCTTGCTCAAAAGCCAAAGCCGTATTTAAAATATCCTGCTCGCGCCACCATTTACCTATCAACTGCATTCCAACCGGCAATTTTTTCCCATCTTTTTCAACAAAACCTCCATTCATAGAGACTGCCGGCAGCATTGCCACATTCACGGGAACCGTAAAAATATCGGCCAAGTACATTTCTAGAGGATCTTGAGTTTTTTCGCCAACTTTAAAAGCAACACTGGGAGTGGTTGGAGCAAGCAATAGATCAACTTCCTCAAAAACCTTGGCAAAATCCTTTTTAATCAACTCTCTCACCTTTTGAGCTTTCTTGTAATAGGCATCTTTATATCCTGCTGACAAAGAATAAGTACCCAATATTATTCTCCTCTTAACCTCCGAGCCAAACCCGTCTCTTCTGGAATTGAAATAAACATCCATTATATCCTTACTTTTAGAACTCTCTTTTTTAATATCGCTATATCCGTATTTTATCCCATCAAACCTGGCTAAGTTAGAACTAACTTCCGAGGGCATCATCAGATAATAAACAGCCAAAGAGTATTCTACATTGGGAAGGCTTACTTCAACTATTTCAGCTCCCTGCTCTCTGGCCCACCGGGCATTTTCATTTATAATTTCTTTAATATCAGAACCGATATTTTCACCGAAAAATTCCTTGGGCAATCCTATTTTTTTACCTTTTAAATCGGGTTGAAGATTTTTAAAAAAGCCACCTTCTTTGTCTATGGTGGTATTGTCTTTTACGTCTTTTGCGCAAATCGCATCCAAAACAATAGCCGCATCCTCAATATTTTTAGTGAAAGATCCAATTTGATCATAACTGGAAGCCATAGCGATTAAACCGCTTCTGGAAACTCTTCCGTAAGTAGGCTTAAATCCAACCGTTCCGCAAAAACCGGCCGGTTGCCGAATTGATCCGCCCGTATCCGACCCCAGCGCCCATACAGCCTGATCATCCGCCACCGCAGCAGCTGATCCTCCCGAAGAGCCTCCCGGCACTCGCGACTCATCCCATGGATTTTTAACAAATCCAAAAGCGGAATTTTCCGTAGACGATCCCATTGCAAATTCATCCATATTGGTTTTTCCCAGCATTGATGCTCCGGTCTCTCGCAACCTACCAACAACAAAGGCATCGTAAGGAGCAACATAATTCTCCAGCATTTTTGATCCGGCAGTAGTTTTTTTGCCTTGAACACAAATATTGTCTTTTACTGCAAAGGGAATTCCTTCCAGTAAATCTATTTTTTTTCCGGAAGAAATTTTCTCGTCTACTCTCTGAGCTTCTTCCAATACCTCTTTCTCATAAACATCCAAAAAAGCGTTTATGTCTTTCCTTTCTTTAATTTTAGCTAAATATTTTTTCGCTAGCTCTTGAGCGGATACTTCTTTCTTTTTAATTTTTTGATGGAGTTCCTTTATCATATATTTTAATTTAACAAATTGTCTTATTATTACATTATTTTTTTCTTTGCAATCCTCTACTTTCTATCTACCTCTCTTGAGTACCGTTTTAACCTTCAAATAATCGTCTTTTTTTTCCGGAAAATTGTTGACTATGTCTTTTTTCTCCTGTTTTTTATTTTCCACGGCTTCATCCTCTCTTAATTGATTTTCCCGTATTTTGTAATGGTCAAAAAACTCCGCTTCATCCGTTGAGGCTTTTTGAATATAATTAAAATACTCCAGGATCTCCTCCAATTCATTGAAAAATTTCTCCTTCTCTTTTTTTTCTAGACTAATTCTTGCCAACTGAGCTGTTTTCTCCAATTGCTCCGGTGTGATGTTTTTTTTCATATCTTCAAATTAAAATATAAATAGCATTCTTTAACTTGCTGTTAATTCTCTAAATTTGTTTTCATCAATAATTTCAACACCCAGCTTTTGAGCTTTCTCCAATTTACTCCCCGGCTCCTCCCCGGCTAAAACATAGTCGGTGTTTTTACTCACGGAAGAAGAAATGCTTCCGCCTCTCTCTCTTATTAAATCTTTTGCTTCCTCTCTTGTCAAATTATTTAAAGATCCGGTTAAAACAAAAGTCTTGTTTTGCAGAGGTAGAAGGTTTTTTTGCTTTGATTGTTTTGGCGCTTGGAATTTAACCCCCGCTTCTGTTAAAAGCCTCAGTGTCTTCTGATTCTGCTTACTCAAAAACCAATTTATCACACTTTGAGCCATCCGATCTCCGAATCCTTTAATAGAAGCCAAATCTTCCTCGGAAACTCTTTCAAAAAATTCGCCCAAAATTTGAGGATTCTCTATCGGTTTTTTAAAATCTTTATAAATTTGGCCCAACCTGGAATCGCTATTCTGAAGTTCTTTTTTAATCAAAAGAATGCTCTCTTCTCCCAAGTGGCGAACCCCTAAGGCAAATAAAAATTTCTCAAAAGTGGTCTTTTTACTCTCCTCAATTGACTTAATCAAATTCTGAGCAGATTTATCAGCAAATCTCTCCAATGGCTTCAAATCCCCTTCCTTTAAATTGTAAATATCTGAAATAGACGAAATTAGTCCTTCATTCATTAATTGCTCAACAATTTTTTCTCCCAGCCCGTCAATGTCCATTCCTTTGCGGGAAACATAATGAATAATTCTTTCTTTATCCACGGCAAAACAATTCTTATTAACACAATAATGAGCCGCGCTTAAATTTTTGTTTTTATCTCCAATTTTCTCCTTAATCACCTCTCCTCCGCAAATGGGGCATTTTTTGGGCATATAAAATTTGCGCTCGCTGCCATCGCGTAGCTTTTTAATCGGCTCTACTACCTCGGGAATTATGTCTCCGGCCTTATGAATTACCACCGTATCACCTATTAAAATATCTTTTTTAATAATTTCATCCTCGTTGTGAAGAGTAGCCCTGGAAACAGTACTTCCTGCCACCTTAACCGGATCCAAAATAGCCACGGGAGTAAGCGCTCCGGTTCTGCCAATCTGAACCTTAATATCTCTAATAACCGAAGTGGCGGTCTCCGGGGCAAATTTCCAAGCAATAGCAAAGCGGGGATTTTTTCCGGTATAGCCGAGTTTTTCTTGAATTTCTTTGGAATTGATTTTTAAAACCAAGCCATCAACGCCATAAATCTGTTTTTCCTTCTTTTTTTCCCATTCCCGGTAAAAAGATTTAACCTCTTCCAAATTATCAAAAAGTTTATAGTTATAATTAACTTTAAACCCTAACTCCTCTAAAAACTTTAACTCTTTCTCTTGAGTGGCTAGTTTTTCTTGAGCCATTTTTTCTTCTTCCGAGTTTTTCGGATCAATTGCATCAACATCATAAATATAAGAATCTAATCTTCTTGAAGCAGCCACTTTGGGGTCCAGTTGACGAATAGATCCGGCGCCGGCATTGCGGGAATTTGCAAACTCGGGCAATCCCTTTTTTCTTCTCTCAAGATTAATTCTTTTTAACTCCCTTTCCGGCAACCAACACTCGCCCACCACTGTAATATTCAAAGGTTTTTCAATTCTCAAGGGGACACTTTGAATGGTTTTAATATTTTCCGTAACGTCTTCCCCGACAACTCCGTCTCCTCGAGTAGCACCTCTTTCCAGAAAACCGTTCTTGTAATCCAGTATAATTTTTAACCCATCTATCTTTACTTCAACTAAATATTGAAAATTCGGCTCAACGCCTTTTTTTTGCAAAATTCTCATATTACGGTCTTCCCAATCTTGCAACTCCTGAAAAGAAAAAGCGTCATCCAGAGACCATTGCCTTTTTTTATGTTCCACTCTTTGGAATTCTTCCAGCGGATCCCCGCCCACTCTTTGAGTAGGAGAATCGGGTGTTTGCAATTCCGGATATTTTTTTTCCAATTGTTTTAATTCCGTCATTAGCGAATCATAAACACTATCCGAAATTTGCGGATCGTCCAAAACATGATAACGATAACGATGCTCATCAATCACCTTTCTTAACTGGCGAGCGCGTTCTTCTATTTTTTTAGGAATAATTTTAGTCATTTAAATAAGTAAATAAACAAAAGGCTTGAAAAACAGCCCAAACCTGTATGCCTCAATTTTCGTTATAATCAACGTATCATCAAAATAAGCATCTCTTTATTCGGATAGCCCCAATCTCTTGAGCACATTCTCCATACTTTCCGACTCGCCCGCAACTTCAACTTCTATTCCGGTATTTTTTAAATTCTCTTTTGCTTCCTTTCCAATATATTTTGCAATCACTTTATCAGCTTCCACGCTTTTTAAAAATTTTACTCCTCTCCCGGCCGAAGACTCAAAGTATGGGTTTTTTTGAATCTCTCTTTTCTTGATCTTGCCATCTTTTTGAACATCTAAAATCAAATAATACTCGGCGCCAAAATTGGTTGGATTAATCTCTTCCGCTTTTTTATTCATAAGAGGAAAAGCCATCCTCTTCCCTTGTTTTTTAGTCCCTATCTTTTTAAAGCCCTTTCTATAACCAAATCTTCCCCAAAACCTAGGCCTTAAAACACTGGAGGAAACTTTGTGAGACTTAACTGAAATAGTTACATATGACAGCTCCTCTATTTTTTCCAGCATTTTATTTTTTAAATTGGTAGTTATTTTATCCACTTCTTCCATAGATGAACTCGCTTCGCACAAAAGAAAAATTTCGGCAAAATTAGTATTGCCAATCTTGCGAGTTTTGATATCTTCAAAATTGAAATCTTTTTCTTTGAGGTATTTTTTAATCTTTTCCTCCAATTCGGGGTTGGATTTATCAACCAGAGAGCTAATTGTCTCTCCCGTCATCTCCCAGGCCTCTTTAAGAATATATCCGCCAACAATTAAAGCGATAAAAATATCCGCTAAAGGAAACCAATTTACCAATACCAATCCGATTAAGACCCCGACTGAAGCCACAACGTCAGCCCTGTCATGCTGGCCATCGGCCACCAAAACCGAAGAGCCTAACTTTCCTCCAACTCTAAATTTAATTTGGGCCATAATCTCATTCAAGACCACGGATATTCCCATAATGGAAATATTCAAGACACTGAAACCGGCTAATTGTTCCTGATGAACTAAAGCGCTAATTGCTTCAAACAATATCCAAAAAGCTCCCAGAAAAAGCAGTCCCACTACCACGAAAGTAGCCACCATCTCATATTTTGCATAACCGTAAGGATGTTCTTTGTCCGGCTCCTTTTTGGCTTTTTTTATCCCCCACCAAGCAACTCCGGAAGAAAAAACGTCTGCCCCCGAATGAATACCTTCAGCTAAAACAGCTACCGATCCCGTTATAAGACCTGCAATAATTTTAAAAACCGTCAACAAAAAGTTAACCAAAAAACCTAATATCGCAATAAAAGACGTATTTTGGAACATTGTTTTCTAATTTAGATCTTATGTTTTAGAATTTTAAAAAACAATCTTTTATTTATAAATAAAATCAAACTTAAACCAAACACCTACTGCAATACAGCCTTAACTCTTCTTACGCCTGCGCTGGAACTTTGTTCTTTGGTTATTTTAAATTCTCCCTCAATCTCTCCCGTATTTTTCACATGAGGACCTCCGCAAATTTCCTTGGAGTAGTCTCCAATTGTGAAAACCTTAACCTTGTCTCCGTATTTATCCTCAAAAGCACCCTCCGCCCCTTGTTTTCTGGCCTCCTCTAATGGCATTTCCTCCTCAACAACATCAACACTGGAACTAATGGCTTCATTAACATAATCCTCAATTTTTTTAATTTGCTCGGGTTTTAATTTATCAGGATGAGAAAAATCAAACCTCAACCTGTCTCCATTAATATTAGAGCCTTTTTGATGAACATGATCGCCTAAAACATTTCTCATGCCGGTCAGCATTAAATGCGCGACGGTATGTAATTGTTTGGTTTTTTCTTTAGTATCGGCTAACCCTCCCTTAAACATTCCGGCGCCGGCGGTTCTAGATAATTCTTGATGTTGTTTTAATTCATCCAAAAAGCCTTTTTTATCAATTAACATATTTTTCTCTCCAGCCAGCTCTTCAACCATTTCAATGGGAAAGCCATAAGTTTGATATAAATCAAAAGCTTCTTTTCCGGTAATTTTATTTGTCTTTTCATCTAATAATGGGATATTTTCATCTTTAATCTCTTTTACTTCATCCGGTTTATTTTCAGCAAATTTTTTCAGAGCCAAATAGCGATGAGAAATTTGATTCTTTTCTTCTCCCATTTCAGCAAAAGTTTTTTCATACCCCTCGGGGATAAAAATAGGGTCAAAGCCAAATTCCAACCCGGAGTGTCCCAGTCTTTCCTCAGTTATTCTTCCTCTTACTTCTCCTTCATAAAAATGCAAACTTCTTCCGTCAAAGTAAGCAATCACGCACTTGGAAACAGCCTTCCTATTCTTGCCTTCAGTCAAATCAAGAAGTCCTTGGGTACTCAAATAATCAATAAACCATTTAATTAAAGCTCCCGGAAAACCATTCCAAGCCTCCAGATGCAAAGAAGTGTCCTCTACGATAATAGGCCTTTTAAATTTTTTATAAGCCTCTATAATTTTATACTCAGCCACTTCTTTGGAATCAATAGCCTGAATCTCGGGCAATTCTGCTTTAATAAAATCAAAACTTATTTTTTCCCCGGAAAGTTCTCTATACTCTCTTACTTTATTAGGATTAGATGAAATCAAGGCGACTTTCCCTTTTTTTCCGGCAATTTTTTCAAATTGCTTCAAGCCTTTTTGCAGAGTATTTCTAAACTTTATTTCCTCTTTTTCAATAATTTCCAGAATCTCCGCGGCGGCAACTTCCGGATACACCTCTTTATACATAGACACAACTGCTTGAGAAATACTTTTTGTAAAGTTTTGTTTTAATCCGATTTTATACCCTTCTCTTATGGCTCTCCTGATCAATCTTCTTAAAATGTAACCCCTTTCACCGTTGGAGGGCTTTACACTATCAGCCGTTATAAAAACAGAAGCCTTCAAATGATCAGCTATAATTCTCATTGAAGTAAAATGATCCTGGTATTTTTTTCCGGAAAGTTCTTCTATTTTTTGAATAATCGGCCAAAAAAGCTCTGTTTTATAATCATCGTTAATTCCATTAATAACCGCCAGCATTCTCTCCATTCCCATTCCGGTATCTACATTTTTAGCCGGAAGATTGTAAAATTTTCCGTCTGATTTCTTTTCATATTCCATGAAAACATTATTCCAAATCTCTACCCATCTATCATCTTCAGGATTAAATTTCTTAGGAATATCAGCATCATTGCCACTCCAATAAAAAATCTCGGAATCAGGTCCGCATGGTCCTGTTTCACTCGGAGGTCCCCACCAATTCTCCTCCTTATTAAGCTTAGCGATTCTATCTTCGGAAAATCCAAGGTTCTTCCAAATTTCATAAGATTCATTATCAAAAGGCGCGTCCTCATCCCCCATAAAAACCGACACCGCTAATTTGTCTTTATCAAGACCCAACCATTGGGGAGAAGTAAGAAATTCATAACTCCATTGCAAAGACTCTTTTTTAAAATAATCCCCTAATGACCAATTTCCCAACATCTCAAAAAAAGTGTGGTGAGTAACATCTCCAACTTCATCTATATCAATTGTTCGGATGCATTTTTGTATATCCGCCAACCTAGTTCCTTTGGGATGTTTTTCACCCATTAAATAAGGCACTAAGGGTTGCATCCCGGAGCTAATAAAAAGAGATGTCGGATCATTCTCCGGCACCAGTTTAAAAGAAGGCAATATAGCGTGATTCTTCTCTTCAAAAAATTTTAAAAATTTTTTTCTCAATTCGCTTGCTGTAATCATAATTTTTTTTAAATTTTATCGAGTATTTATTGATGATTTTGCATAATTTTAAACCTTTTCAATTAGTCTCCAACTCTATAATAAACCCGAATTACCAAAAATTCAAGCTTAAAACGCCTTGGTTTTATTAAATCTATAACTCCTTCCCAAAAAGCCACCACAAAGAAATAATAAATGTGGACGGTATCGGATTCGAACCGATGACCTTTTGCACGTCAAGCAAACGCTCTAACCAACTGAGCTAACCGTCCGCATCAAAGTAGATAAAATTTTATCAGCAATACTAACAAAATCTCAATTCGGAAATTTAAGAACATTAAATGTCGGGGCACTGGGAGTCGAACCCAGGCTGCGCGCTCCCAAAGCGCGTGTACTACCATTATACTATGCCCCGATAAAAAAAGTGGAACAAACAACTTGAAAGTCCTTTTAATATCATATACAAACAGTCTTTTAAAGTCAACAAAACAACAAACAGAGAAGATCTCCACAATCAAAAACCCCGAAAACAAAAACAATTTAAAGATTTTAAAAAACACCTGAAACACAAAGACTTTAAATCTTGTAAAATAGTGTTACAATAAGAATGGAAAGTTAGCAAAAACAATTTTCCCGCCAAAAAAATAAATTACTAAAGTTTTATGGAATACCAGCAACTTTTGGATATTATTTCTTTTTGGGGTTACCCCTTGATGTTTCTTTTGATGATTGCAGAAGGCCCGATTATTACCCTAGCTGGAGCTTTTTTGGCTTCAATCGGAGTTTTCAATGTTTTTATTGTTCTATTTTTAAGTATACTGGCTGACACTATCGGGGATATCCTTTTTTATCTAATCGGCTATTTCGGAGGAAATTCAGCTATACTAAAAGCAAAAAGGATTTTCAAGATAAAAAAATCCACCCTCAAAAAACTGCAGAGTAATTTCATTAAAAACGGAGCAAAAATCATCCTCCCCGTAAAAACCACCACCGGCCTGTGCAGCATCACATTCATTTTAGCCGGAGCAGCTAAAATGAATTTTAAACTTTTTCTTTTTTATTCTACCCTGGGTGGTATCATATGGAGCAGCTTGATAGTAATACTGGGCTATTTCTTCGGCTATGCAGCCAAGGAAATAGACAAATACATCCAATACGCCGGCTGGGCTGTCTTTCTTTTAGCTGTTTTGTTGGTCACAGCAATTTTGTTTATCAATAAAAATTCTGTTAAAAAAGCAGAAAAATAAGAAATAAATCTATCCAATGACACAAAAGAAAAAGGATACCGCCGCCACCGCTTTGGCTTATTGGAAAGCAAAAGAAAACAATGACTTTCCTCGGGATCTAAGGTTCTTGATAATAGCCTCCCTGATTTTATTTTTGTTGGTGGCTTATGGGCTTTTCATTAATAACCTTTTAATGTCGGTTTTATTTATTTTGATCGGTTTTGCTCTCTACTTGATTAAAAACAAAGGCCCGGAAACAGCCGTATTTGCTATCACTCAGGATGGAATCGTTGACAAGGATCACCTTTATAAATTCAACTCGCTGAAAAGTTTTTGGATTAATTATGAACCGGGCAAGAAAAAAGAAATTATCCTCAAAAGCAAAACGAATTTCCTTCCTTATATTAAAATACCCCTGGGCAATCAAAGTCCATTAAAAATAAGGAAAATCTTAATAAATTTTTTGCCCGAAGAGGAGCACCGGGATCCCATCGGCGATTTTATGGGAAAATTTTTCTGATTTGATTTTTACTTCATTTTGCAATAAAATGAGCAAGTTAAGTAATATCAACTATCCCAAAATGTCCTTGTAGCTCAGCCGGATAGAGCGTCGGCTTGCGGAGCCGAAGGTCGCAGGTTCAAGTCCTGCCAAGGACACATTTCTCAGTTAAAAAATTAGAAATTTACATATTTTAGCGCTTAAAATGCTAGACTTTAAAGATGATGTTTCATTTGTTCCCGGTGTAGGACCTAAAAACGCCAAAAGACTTCACACCCTCGGCATCTACACAGTCGAGGATCTTTTGTATTATTTCCCTTTTCGGTATGAAGATTTTTCTCTAAGAAAAAATATTGCGGAAGTGGCAATAGGAGAGACCGTTACTATTAAAGCCTGCATCAAAGAAGTTAAAAACGTTCCGTTAAAAAACAGAAAAAAAATCACCGAGGCTTATATTGAAGACGAAACCGGATCCTTAAAAACGGTCTGGTTTAATTTTCTACCCCAATTAAAATACCTCTCCAAAGGAAAATATATCCAAGTGAGCGGAAAAATAAATATCTTCAAGGGAAAAGAGCTTTATCTTCAACATCCCAATTTTGAAATCATTTCTCAAAAAAACTATCTTTATGAAGATTTGAACTCCCAGTCTCTCTCCACCGGCATCCTGGCTCCCGTCTATCCGGAAAACCGCAATGTTAATTCCTATTATTTAAGAAAGGTTATTCAAAAGGCCCTGGAAAATACCGCAATTAAAGAATTTATTCCTCAAGATATTTTAAAAGATCAAAACTTGTTATCCTTAGATGAAGCCTTTCAAAATATCCATTTCCCTAAAGAAAATTCCCTTGCTTCAGCAGCCAAAGAAAGATTTGCCTTTGAAAAAATGTTTCTTATTCAAATAAGAGCGCTGCAAACCAAGAAAGATTGGGACAAAAATTCGGCAATTTCCATCCCCTTTAACCGGAAAATTATTCAGGAATTCACGAAATCACTACCTTTTAGCTTAACCGGAGCGCAAAAAAAATCTTCCTGGCAAATCATCCAGGACCTGGAAAAAAACAAGCCTATGAATCGCTTACTGGAAGGAGATGTGGGAACCGGAAAAACCCTGGTGGCTGTTTTGGCGGCCTTAAATACATCTTCGGAAAAATTTCAGACGGCCATTCTCGCTCCTACGGAAGTTTTGGCTGTCCAACATTATCACGGAATTAAAGAATTTCTCAATAACTATTCTTTAAAAATATCTATTCTAACCTCCTCAAAATCAGAATGCAATGGAGAAAAAATAAAAAAAGAAGAACTCTTTAAAAAAATCAAACAAGGAAGAACAGAAATTATTATTGGTACCCACGCTATCCTTCAGGAAAAAATTTCTTTTAAAAACCTTGCGCTTGTCATCATAGACGAGCAACACCGATTCGGGGTTAACCAGAGAGCCTTCTTGCAGCAAAAAACCCTTGAAACAGACAATAAAAATTCCAGCCACTTGCCTCATTTGTTGACTATGACAGCCACTCCCATTCCCCGCTCTCTTTCTTTGGCTCTCTTTGGAAACTTAGATCTATCTATAATTGACGAATACCCCAAAGGAAAAAAGCCTGTAATTACAAAAACTGTCCCCCCCGAGGGAAGAGATCAAATTTACCAGTTCATCCGCAATCAAGCAAAGCAAGGTAAGCAAACTTTTGTTATTTGCCCCTTGGTGGAAGAGTCTTCAGAAATGGCGGAAGTAAAATCCGCGTCCGAAGAATTCAAAAATCTTCAGGAAAATATTTTTCCCGAACTAAAAATAGGACTCCTTCACGGCAAAATGAAACCCGCCGAAAAGCAAACCGAAATGAAGAAGTTTAAAGAAAAAAAGTATGACATCCTTGTTTCTACCGCCGTAGTGGAGGTGGGAGTAGACATACCTGAAGCCACAGTTATGCTCATTGAAGGAGCCGAAAGATTTGGACTATCCCAGCTCCATCAATTCCGAGGAAGGGTAGGCAGAGGCAAAGACCAATCTTATTGCTTTTTATTCACCTCTCAAAATGCCCCCGATAGTAATTCTCGTTTAAAAGCAATGGAAAAAACAAACGACGGGTTTAAAATAGCCGAAGAAGATTTAAAGCTGAGAGGACCCGGACAATTTATGGGAACTCTCCAGTCCGGCCAACCGGATATTGCTATGGAATCCTTAAGCGATGTAAAAGCCATTCAACAAGCCCGGATTCAAGCCCAAAGAATTCTCTATTTTGATCCCGAGCTAACTAAATTTCCTTTACTAAAAAATCAACTTCAAAAAATAAATCAAAATATGCATTGGGAGTAATCTAAAAGTCCATTTTAAAAACAAAAAACTTCCCAATCAATTGCCGAAAAATTTTACATCCATTCTTTCTGATTTTATGCTTCATTTCTATTTCTTTTAAGCCAGGAAATAAATAACGCAAGAAATAAATAATAACCGGCCACCCACCAAATACCCACATTGCCTATCTCTACACTAGCCCAGGAAATTTCAGCCAATTTTTCCACCGCTTTAATCTCCAAAGAAAGCGCTACTTTGGTTGGCAAAGCAATAAAGCTTGCTAAAAAATAAGAAAAGAAACCAACAAAAACGGAAACAAACCCACCCAGCATTATCAAAGGAATAGCCGGCAAAATAATCAGGTTTGCCAAAAAAGACACCGGGGAGAAGGTTTCAAAATTATAAACCAGTATTCCCAGCACTCCCAATTGAGCAGAAAGCGTTACTAATAAAATGGATTTCCATTCCAGGAAATCATTTTCAATGCTCACTTTTTGAGACAAGGGCTCATAAACCAAAACAATAGATGCGGCTGCCAAAAAAGACAACTGAAATCCGGCATCGTAAATAAGTATCAAAGGAGAAAACCAAACCATTATCGCTCCGGCCAGAACAATAGCCCTCACCGAGCCAGCCAGCCTGCCTCTCTTGCTAGCCCACAAAATCAAAATCCCCATAATTCCGGCTCTTACGGCTGAACTGGGAGAACCGATCATCAAAACGAAAAAAGCAATTCCCAAAACAGCTATCCAGAAGGCTTTCTGCCGCCAAAAACCCAGCAATACTCCCAACCACATAAAGAACCCGGCCAAAACAGTTATATTAAACCCGGAAACAGCGACTGTATGAGTGGTTCCCGTTTGACGAAAATCCTCCTGCACATCTTCGGGCAAACGATCCTCTCCTCCCAACAGCAACCCCGCCAAATAAGCAGATTCCGGAAAGGAAAAAACGCCATTGATTTTATTTTCAAATATTTTTTTAGTCTGGAAAATATATTCAAATATTTTTGTTTTGTATTTATAAAATCCGGCTAATAAAAAATCACTTTCTTCCCTTAATTCCAAATTCTGACAAATGGCATAAATATTATTCATCGCCAAATATCGGATATAATTAAACTTTGGATACTTGTTTTCAGGTCTCTCCAGCTCACAAGAGACTCTCTCCACTTGGCCGAATCTCCAATTCTCCTCCATTCCGGCATAGTAGATAAATTTTTTTTCACAATCAGGATAGGCTAATTTATCCCGGTTTTCCAAATTAGTCTCTTCTGCCACAGGGCAAAATTCCACCTTTTGATAATCGCTTTTTTGCTCTGGCTGAGAAGAAACATAAACTAATCCTTCATAACTATCTTTTTCAATTGAAAAAATTTTATCTAATTCCCCGGCGGTTTTCCAAAGCCCTAAAAATATTCCCAGCAAACAAAAAAACAGAAAAATCATTTTTCTGTTTTTGACACCAAAAGGCAAAATCGCCAAAGACATTGCAAGTACAAAATAAATCCCCCAAATGGGAAACTCAAAAACCAACTCCGCAAAAACAGCTACGATGAAGCTAATCAAAAAACCAAAAAGCATCTTGGAATCATCGGGGGTATTCTTGCCAGAATAAGCCAAAATACAATTTTAATCCTTAAAAATTTTAAAAAATAACCCAACTAAAGATAAAGTTAGTGTACTCTAAATTTTGATTTTCTCATCTTGCGTTGTTGTTTTCTGCTTCTATTTCAATTAATTTCTTTGATGCTGTTTTTCCGGCAATTATTTTAACATTTGCCGCAGAAACACTAAAATAATCGGCCAGTAATTTAACCGCTTCCTTGTTAGCCTTGCCTCGTTCCGGAGCCGAATTTACCCAAACTTTAAAATTCCCCTCACCCAGCATTTCCACTCTGCTTTGAGAAGACTTTGTATTAACTTTCACGTAAATCCTCATTAGAATCAGCTTTAACAGTAAGACTCTTACCTATTTAATCTTAAATCCACTCTTCTTCCAACTTGAACTCTTCTTAATTCCGGCTCCATCTTTCTAAATTCCACCGCTTCTATTCCATCTTTCCTGATTTGAAAATTGATTTCATTCAACAAATCCTCCAAATCTCTTCTGTCTTTATTATCAAAATCCTCGCCAACAAAAACTTGATAGGTATTGCCTGCTTTTCTGCTTCCATCTATTTTTTTGGGAGTATTGACTTTTTTTAACTCCACATAAATTTTCTCTTCCATACTTTTTTAGTTAATTGTAATATATTTTACTGAAAAATTCTTCTCTATTTATTCATACCTCCTTTTATTTTGTTTTAAAGCAATTAATCGCCAAAAATCAACAACAAAGCACCTTGATGTTTATATGTTTAAACAACTTACCTCACCTCCACTTCTCCAAAACATTTCTCTATTTTCTTTTTAATTTTTTCCAAATCAAGCTCTTTTTGATTCTCTAACTTCTTCCTGATTGATTCATCTAAAAGCTTGCCTCCATCTCTAAATTTTTGCAAAGCATACTTTTGTGAACCTTTTAACCAACTACCGATTTCATAAAAATCTTCCTCTTCATGAAAATCGGGGACAACTGTGGTGCGAAATTCATATTTAATTCCGGAGTTTTGAATCAATTTAACGCTTAGTTTAATTCTCTCCGGGTCAACTTTTACTCCGGCTGTTTTTTCATATTTAGAAGAAGAGTTTTTAATATCCATAGAAACAAAATCCGCCAATTTATTATCAAAAACCTGTTTTAGAATATCCGGTCTAGTTCCGTTGCTATCAAGTTTAACCGCAAACCCCAATTCCTTTATTTTTTTCATAAACTCTAAAATATCTTTTTGCACTGTCGGCTCTCCTCCCGTGATACACACCCCCTCCAATTTATTTTGCCTGTTTTTTAAAAAATCGAAAAATTCCTCCTCTTTAATAGAACCAACTCCCCCGCTGTAATCAGGTAAAACCAACTCCGGATTATGACAGAAAGGACAGCGAAAGCTGCAGCCAATAGTAAAAACAGTCGCCGCAATTTTGCCGGGATAATCAATCAAAGTTAGTTTTTGCAAGCCGCCCAATCTCATATCGCTCTTTAATAATTATCACACCCTTTTATATCTTTAATATAGACGA
Organism: Candidatus Moraniibacteriota bacterium; assembly: GCA_046497225.1. Taxonomy (GTDB): domain Bacteria; phylum Patescibacteriota; class Minisyncoccia; order Moranbacterales; family DUUL01; genus JAXHLG01. Next base: position 5,402 of record JAWOGA010000037.1, on the reverse strand, counting down.
AAAAATAAGATTAATTAAAAACCAACGCCAAAAATCAAGTGGCCAACGAATTTTATTGTCTTGATTTTTAAAAATTTTCAGACTTAAAAGATGTTGTGAAATTTAAACAGAAGTTTGGTTTATTTAAAAATTTGAAATCAATTTGTCATTTTAGCAGGTTTGAAATTTGATATTAATAACTATTCTTTCTCCCATTTTTCCCTCTCAAATTGATCTTGCTCATCATCCTCATAAAAATTGTCTTGTTTTCCAATTAAAATCTCCCTAGGCTTAGACCCTTTGGCAGGACCTACAACTCCATTGTCTTCCAATTGCATCATAATTCTGTTAGCTCGCTGATAACCCATGGCAAACCTTGATTGTATTAAAGAAGTGGAAGCCTTGCCGGTAGAGACAATCAAATTTTTAGCATCTTCAAATTTCTCATCTAAATCCTCCGATTCGCCTGAAGATCCTGAATAAGATTGATTACTTCCCGGTTTTTTTAACTCTTCCTTAAAAGATTCTTTTAATTCATCATCCTCATCTTTTTCAACTTGCTTTTTCCAAAAATTAACTACTTTGCTGGTTTCTTCATCCGAGACAAAAGCCCCTTGAATTCTTCTCATTGTATTCACCTCATTACTGGAAAAAAGCATATCCCCTCTACCCAGCAATTTTTCCGCTCCGGTTCTATCAAGAATAATTCTGGAATCAACTTGAGAGGAAACCTTTAGAGCAATTCGGGCGGTAATATTAGCCTTTATTTGACCGGTGATAACATCCACACTGGGCTTCTGAGTAGAAACAATTAAGTGAATTCCCACGGCCCGCGCTTTCTGAGCCAGCCTCACAATTAGACCTTCCACTTCTTTCCCATGAGTAGACATTAAATCATTCAACTCGTCTATCACAATTAAAATATAGGGCATTTTTTCAAAATCTTCGTAGTAATATTTTCCGGTTTCTTCACTTTTTCTCTGCCTTTTTTTTCCTCTTCTGATTTTTTCATTATAAGATTGAATATCCTTGGATTCAGCTTCTTCCAAAATTTCATACCTTTCTTCCATTTTATTGACAACCCACTTTAAAGCATTCACAACCTTGGAAACGTCGGTAATGACAGGGGACATTAGATGCGGAACTCCATTATAAAAATTCAACTCCACTCTTTTGGGATCAATCAAAATCAATTTCAAGTCCTCGGGAGTGTTTTGATACAAAAGAGAGGTCAAAATGGTATTGATGCAAACACTTTTACCCATATTAGTAGCTCCCGCCACCATTAAGTGGGGCATTTTTTTAATATCGGCAAAAACAAATTCTCCATGAATATCCTCTCCCAAAACTATAGATAAGTTAGAGGATTGCTTTTTGAATTCCTCGCTTTCCAAGGAGGTTTTGACTCTGATTTCAGCTGAATATTCTTGAGGCAGAGGCACTTCTATTCCAACCAAAGGTTTTCCGGGGATAGGAGCTTCAATTCTTATAGAAGAAGAAGATAAATTCAATGCCAGATTATCTTGACAGGCAGTAATCCGGCTTAACTTCACCCCGCTAGCCGGTTCAAAGGTATACTGAACCACGGACGGACCCAGATGATAGCCCTTAAAAGTAACTTTCACGCCGAATTCTTCAAAAGTTTTCTGGATTATTTTGGCTTTTTTCTCAAGATTTCCGGGATGCTTTCTTTTTTTAGGATCTTCTAATAAATCTGTCGAGGGGAATTTCCATTGCTCTTCTTCTTTTGGCTTTTTTTCTTTTTTTCCGTAATCATTTTCATCAAGGCCAAATCCGGGGGTCTTCGTTTTTTCTTCTGTTTCATCCTCATCTATAAATTTAATAGACCCTTCTTTGATATTATCCTCTTCCTTGGCTTTTTTTTCTTTGTTTTCATCTTCTTCCCACAAATCTTCTTCTTGTTGACCCTTTTCTTGTCTACTAGAGTAAATACTTTTGATTTTTGATATAAAGTCTTTATAATAATCAACTGCTCCTGCAAAAAATTTATTCAAGGGAAAATTAAAAGTCAAAATAAATCCAACTAATAAAAAACCGGCAGATAATATAGTCGCCGCCAAACCGCCGAAATATTTAAACAAAGGATAGGCAATCGCAAAACCCAAAAAACCTCCATTACTACCCTGTTTTGCCAATTCCTTCATTTCTTCCAACTCAGCAAAACTATAAAAAATAACCAAGAGAAACAAGAAAAACACAAAAGCGCCGGCCGTAGTCAGATAGTATCTATATCTTTGATACTTCCTGAAATAAACAACTCCTAAAATAACCATTAAAACGGGAAGAACAAACCTTCCCCAGCCAAAAGATATTCTTAAAAATTTGTCCAAATATTCACCTACTATTCCGGCCTGCCCGAATAAACTTAAAACAAAAATCAAGGCAAAAACGATCAAAAGAACCGAGGCAATGCTCTTTTTAGCATCTCCATGCAAAAAAGGCTCCTTTATTGATTTCTTTTGAGAATCTTCCGATTGCCCTTTCTTTAAGCTATCTTGATTACTCTTTTTTTCTTTAGATTTTTTAACGTTGTTTTTGTTCATTGCATTTTTTTTAAATTTGAACCTTGCTTTCAATTGGATTTAAAATAAATTACGTACTAACCATATTTCAAATTACGCCTCTTTTTTCCAAATCAACCAATATTCATTGCCGTCACTCTTTTTGTTTCCATATCCTTGAGTTCTAATCATCACATACCTGCCTTTTACTTTTTCTCCAAACAAATTAAACTTCAACATTTTTTCCTCAAAAGATCCTTTCATTAAACCCCACTTGCCTTTATCCCAAATTTCCACCTCGCCCGCTCCATAATTACCTTCGGGGATTCTGCCTTCAAAATTCAAATATTCCACCGGGTGATCTTCTGTTCTAATGGCTAGGTGTTTTACTCCTTTTTCAAGAGGTATATTTTTGGGAATTGCCCAAGATTTAAGCACTACTTCCTCTGTTTTCTCATCTTTCATCTCCAGCCTGAAATCAAAATGTAAATGAGAAGCATAATGCTTTTGAATCACAAACCTATTCTCGGAAGATTTTTGCAACCCCCCTTCCGGTTCCTCCGTTAAACTAAAATCCCTCTTTTTTTTATAATCATTAAGATTCATTGATCTTATTATAACACAAAAATCACTCCCGGGAAAGAGTGATAAATTGCAACCAAATTTCAAACAGAATCAAGAAACAAGATACAAACAAATTACAAATTCGAAATTAAAAGGTACAAAACGTCTATTCAGAGCCAGGCGCCAAAATAACCCCGACAAACTTAGTTTGTCGGGTTTATTGTTGCCTTAAACTCCAAACAGAATCAAGAATCAAGAAGCAAGAATTAAGGGAATAAAATAAAAAGATACAAATTACAAGAAACAAGTTATAAACAAATTCAAAATTCAAGATTCAATAATATCCCATTTACCAATTACTTTCCAAACTTTCCAAACTTTCCAAACTTACTAAACCCTCAGCTTCTCTTCAATAGCTCCTCTTTTTTTAAGAGTAATCTCCTTGGTTATGTCTGAGGAATGGCTTCCTACGCTGCGGACTTTAAGAAGGTATTGTCCGGGGTTGGCGATGAGGAAGTATCTTCCCAGTTGATCGGTAACCACTCGGGAGACTCTTTGGCCGGTTTCTTGGTTGTAGAGTTTAATAGTGGCAAATTGCAGGGGTTTGCCTTTTTGGTTGAGAACTTCTCCCCAGTTGCTTCCTTCCAGGTAGAAGTATTTGACTCCGGCCATGAATAGGTAGAAGACAAAGAGGAGGAAATTAAAGATGGAGGGATCTATGGTGAGGATGGCAATGTTGAAAGCCAGACCTACCCAGAAAAGGAGCGTGCTTAGGACTCCGAACATTTTGCGGAAGGGGTGTTTTTCTTCTTTGTTCTTGTTGATTTTCTCCAGGGGAATATTTTTAGCTATTTTGGAACTGGAAGAGAAGTTGAGGGTTTCTCCCTGGTAGTTGTCGGCGTATTGGCTGGAGAGTTTTTCTATCTGGCCCCGGTAGATTCTAAAGCCTTTCTTTTTTACTTTTAAGTAATATTCTCCGGGGGTGGTGAGGAAGTAATAGCTTCCGTGTTTATCTGTTAGCTTGGTTTTTTTGTGTTTGCCGGTTTGCTTGTCTACGGCTATGACAGTAGCCATGGAGACGGGTTTTCCGGTGTGGACATTGTAGATAGTTCCCCATTCTTGTTTTTTCTTTCTTTTGGCTATTCCCAATAGTCCCAGGGCTCTGAGGATGGTTTCCCGGATAATGAGGAAAAGGTTTCTCAGGCGGGAGACTCCGGTGAAGACCGTGACAATGGGTACTGCCAATCCTCCGGCGGCTACCATGCCGGCGGCGGTTTTGTTGTTTTCCAGGAATGTTTTAACTTCTTCGGCGGTTTGGGAGGGGAGGGATTTTTCTATGGGGGAAGATTCTTCTTCGGCTTCCTTTTTTGTTTCCTCGGTTTCTTCCCGGGTTTCTTCTTTTTCCAGAGGATCGGGGAGGGTTTCTTCTTCCCGGGTTTCTTCAGGTTCTTCCCGGGTTAGGGCGGGTTCCTCGGTTTCTTCTTCGTCCTCTTCTTCTTCGGTTTCGTCGGTTTCTTCGGTTTCTTCCTCTGTTTCTTCTTCCTCTGTTTCTTCATCAGTAGTCTCATCGGTAGTCTCGTCTGTTTCTTCTTCGGTTTCTTCTTCCTTGGGTTCTTCAGTCTCCTCTTCCTTGGTTTCTTCCGCTATGGCAACCTCCAGAGTAGCCTCTCCCGAGTTGCCCGCGGGATCCACTCCGGCAAAGGTTAAGGTGTAGTTTTCTCCGGGGTTGAGGACGATAGGTCCTTCCTGGCAATTTCCGGTGTCGATTTCTTGGTGATCTCCTTCTTGAAGGAAATCTCCTTCCAGAGTACAGGTTTGCTCTTCTTCTTGAGAGGAAAAGGTGATCTGCATGGTTTGGAGTTCTTCACTAACCGCATAACCCAAAGTATTGGCCAGGGAGTCAACTTCTTCCCCGGGGTTGAGGTTAGTAAATTCCGGCGGGGTGGTGTCCACCTCTATGTCGGAAGTATCATTGATATTGTTCTCGGGTAAAGTGGTTTCTTCCAGACAATTCTCTTGAGCGTTGCAGACATTCTGCTCTTTTATGGAAGAAGCTTTGAGGTCTTCTGTGTTTTCTCCCGAGCCGGTTTCTCCCACGGTGTAGGTTCCCGAGATTTGATTGTCTTGTACTTGGGTAAGAGTAATTTCTACTCCGGTGTCCAGAGTCAGGGTAACCTCTCCTTGGTGGATAACCTCGTCATACTCGGCGGTGATGTTAATCTCGCTTTCCGGTCCGTAGAGGCCGTCTTCTGTTGTAGAATAGAGAGCTTGGAGGGCGGGTTCTTTGTCCGAGAGGGTTTTAAAGTCGTAGTAGAGGATTTCTCCGTTTTGGACATT